>NZ_AKZI01000273.1 GCF_000293785.1 Rhodovulum sp. PH10 | reverse complement strand
TCAAAATAGTTGATGTATCCAACATCTAAAACCCGGTCGTTGTCTTCGATGTAGATTGATTTTTTCCGCAAGCTTCGAAGAGATGTATAGATGTCTCGAAGGTTGGAATCCGTCTTTTGCAGGCTTTTTGTTTCGAGATGAACTACAAGGTCGTTAAACAGGTCTTTTTGGCCTGTGTTTGTCTCAATAAACTGCCTTCTTACTTCCTTGATGATGAAGTAAACCGCCCGTTTTTCAACAGCTGTAAAGTTGTAGCGTGCTTGAGTAAGGGCGTTTGCTTGTGCTAAAGTTGTATCTGCTGTTTTCATGGATTCAAATGTAAGTAATAAAACGATAACTTACAAACGTCTATTACAAGAGTTGCGTAAAACTTACATTGAACCCC
>NZ_AKZI01000272.1 GCF_000293785.1 Rhodovulum sp. PH10 | reverse complement strand
CCCGGCGATCCATCAACCTGAACAAAAGAGAGTTCTTGATTTCGGTGGATGCGCGGGTCGAAGCCCGCGCATGACGGAAACATGCTTTTCAGGCGATCTGTGCGCAGGCGACGAAAGAATCAGTGCGCACAAACCGCGGTGAAGCGGCCGATCTCGCTGGTCGGCACGCCGCCGGCGGTGCCGTAATGCATGCAGCGCTCGACCCGGTCGCTGTAGGAGTTGCGGTTGCGCGGCCCGTCCGGGACGACGACCGGCGGCAGGCCCGGCACCGTCACCACCCGTGAGCGGCCGCGGCCGCCGCCCGCGCCAGAGGGCCCGCCGCGATCGACGGCGCGGGCGCCCGGCGCCGCCGGGCCGG
>NZ_AKZI01000271.1 GCF_000293785.1 Rhodovulum sp. PH10 | reverse complement strand
TGCCCGACGCGTTGCCCGCCGTCACCGTGCCGTCCTTGGCGAACGCCGGCTTCAGCTTGCCGAGGCTTTCGGCCGTCACGCCGGCGCGCGGAAACTCGTCGACCGACACCACGGTGTCGCCCTTGCGGCCCTTGATCGTCACCGGGACGATTTCCGCGTCGAACTTTTTGGCCTTCTGGGCGGCTTCCGCCTTGTTCTGCGAGGCGGCAGCAAATGCGTCCTGATCCTCGCGCGAAACCTGCCACTTCTTGGCGACGTTCTCGGCGGTGATGCCCATGTGATAGCCGTTGAAGGCATCCCACAGGCCGTCCT
>NZ_AKZI01000270.1 GCF_000293785.1 Rhodovulum sp. PH10 | reverse complement strand
AGAGCAGGTTCTGGCGGACGCCGGCGGAAAGCGTGATACCCGAAGACATTATACTCAACCTTTCTGGTTGCGAGCTGTACTGGCGTGTGGCTTGCGACGTTCTCGTCGTCGGACGTGATTTCACGCCCGGCCGCCGCCGACGGTAGTGGGCTGACATTAACGGTAGGATAACGCCGAAGCGCGCGGCGGTATGGAAATCCGCATGGTTTCCGAAGGGTTACCGATTACGCTCGAAAGCTTTTGCACGTCGGGGTGGTGGGCGCCGGTGCGATGCTCCGCGCGCGGACGGCGGCGCCGCATCGGGGGCTCGCCGCAAGCGACGCGGCGGCCCCGCCGAGCGGCGGGGCGACGCGGGACCGAAACGGGGGAGAAACGGGAGAGCGACGGAGGGGTCGGCGGGCCGCCGGCGGACCGGGCGCGATGGTCGCGACCGGTGCGACGGCAGCGACCAGTGGGACGGGCGCGACCGGTGCGACGGGCGCTCAGAGCCCGTTTGGAAACTCGGACGCGGGCTGCGTTGCGGCGCGAA
>NZ_AKZI01000269.1 GCF_000293785.1 Rhodovulum sp. PH10 | reverse complement strand
GGGCCATACTAGTACTGGATGCATCTGCAGGATATCGCGGCCGCAGAAGACCTAAGCTAGCGTTTAGAGTGCAATTTTGTCAGCAGCCATACTCTAAGCCCTGTTTTTAAGTACCCAGGAAGCCAGAATAGTCTTGAGAAGGGAGGAAATTGCTGGGCAGCATTATGAGCATTATCAACACTTTTTTTCATGGAGGAAGTAAGTACAGGCAAAGCCAGATGAATTACGTTTAGAGCTGTGGAGGTCATTAAGACCCTGAATAATTGCTTTGATGGACCCATGCTGCCACAAAAAAAGATATAGGGGGCTGCCTTTATCCATGACATATAGCCACATCGGAGACATTTAA
>NZ_AKZI01000268.1 GCF_000293785.1 Rhodovulum sp. PH10 | reverse complement strand
AGAGCAGGTTCTGGCGGACGCCGGCGGAAAGCGTGATACCCGAAGACATGGAACTCAACCTTTCTGGTTGCGGCTACGCGGTTGTGAGCGTGACCGTTCTCGGTCACGGGTCGTGATCGCACGGCTCCGGGTAAGCGGACGTAAACAAACGTGGTTAATCGGGTGATAACGGGTTTTTTGCCGGCGCGGCTGCGAAAGGTGGTTTCCGGACTGTTTTCATCAATGAAAACAACGGTGGTGTCGCCGTACGGCGTGCCATACAAAGGTACCGCGAGCGCCGGTAATTAGGTATTTCAGCGGTAACCATGTGTGTTCTGAGGTATCAAGGCACCACAAACGAAAACGGCGGGGCTTTCGCCCCGCCGCTCGTCGGTGTGTGCGCGGCCCGTGGGCCGCGAGGAGGTCGATCGATCAGAACAGCCGCAGCACCGCCTGGTTCGCCTGGTTGGCGAGC
>NZ_AKZI01000267.1 GCF_000293785.1 Rhodovulum sp. PH10 | reverse complement strand
GGGGGGGGGGGGGGGGGGGGGGGGGCAACGGCGGTTCGGCTCGAGCCGCAGCGCCCCTCACCCGAAATCCCTGCCTCGGGCATGGATTTCGACCTCTCCCCGCGGGTGGGGAAAGGTGAAGACCAGGGCGACGACGTCCGTCGCCGCAACGGCTCACTCCGGGAGGTGAGACGCATGTTGAAGGACCGGGTCCGCGCGCTGTTCGACGAGCCCGCTTGCGCCACCAATCGCGGCAAGTCGGACAAGGACCGCAAGGCCGGCTGCTCCAAGCCGCTGACGCCGGGGGCGGCCGCCGGCGGCTGCGCCTTCGACGGCGCAAAAATCGCGCTGCAGCCGGTCACCGACGTCGCCCATCTGATCCACGGTCCGCTCGCGTGCGAGGGCAATTCCTGGGACAATCGCGGCTGCGGCTCGTCGGGCTCCGACCTGTGGCGGCGCAGCTTCACCACCGACCTGACCGAGCTCGACATCGTCACCGGGTCGGCCGAGAAGAAGCTCTACAAGGCGATCCGCGAGATCGCCCAGCGGTTCCATCCGGCCGCGGTGTTCGTCTATGCGACCTGCGTCACCGCGCTGGTCGGCGACGACATCGACGCTGTCTGCAAGCACGCCGCGAAGAAATACGGTCTGCCGGTGGTGCCGGTGCACGGCGCGGGCTTCGTCGGCTCGAAGAATCTCGGCAACAAGATCGCCGGCCAGGCCTTGCTCGACCACGTGATCGGCACGGTGGAGCCCGACGACGTCTCGCCGACCGACGTGGTGATCCTCGGCGAGTTCAACCTGTCCGGCGAGTTCTGGCAGGTGAAGCCGCTGTTCGACAAGCTCGGCATCCGCATCCGCACCTGCGTGCCGGGTGACGCGCGCTACGCCGACATCGCCGCCGCCCACACCGCGCGCGCCACCATGGTGGTGTGCTCGACCGCGCTGATCGGTCTCGCTCGCCAGATGCAGGAGCGCTGGGGCATCCCGTATTTCGAGGGCTCGTTCTACGGCATCCTCGACACCTCGGAATCGTTGCGCAAGGTCGCGAAGCTCCTGGTCGCGCGCGGCGCGCCGGACGATCTGCTCGCCCGCACCGAGGCGCTGATCGAGGAGGAGGAGGCGCGCGCTTACGCCCGGCTGGAGCCGTTCCGTGAAAGGCTCGCCGGCAAGCGGGTGCTGGTCAACACCGGCGGCGTGAAGTCGTGGTCGGTGGTCGCCGCCCTGATGGAGGTCGGCATGGAGGTGGTCGGCACCTCGGTGAAGAAGTCGACCCCCGAGGATCGCGACCGCATCAAGATTCTGATGCGCGAGGACGCGCACATGTTCGAATCGATGGCGCAGCGCGACCTCTATCGCATGCTGAGCGAGGGCGCCGCCGACATCATGCTGTCGGGCGGGCGCACCCAGTTCATCGCGCTCAAGGCGAAGACGCCGTGGCTCGACATCAATCAGGAGCGCTCGAACCCCTATGGCGGCTACGACGGCATGGTCGAGCTGGTGCGCCAGATCGACCTCGAGGTGAACAACCCGATCTTTGCCGCGGTGCGTCGCCCGGCGCCGTGGGACGCCGACGGCAATCTGATCGAGACGGTGGTGAGCTTCCCCGCAACGGACGCCTCTTCACCTCTCCCCGCCGGGGAGAGGTCGCGCGCATCGCGCGCGGGTGAGGGGGAGCCCACGCCCGAAAGGAACGCGGGGGCGCGCCACG
>NZ_AKZI01000266.1 GCF_000293785.1 Rhodovulum sp. PH10 | reverse complement strand
TTCCGCGCAAGACCCCGACCCCCGAATTGCTTCGTCGAGGAGTTTGGAATGACTCACGTCCGGACTGCGCATTCCCGCTCTTCGGGACCGTCTCCACCCCCGTGCTCGCCCGTCGTGTCGCGCTCGCTCGTCCGAGCGAACGCACGACCGCACCCGCTTTCCGCATCACGAACCCGAGGAGTCCATCGATGGACGAACGCTCGCTGCCCATGAAACCGGGCGACAATCTCTTGCGCGATCTGGCCGCGCACGCCACGAACATCCGCCGCAACGCGCTGCGGATGGGCGAGGTGCAGGGCCAGGGCT
>NZ_AKZI01000265.1 GCF_000293785.1 Rhodovulum sp. PH10 | reverse complement strand
GCGTCGTAGGTGGTCGCCGGGGCGGTCGCCGAGCGGGCCTGCTGGGCGATCGACTTGGCCGACTGGACGAGCTTGGTGATCGAGGTGATGCCGTTGTTGGCGGCTTCCAGCGTCTTCACCGCCTGGCCGATCGAGTCGAGCAGCGAGTTGAGGTCGCCGGCCCGGTCGCCGAGCGACTGCGAGGTGAAGAAGTTGGACGGGTTGTCGAGAGCGGAGTTGACCTTCTTGCCGGTGGCGAGACGATTCTGGGTCGTCGCCATCATGTCGGCCGTGTTCTGCAGCGAGAGCAGGTTCTGGCGGACGCCGGCGGAAAGCGTGATACCCGAAGACAT
>NZ_AKZI01000264.1 GCF_000293785.1 Rhodovulum sp. PH10 | reverse complement strand
CCTCGCCCTTCGAGACGCACTCCTGCGGAGTGCTCCTCAGGACGAGGCCGGACTCTGTCGCCGTTGGTATGAGCGCGTCTCGATTGGCGGCGCCCGAAGTCGATACGGTTTCCAGCCGGATGGCTCGGGTCCTCACCCTCTCCCGTCGGGAGAGGGTCGGCGAGCGCAGCTCGCCGGGCCAAGGGGCGTATGCTTCGGTGATTTGCTCGAGTTCCCCCTTGGCCGGACCGCTACGCGGTCCGACCTCTCCCCGCACGCCTACGGGATTCACGGAAGTGCTTCGCGTGTGGCGAGGAGGAAGCCTGCG
>NZ_AKZI01000263.1 GCF_000293785.1 Rhodovulum sp. PH10 | reverse complement strand
ACATAGCAGAACGAGCGGGTCTGCCGGCCGTCGCCGTAAATGGTGATGTTTTCGCCCTCGAGCGCCTGGACGATGAAGTTCGACACCACCCGCCCGTCGTTCGGGTGCATCCGCGGGCCATAGGTGTTGAAGATGCGCACCACCTTGATCTCCAGCGCGTGCTGGCGGTGGTAGTCGAACATCAAGGTCTCGGCGCAGCGCTTGCCTTCGTCGTAGCAGCTGCGGGTGCCGATCGGGTTGACCCGGCCCCAGTAATCCTCGCGCTGCGGGTGGATCTCGGGGTCGCCATAGACCTCGGAGGTGGAGGCTTGCAGCAGCCGCGCCCGCAAGCGCTTGGCGAGGCCGAGCATGTTGATCGCGCCGTGCACG
>NZ_AKZI01000262.1 GCF_000293785.1 Rhodovulum sp. PH10 | reverse complement strand
GGCTTCGTCGGCTTCCTGCTCGGCGGCTACTCGGCGCCGTTCTGGGGGGTGTTCGCGCTCGCGCTGTTTGCCGCCGGCTGGCTGACGCGGCTCGGCCGCGGCCCGCATCTCGCCACCCGGTTCGCGGCGATCGCGCTCGGCCTCACCGCCGGCATGCCGAACATCCGGCCGGTCGAGTTCGGCTTCGTGCTGCTGGCGGTCGCGGTGGCCGCTGCCGCCCGCACGATCGACCACGTTCGCCACGGTCCGCTGCCGGCGCCGGCCGGCTTCGTGCCGCCGTCCGGGTTCGCGCGACACTCCGAATGGCTGCGCTTCGCCGCCGCCTACGCCCTCGTCGCGATGGTCGGCCTGTGGATCGGCAACGCGCTCGGCATGACCCGGGCGATCTGGATCACCGTCGCGCCGCTCGTCATCATGGTGCCGGACGCGCAGGCGACCCACCGCCGGATCGCCGAGTTCATGTTCGGCACCACGGTCGGCGTGGTGATCGCCTGGGTGCTCACCCACGCGCTGACGCCGGTGCCGCTGGTGCTCGCTCTGCTGGCGATCGCGCCCTTGGT
>NZ_AKZI01000261.1 GCF_000293785.1 Rhodovulum sp. PH10 | reverse complement strand
GGTGGCCAAAATCCATCACTCGGAACTGATCACCCGAATCCGGTATCACACCGTGCCCGCCCCGGCGGACCTGCGCAAGCCGAGCCGCGGCGCCCCGTGCACGGCGCGCGGCGCTCGCATGCGACGCCTTGCATTCGACGCATATGTCGGATGCGTGACGACGCAGATCTCGCCGTGCGAGCCGCCCGACGTCGCCGCGCCCCGGTGGCCGCAGAGGCGCGCGCATCCCGCACTGCAGCGCGCGTCGTGCGACACGCTCACCACGCCGCTCTCCCCCGCCGGCCGGCACGAAAAGCAGCACTGAACGCTGGTTTTCTGGGCAGTCGCCGGTGAGCCCCGAGTCCCTCGCGGCCGCGCCGGGGGGGACCATCGGTCGCCCCGCCTCCTCTCGCACATGCGAACGACGCCGCATCCTCGAGCAATGCGCCGGCCAGCCGGCCGGCCGGTTCTCGGATGAGCACGGCTCATCTGTCCGGCGTCTTAATTCATTTGAGCGCATTCCGGCAACCCCGCACAGTTCGTTCCGCGCAAGACCCCGACCCCCGAATTGCTTCGTCGAGGAGTTTGGAA
>NZ_AKZI01000260.1 GCF_000293785.1 Rhodovulum sp. PH10 | reverse complement strand
GTTCTTTGTCGAGAGCTCGTCCACGAAGGTCGGCGACTGGTACGGCATGATCACCGGCCGTCTCGGCTACTCGTTCGATCGCGCGATGATCTACGTGAAGGGCGGCGCGGCGTTCGTCGACGTCGAATCCGGCATCACGGGCGTGACCACCACGGGCGTGGGCTATGCGGCCAGCATCGACGACACCGTGACGACCTGGACGGTCGGCGGCGGCATCGAGTGGGCGTTCGACCCGAACTGGTCGATCAAGGCCGAGTACATGTACATCGCCCTCGACGAGACGCAGACGAACTTCGTCCCGGGCATCGGCACTTGGAACACCGAGTACGACGGCATCCACACCGCCAAGGTCGGCCTGAACTACCGCTTCGGCGGCGGCGTGCCGTTGATGGCCCGCTACTGATCGATCTCGACTCTCCTGTCGAGTGGAAGCCCCGGGGGTCTCCCCCGGGGCTTTTCTTTTGCGCGCGTTCTTCGCCCCCCCCCCCCCCCCCCCCCCGGGGCCGCGAG
>NZ_AKZI01000259.1 GCF_000293785.1 Rhodovulum sp. PH10 | reverse complement strand
CCTGCGCCCTGGCGGTCGACCGGTACGGACGGATCGTCGCGCTGTCGCCGTCCGCCGAGGCCGTTCTGCGCGACGGCAACGTGCTGACGGTGGAGCGGGGCCGGCTCGCCGGCGCCACCCCCGAGGCGACCGGCCGGCTCGCGCATGCCATCGCCGGCACCGCCGGGGCGATCCGCGGCGAGCCGCCTCGACCGACCACCACGGCGACGCTGGCGGGCCGGCACGGCAGCGCGGTTCGCATCCGCGCCGTCGCCGTTCCGCGCGACCGCAACGACATCGGCTTCGGTGCCACCACGATCGTCGCACTCGAGACCATGACCGGCGCCAGCGTTCTCGATCCGGCCCTCGACCCGGCCCATGCGGCCGTCCTCACCCCGGCCGAGCGGGAGATCGCCGTCGCTCTGCTGGCCGGCGAGCGGCCCGGCCGGATCGCCGCCCGCCGGGGTGTCTCCGT
>NZ_AKZI01000258.1 GCF_000293785.1 Rhodovulum sp. PH10 | reverse complement strand
ACTGCTCGAAGAAGTTCATGGTCTGCGGGACGTCGGGATTCCAGATCGGGCGCGGGGTGTTGACGCGGTGCTGGGTCCAGCATTTGGTGAGGCCGGCGACCGCCGAGCCCTCGGTGCCGTCGACCTGGAAGGTGACGAGGTCGTCGCGCCGCACGCGCACGCACCACGACGAGTTCATCTGGGCGACCACGCCGCCGGCGAGCTGGAAGGTGGCGTAGGCGGCGTCGTCGGCGTCGGCCGCATAGGTGTTGCCGCGCTCGTCGACCCGGCTCGGGATGTGGGTCGCGCCGAGGCAGCTCACC
>NZ_AKZI01000257.1 GCF_000293785.1 Rhodovulum sp. PH10 | reverse complement strand
CCTGCGCCCTGGCGGTCGACCGGTACGGACGGATCGTCGCGCTGTCGCCATCCGCCGAGGCCGTTCTACGCGACGGCAACGTGCTGACGGTGGAGCGGGGTCGGCTCACCGGCGCCACCCCCGAGGCGGCCGGCCGGCTCGCGCATGCCATCGCCGGCACCGCCGGGGCGATCCGCGGCGAGCCGCCTCGACCGACCGCCACGGCGACGCTGGCGGGCCGGCACGGCAGCGCGGTTCGCATCCGCGCCGTCGCCGTTCCGCGCGACCGCAACGACATCGGGTTCGGCGCCACCACGATCGTCGCACTCGAGACCATGCCCGGCGCCGGCGCCCTCGACCCGGCCCATGCGGCCGTCCTCACCCCGGCCGAGCGGGAGATCGCCGTCGCCCTTTTGGCCGGCGAGCGGCCCGGCCGGATCGCCGCCCGCCGGGGTGTCTCCGT
>NZ_AKZI01000256.1 GCF_000293785.1 Rhodovulum sp. PH10 | reverse complement strand
GCGGCGGGCGATCGCGAGCGAGGTGCGGAGCTGATCGAAATTCTGCTCGTTGGTGAGGGCGGTCGACTTGTCGAACCACTTCGGCACCATCAGCTGGGCCGAGAACCCCTCGCCTTCCCGGCCGTCCTCGCGGCGGATGCGGACTTTCGTGAAGACCTGCGGCGCCTCGGTGAGCGTGACGACGCCGAAGCGGAACGGCAGGCGGAGGGTGACCGGCCGCTCGAACGAGCGGGCCTCGAGAACCGTCAGTCGCGTCGCCGTCATCGCCGAATCTCCCGGGCAAAACGGGCGACCGCGCGTTCGGCGGATGCAGCGCGGACGCACGCCCACGCACCCGGACGACAACAGATCATTGGCCGCTCCCTCAGCCGTTATAACCAGATGGTTACAACCGGCGCCGGCATGCCGCAAGCGGGTCGGCCGGGTAGCAGTCATGGATTTGCGGCATGCCCGGCCTACCCGAATCGCGGGTGACATCGGCCGTTCGGGCGAGGTCGGAACGGTGGCGTACCGTCGGGCGCGCCGGGCCCGCCATCCGGCCACCGGAAGCGCTCACGAAACGAGCGGGCACAAAAAAAGAGCGCCTCCGCGGTGCGGCGGTTTCCCGCACCGGAAGACGCTCGGAAGGTGGACGGCGCTCGGCGACGATCGGGGGTCGCTCGGCCGTGCGGGCGAGAGGTCCGCACGGCCCGGAGCGTCGTCTTGCCGAAGGCCGGTTCAGATCACCACGGCCGGCACGTCCAGCCAGCGGCGCTCCTTCCAGCTCTGCAAGCCCAGCTCGGCGAGCTGAACGCCCTTCACGCCCTCGACCAGGCCGTGGCTCCACGGCCCGTCGGCGACGACGTAGCGGATGAAGTTCTCCCACTGGATCTTGAAGCCGTTGTCGTACTCGACGTTGTCCGGCACCTCTTCCCACTGCTCGAAGAAGTTCATGGTCTGCGGGACGTCGGGATTCCAGATCGG
>NZ_AKZI01000255.1 GCF_000293785.1 Rhodovulum sp. PH10 | reverse complement strand
AGATACATCGCGTGCACCGCGCGGCTCATGCTCTCCTGGCCGCCGGCGAGAACGACGCGCGCATCGCCGGCCTGGATCGCCTGCGCGCCCATCGCCACCGCGCGGAGGCCCGAGCCGCACACCTGATTGATGGTCAGCGCCGTCTTCTCGACCGGGATGCCGGCGGCGACCGCCGCCTGCCGCGCCGGATTCTGGCCTTGGGCTGCGGTCAGCACCTGGCCGAGAATCACGTCGTCGACGTCGGCCGGGGCGACGCCCGCGCGCTTCATCGCCTCGGCGAGCGCGACGGTGCCGAGCTCGT
>NZ_AKZI01000254.1 GCF_000293785.1 Rhodovulum sp. PH10 | reverse complement strand
ACGAGCTCGGCACCGTCGCGCTCGCCGAGGCGATGAAGCGCGCGGGCGTGTCTCCCGCCGACGTCGACGACGTGATTCTCGGCCAGGTGCTGACCGCCGCCCAAGGCCAGAACCCGGCGCGGCAGGCGGCGGTCGCCGCCGGCATCCCGGTCGAGAAGACGGCGCTGACCATCAATCAGGTGTGCGGCTCGGGCCTTCGCGCGGTGGCGATGGGCGCGCAGGCGATCCAGGCGGGCGATGCGAGCGTCGTGGTCGCCGGCGGCCAGGAGAGCATGAGCCGCGCGGTGCACGCGATGTATCT
>NZ_AKZI01000253.1 GCF_000293785.1 Rhodovulum sp. PH10 | reverse complement strand
CGGCGCCGTTCATCGCGAGCCCGCGGCCGTTCTCCGGATAAGAGCCCTCCATCGCCATCATGATGCCGAGCCGGCCGATCTTGGTGTCGGCGACCGGCCAGAAGGCGTCGAGCGTGCGGCCGTACTTCTCGATCCACCAGTCGTAGATGTCGTGCGGCGACACCGAGCGCTCGACCGGCAGAAGCGCGCCGAGCTTGTAGTGCTTCAGGATGACGTTGCCGTCCGGGTCGACGATGAAGCCGACATTGAAGAAGCGGTCCTTCCAGTCCGGATGGCGGGCCTTTGCCTGCGCCATGACGAAGACGTTCCACTCGCGCGCGAGCTTGCCGATCTCGTCGGTCTCGGGGCCGGGAATGTCGATGCAGCAGGTGTTGGCGAACTCGGCGTGGTCGACGTCCAGAACCTCGTCGTTGAAGCCCATCAGGGCGCCTTCGGGGATCGCCAGAAGGCGCACCGGGATGTCGAGATTGGACAGCCAGAAGGCCGCCTTGGTCAGGTTCTTCAAATGGTCGATGTTGGTCTTGATGTCCTCGCGGCGGCGAATGCCCCAGAATGTCGGGATGAGGCCGACCGCGTTGTACGGCTCGATCATGAAATGTTCCCCCTCCGGCCCCCGCGCGGGACCGGTCCGATGCTGCGCGCCGAACCTGCGCTTTTCCCATCTTTCGCGCAAGAACCGGAGCTTCCGCAACGGCATGCCATGCGCCGGCGCGGCCCGGCGCCGGCTCGCGTGTGCATGCCGCCGCCATGCCATGCGCGGGGAGCCGCTACCGCAGCGCACGACATCGCGTATGATCGCCGATCGGTGACGATCAGGAACGGGCACGGCAGGGCGATGGAAGCAACGGTGACCAAGCAGGCGCCCTCCCCTCCGCGCCGGCCGACCGGCCCGCGCGATCCGGTGCGCACGCGCGCCGCGATCCTCGACGCCGCCACCCACGAGTTCAAGGCCAAGGGGCTGACCGGCGCCCGGGTCGACACCATCGCGGCCCGCTCCGGCGTCAACAAGCGGATGATCTACCATTACTTCGGCGGCAAGGAGGGGCTTTACGTCGCCGTGCTGGAGGAGACCTACACCGCGATCCGCACCGCCGAGGCGGCGCTCCATCTCGGCGACCGCGACGCCATCGAGGCGATCCGCGAGCTGGTGCGCTTCACCTGGCAGTATTTCATCGACCACCCCGAGTTCCTGACGCTGCTCGGCACGGAGAACCTGCACCGCGCGCGCTACCTCAAGCAGTCGGCGAAGATCAGGGCGTTGCACATGCCGCT
>NZ_AKZI01000252.1 GCF_000293785.1 Rhodovulum sp. PH10 | reverse complement strand
CGCGCACTACAAGTCTCGCGGATTCAAATATCCGCAACTGTAGTACTAGAGCCCAGACCCATAAAAATGTCGGCTGCGTGAGCGGCTCGTGATTCACGGTCTCCGGGAGGAGCCGTGATGAATCGAGATCCGTTCTGGCCGACCGAGGCGCAGTTCGAGCGCATCCGTCCGCATCTGCCGGCCGACACGCGTGGCAAGGCGCGGGTGGACGATCGCCGGGTGATCAGCGGCATCGTGCATGTGCTGAAATCGGGCGGTCGACGGGTCGATGCCCCGGCGGCGTACGGCCCCCGGAAGACGCTCTACAATCGCTATGTGCGGTGGGCCGAGAAGGGCATCTGGAAGAACCTCTTCCATGCTCTGGCCAGTGCGGGTGGCCCGGCCGAGCAGGTCCCGATCGACAGCTCCGCGGTCGAGGCGCATCGCTCGGCGACCGGCGGGAAAGGGGGGAGCGGACGCAGGTGATCGGTCATTCGCGGGGTGGTCGCACGACCGAGATCCACGCGCTGACCGACCGCGACTGCAGGCCCATCGCCTTCCTGCTCACCGGCGGCAACGTCGCCGATTGTACGGCCGGCCACGGCCTCCCGAAGCAGTTGCCGACGCCCGCATCCTGCACGCCGACAAGGGCTACGACTCGAACGCCATCCGCCGTCAGGTCGAGGCCAACGGCACCATGCCGAACATCCCACCGAAGGTGAACCGGCGCTGGAAGAGTACCTTCTCGCGGGTCCTCTACCGCAACCGCAACGCCATCGAACGCATGTTCTGCAGGCTGAAAGATTTCCGCCGTGTGGCCACCAGGTACGACCGGCTCGCCGTCAATTTCCTGGCCGCGGTCCATATCGCCGCGACCGTCTGCTACTGATTATGAGTCTGAGCCGTACAAGATGGCGATGGACTGGGGCGCCGACATGGCGAACTGGTCGATGTTCACGCCGTGTGAAGTGGACCCCGAGGCGAGGACCACTGGCGTGGCGTTTTTAGTTGG
>NZ_AKZI01000251.1 GCF_000293785.1 Rhodovulum sp. PH10 | reverse complement strand
TCCGATCTCGACGCCGCGCTGAAGAATCCCGACGACATCATCTTCTTCGACGCCGGCACCACCCAGATGCGCTGCGACCTGCTGGCCCGCGCGATCGAGGCCGGCAAGCACGTCTATTGCGAGAAGCCGATCGCCGAGACGGTCGCCAAGGCCGCCGAGGTCGCCAAGCTCGCAAAAGCGCGCGGCGTGAAGAACGGCGTGGTGCAGGACAAGCTCTTCCTGCCGGGCTTGCGCAAGCTGACCATGCTGCGCGACTCCGGCTTCTTCGGAAAGATGCTCTCGGTGCGCGGCGAGTTCGGCTACTGGGTGTTCGAGGGCGACTGGGGCCAGCCGGCGCAGCGGCCGAGCTGGAACTACAAGCTCGCCGAGGGCGGCGGCATCATGCTCGACATGCTGTGCCACTGGCGCTACGTGCTCGACAACGTGTTCGGCAATGTCGAGGCGGTGAGCTGCCTCGGCGCGACCCACATCCCGAGCCGGGTCGACGAGCGC
>NZ_AKZI01000250.1 GCF_000293785.1 Rhodovulum sp. PH10 | reverse complement strand
TGCGCGGTCGCGGTCGGCATGTCGGCGAGCCGCCACAGGGTGGCCCGGAGGTTCTTCTCGGTCTCGGTGAAGGCGGCGACGAAGCGACCCAGCATCTCCCAATAGGCTCGGGTCGATGCGGAAACGCTCGGTTCTGACAAATCGGCCGGCATGATCGTCATGATACGAGCTCCGTCGCGTCGCGTGCGGCACCGAACCCGCGCCGACCGACCTCGCGGGCGACCCGCCGGCCCGGTGCGCATCCGATCGGATGCCTCGAATCGGCTTATACCATAAAAACCCAATAAGGTACCACAGTGCTTGTATAGCCCTTCCGGAAAAGGCGAGCAGAATGCTGTCGCCCGGAGCCGGCGCGCCCGTCCGTTAAGGACGGCAGGGAGCACGGCCAAGTAAGGTTCCGTGTCGTCGTATCGAGAAACATGGGTCGCCGAGATCGGCGGGCCGGCCCGAGGGGGCGGGCAAAAGCCGCGATCCGGCGATCCAGCGCGCCGGACGAGACGAGGCATCTCGATGTCGATGGATGCGCGGGTCGGAGCCCGCGCATGACGGACATCTGCATGCGAGGCGACGTGTGCATGCCCTCGCCGGCGTCGGGGGAGAGATCGCGCGCAAAAAAAAAGCGGCGGGGGCGGTTCGACGGCCCGGCGCGATCGTCGGTGTAGCGTGAAACGAAGCGTTCGAGCCCGGCAAAGGTGAAGCGGGACAAGTCCCCTATTGCTTCATCATGCGGACCGGGTTGCGGCTTTCCGGCACCCGCTGCCACACCTTCGGGTCGATCTCCTCGAACCGCCAGGTGCGGTCGTCGCTGCCGACCAGCACCAGCTCGCCGCGGTCCATGATCCAGGCGGACGGCGCGAAGGCGGCGACCGCCGCGTCGCAGCCGGGCGCGACCGTCAGCGCGAGGCCGTCCGGCGTGGTGCTCGTCGCGAGGTCGAAGCTGCACAGAGTGGCGTCGCCGCGGGTCATCGCCCAGCGGCCGGCCATCTCGGCGGTGGTGGGGGGCGGCGGCTGGAGGGTGGCGACCGGCTGGAGAAACAGGATGCCTTCCTCGGGCTTCGGCGCCTCGAACAAGCCCTGCTCGACCTCGCTGAACTCGAGCAGGGGCTTTCCGCCGGCATCGACGAAGCGGAGAAAGTCGTTGTCGGCGAGCGTCCAGCCGGCGACCGCCGAGAGGAACGGAAACTGGCCGACGCAGTCCTTGGCGAGCTCGATCTTCATGCCGGCGCCGGTGCGGCCGGCGCGCTCCTTGTGGAACGAGACGACGCAGTGGCGGTCGCGGTCGGCGTTGGAGAACTCCCACGGCGCGCCGAGCATCGCCTGCACCGCGTCGGCGCCCGCCGGAGCGTCCGCCGGCACGGCGGGGGCGGGCGGCGCCGGGTTTTTTTGCGCGGCCTTCGGCGCCGCCGGCTTCGCGACGGCCGGGGCGGGGGCGGCCGGCTTGGCTGCCGGAGCTCGGGCCGGGGGTTGAGCCGACGTTTGGGCGAAAGCCGGGCCGATGACCAGCACGGCCGACAGTCCGGACAAAAGGAGTGCGCGCAAAATCATGCCGGCAGGCTAGCATGCGGCGCGGATGTCGGCCACTCGACCCCGCGACCATCCGTCGCCGCCGCGTCGGCCCGTGAGCCGCGCGGCAGCGCAGCATTGCGGGTGCGGGGGCGGGCTCCCCTGCGCCGGCGAAACGCGGTATGAAACACGGAACACCCGCACGCCGATTCCGGGAGCCTGTGCATCCATGGGTTATGTCGAGACCGTTCTTCAGCCGGGCGAGATCGTCCGGTTCCAGACGAACCGCCACTGGATCGGCTTCTTGCCCGGCGGCGCGCTGCTGGTCCTCGCCCTCGTGCTCTACGTCGCCGGCGGCGATGCGTTCTACGGCGTGTGGAACCTGCTGGCGCTGGTGCTGCTCGTCGTCGGGGTGATCCTGCTGGCGCGGGCCTGGTACCTGCGCTGGATCACCGAGATCGCGGTGACCGACCGGCGGGTGATCTACAAGGCCGGCTTCATCTCGCGCTCGACCGACGAGATGCCGCTCGGCAAGGTGGAGAACATCGAGGTGGTGCAGTCGATCCCCGGCCGCATCCTCGGCTACGGCAATGTCGACGTGAAGGGCACCGGGGCGGGCGGCATCGGCGCCGACAAGCTGTTTCGCATCGCCGACCCGCTCGGCTTCCGCAACACGGTGATGGCGGGCGAGAGCTACACGCCGGCGCCGGTCCGCACGCCGCGCCCGACGGTCGAGGAGGCGCCGCTGGCGACGCCCGCCGCGGCCCGTGCCGCCACCGCCGCTCCGGCTGCTGCGGCCGCCGCCGTCTCCGAGGCGCCGAGCCCGGTCTCGGTCGACACGCCCGAGCTGGACGAGAAGCCCGCCGCGGCCGCGCCCGCTCCGGCGTCGGCCACGGCGTCGACCGAACCCGCGTCGCCCGAGGCCGCGTCGAGGGAGCCGGCCCCCGCGGCGGGAGCAGGGGCGGCGGCGACCACCAGCGAGCGCTGACCGATTCGGACACTCGGCGAGCCGGACGGGCTCCGGCTCACCGAAAGACGTAAGAGCCCGTTTGGGAACTCCGACGGGGCTGCGCCGGAGCCGCTTTCGCCGATCCGGCAGGAGCCGATCGAGGCG
>NZ_AKZI01000249.1 GCF_000293785.1 Rhodovulum sp. PH10 | reverse complement strand
ATCGGATCGTCGGCGCGGTTCACGTACCGCCCGGTCATCGCCAGTGTCTTGTGCCGCAGCAGATCGCGCACGAGGAATGCGTTCGCGCCGGCCTGGCCGGCGTACGTCCCGACGGTGTGCCGCAGGTCGTGAAGGCGAACGTCCTCGATCTTCGCGGCGGCCCTGATCCGGCTCCAAGCCTTCTCGATCGCCGTCTTCGACAGCGGCTTCTCGGCATCGGTCGTCGAGGGCAGCACCCAGGGCGAGCCCTTCGGCCTCGGCAGTTGCGCCAGGACTTGCCGCGCCGGACCGTTGATCACGATCACCTGCGGCCGGCCGGACTTCGTCTGCGCCAGCGTGATCGTGCCGGCGTCCAAATCCACCTGGGCCCAGCGCAGGTTCAGCACCTCGGAGAGCCGGCAGCCGGTGAACAGCAGCAGCTCGACCGCCGCGGTGGTCACCCGTGCGAGCAACGTCCGGCGGTTCTCCTCCTTCGCGAGGTGCTTCGAGATCGGCCGCTGCGGATCGATCGTCCACGGCAGCCCCGTCGTTTCCGCCTGCCGCAAGGTCGCGCCGAGCCTTGCCAGCTCGTCGGCGGTCAGGAACCGCTCCCGCGTGCTTTCTGGATAGCGCTCGATCTTGCTGCACGGATTCGTGCTCTCCGGCCGCATTCCCCAGGCCTCGGCGAGCGCGAAGGCCTTCGAGCAGATCGCGACGGCGACGTTGGCCTGGCGCGGCGTGCCCGCAACCTCACGGTGCAGCTTTCCGATGTCCTGTCGGGTCACGGCCGCGACCTTGTGCCGGCCGAGCCGTGGCCGGATGTGGCGTTCGACGATCCGCGTGACCTCCGCCTGCGTGCTCGGCCGGTTGCGCTTTCTGACGTGCTCGGCGAGGTAGCGGTCGAGCAGCTCGTTCACGACCGGCGCCTCGATGGAGGCACGCCGCTCGGCGACCGGGTCCTTGCCGGCGCGAACCGCGTCGAACACACGGAAGGCCTCCTTGCGAGCCATGTCGGCCGTCAGCTTGCCGTGCTTGCCGAGGGTCAGCCGCCGCGAGCGCCCCTGGGCGGTCCGGTACTGCACCAGGTAGGAGCGGACGCACCGCTCCTCGCCGTGCTCGGTCCTGCTCGACAGGACCCGCAACCCGAACCCCGGAATGTCGTCGTCCCAGGCGATCGCGTCGGCGGTGTCGGGCTTCCAGCTCTCTACGAACCGCTTCGTCAGCTTGGGCATGGCTCGCCCCGTCCGCTGGACACCACCTGGACGGCGCCTAACGGTGCCCCTCGGTG
>NZ_AKZI01000248.1 GCF_000293785.1 Rhodovulum sp. PH10 | reverse complement strand
AACATCCGCCGCAACGCGCTGCGGATGGGCGAGGTGCAGGGCCAGGGCTACATCGCCCAGGCGCTCGGCATCGCCGACGTCCTCGCGGTCGCCTACTGCCACGCGCTGAATCTGAAGCCGAGCGAGCCCGAATGGGAAGGGCGCGACCGCTTCCTGCTGTCGCACGGGCATTACGGCATCGCCTTCTATGCCGCGCTGATCGAGGCCGGCATCATTCCCGAGGACGAGCTCGAGACCTATGGCTGCGACGGCAGCCGCCTGCCGATGTCCGGGATGGCGAGCTACACGCCCGGCATGGAGATGTCCGGCGGCTCGCTCGGCCAGGGCATGGCGATCGCGGTCGGCATGGCGCTCGGCCTGCGGCAGAAGAAGAACCCGGCCTTCGTCTACAACTCGATGTCCGACGGCGAGCTGGACGAAGGCGCCACCTGGGAGGCGGCGATGTCGGCCGCGCACCACCGCCTGTCGAACCTGATCGTGCTGGTCGACGTGAACCGCCAGCAGGCCGACGGCACCTCGCTCGACATTCTCGGCTTCGAGCCGCTGCACGAGAAGTTCGCGGCGTTCGGCTGGTTCGTCCAGCGCATCGACGGCAACGACCTGCCGGCCGTGCTGGCCGCCTTCGACGCGGCGCGCGACTGCCCGGAGCCGAAGCCGCGGGTGATCGTGCTCGACACCAAGATGGGCAAGGGCGTGCCGTTCCTCGAGGCGCGCGAGAAGAATCACTTCATCCGCGTCGAGCCCGACGAGTGGCAGAAGGCGATCGCCGCGTTGGATGTCGCCGGCGCGATGGGAGCAGCGAAATGAACGT
>NZ_AKZI01000247.1 GCF_000293785.1 Rhodovulum sp. PH10 | reverse complement strand
CCTCGAGCACGCGCACGCCGGCATCGATCATCTCTGCCGTGATTTTGGGACGCTGGCGTTTCCGCCCGCGAGAGCCGTTCGACGGCAGGTCGCGCGCGGCATCCTGGGCGATCGAGCTCGCTCTCGGCCGGGCCGGATCGTGACGAGGATCGGCGTCGTCCGCACGGCGCGAACGCGCGTCGGAGCGCCGAGCCGGGCTTTTCGGTTCTTCGTCGATGACGTCGCAGGCCATGCCGGGATCCTCGTGGCGGATTCGCCGGCCAGTATGCGGGACCGCGTTACCGTGTCATCCCCGAAATTGGGTACGCGCATGGCCGCGGAGAAAGTCGTGGTTCCGGGAAAAGGTAATGTCCCGTCACTCCGGCGAAAACCGTCGGGCGCGGACCTTTGTCAGATATTCGACATGGCCCTGCACA
>NZ_AKZI01000246.1 GCF_000293785.1 Rhodovulum sp. PH10 | reverse complement strand
ATACCAGCCTTCGTTATGCCTGACCGATGATGGCCCAGCCTCGCTGTGCGATCGATGTGATCCGGCCGGTTTCGGCGAGGAGCTTTCGCCAGGCGTCCTGGCAAGCGTCGAGGATCGCGGTGTAGTCGGCGAACACGCGGTTGCCGAGATAGTTCTGACGCAAGTACTGCCAGATGTTCTCGGCCGCGTTGAGCTCCGGACAGGCGGGCGGCAGCGGCAGGAGCGTGATGTTGGCCGGAGGCTCGAGCTTGCCGGTTGTGTGCCAGCCGGCCTTGTCGAGGATCAGGAGCGCGTGCGCGCCGGGCGCGACGGCTTCGCCGATCGCGTCGAGATGCGCCTGCATGGCCTCGGTGTCG
>NZ_AKZI01000245.1 GCF_000293785.1 Rhodovulum sp. PH10 | reverse complement strand
CGGTCTGCGAGGCGTTGTCGGCGTTCTGCTTGATGTTGGCCGCCATCTCTTCCATCGACGAGGAGGCCTCCTCGGCGGAGGCGGCCTGCTCGGTCGCGCCGGCCGAGAGCTGCTCGGCGGCCGACGACAGCTGCTGGCTGCCGCACGAGACGTTGTCGGCGGCGCCGAGCGATTCCGACACCACCTGCCGCAGCCGCGTCACCATCCGCTCGAGCGCCATGCCGAGCATGTCCTTCTCGGAGAAGCGCTGCACCTTCACGGTGAGATCGCCGTCGGCGATGGTGTCGGCGACCTCGGCATTGGTCCGCAGATTGGTCGTCATGCGGTCGAGCGCGTCGATCAAGTCCTTGATCTCGTCGTTGCTCGACGCCTCGACCTTCTGGCTCAGATCGCCGAGCGCGACCGCCTCGGCGAGCGCGCCCGCCCGTGCGAGCCCGCGGCTGATGCTCAGCGCCATCCAGGCGGCAATCGCGACGGCGATCACCAGCGCGCCGATCACCATGCCGAGCATCAGCGAGCGGGCGCCGTCGTACTCCTCGTCGGCGGCGTGCTTGGCGCTCTCCAGCCGGCCGCGGTTGAGCTCCTCGATGGCGCCGAGGCTCTTGTGCACGGCGACCACCGCCTCGCGGGCCTGGTTGCTCGACAGGTCGCGCGCCTGCGAGACGTTGCCCTGCTGCATCGCTGCGCGGATGCGATCCTGCACCGGGATCCATTGCTGGACGGCGATCCGCGCCGCCGTCCACATCGGCTTGCCCTGGGTGGTCGCGGTCGCCTCCGCCTTCTCGATCGCGCCGAGCAGCTCCTGGCGCTCCTTCACCACCTCGGCATCGAACCGCTCGATCTCCTCGCGCCCGATCGCAGTGATCAGGTTCTTCTCCGCCCGCACGACCGAGAGCGACGTGTTCGACAGCTCGAGCGACAGCCGCTGGCGGGTCACCGGCCCGTCGACCAGCGACGTGAGATTCTTGTCGAGCGACGCCAGATTGGCGATGCCGATCCAGGCGGTGAGCGCCGACAGGACGATGACGATCGCAAAGGCGATCGCGAGCTTGAGCTTGATGGTGATCCGCATCGCTAATGTCCTTCCCGCAACGGTCGTGATCGGACCCGGCCCTCGACCCGGGAGCGACGCGCGACGCAAGGTTCTCGTACTGCTCGACGCATCGGTCAGCTCGCCCGTTCGAACTGCTGATCGGTGGCGTCCGGTCCGCCGGCGGCGAGGTCGAGCGTGAAGCCGCTCTTCGCGGCGGACGAGCCGCGCCCGCGCCCATAGGCGGCGCGCACCGTCTCGACCAGCTGGGCCGCCCCGTTGGGCGCCGCGCGCGACGCGGCCGGCATCGCCGGCGACGGCGGACGCCCCACCTTCGCCGAACGGCGCTGCGGCGTCGCCCCCGCCTGGTCGGTGCGGAAATAGGCGATGCTCGACTGCAGCTGCTCGGCCTGGGCGGCGAGCTCGGCGGAGGTGGCCGACATCTCCTCGGAAGCCGAGGCGTTCTGCTGGATCACCTTGTCGAGCTGCTGGATCGCCTGGTTCACCTGATCGGCGCCGATGTCCTGCTCGCGGCAGGCGGCGGAGATTTCGGCGACCAGCTCGGCGGTCCGCTGGATGTCCGGCACCAGCTTGGTGAGCAGCTCGCCCGCCTCCTGCGCCACCTTCACGGTCTTCGACGACACCGTGCCGATCTCGGCCGCCGCGGTCTGGCTGCGCTCGGCGAGCTTCCTCACCTCCGACGCGACGACGGCAAA
>NZ_AKZI01000244.1 GCF_000293785.1 Rhodovulum sp. PH10 | reverse complement strand
CGTGCACGGCGCGATCAACATGCTCGGCCTCGCCAAGCGCTTGCGGGCGAGGCTCCTCCAGGCCTCGACCTCGGAAGTCTATGGCGACCCCGAGATCCACCCGCAGCGCGAGGACTACTGGGGCCGGGTCAACCCGATCGGCACCCGGAGCTGCTACGACGAGGGCAAGCGCTGCGCCGAGACCCTGATGTTCGACTACCACCGCCAGCACGCACTGGAGATCAAGGTGGTGCGCATCTTCAACACCTATGGCCCGCGCATGCACCCGAACGACGGACGGGTGGTGTCGAACTTCATCGTCCAGGCGCTGAAGGGCGAGGACATCACCATTTACGGCGACGGCCGGCAGACCCGCTCGTTCTGCTATGT
>NZ_AKZI01000243.1 GCF_000293785.1 Rhodovulum sp. PH10 | reverse complement strand
CCTCGAGCACGCGCACGCCGGCATCGATCATCTCTGCCGTGATTTTGGGGCGCTGACGTTTCCGCCCGCGAGAACCGTTCGACGGCAGGTCGCGCGCGGCATCCTGGGCGATCGAGCTCGCTCGCGGCCGGGCCGGGTCGTGACGAGGATCGGCGTCGTCCGCATGGCGCGAACGCGCGTCGGAGCGCCGAGCCGGGCTTTTCGGTTCTTCGTCGATGACGTCGCAGGCCATGCCGGGACCCTCGTGGCGGATTCGCCGGCCAGTATGCGGGACCGCGTTACCGTGTCATCCCCGAAATTGGGTACGCGCATGGCCGCGGAGAAAGTGGTGGTTCCGCGAAAAGGTAATGCCCCGTCACTCCAGCGGAAACCGTCGGGCGCGGACCTTTGTCAGATATTCGACATGGCCCTGCACA
>NZ_AKZI01000242.1 GCF_000293785.1 Rhodovulum sp. PH10 | reverse complement strand
AGGGCGAGGCCACGGTGCGGGCCTCATCCTTCGAGACGGCCGCTTCGCGACCCAGGATGAGGTCATAGTTTCCCGCCGCTGGTATCATTCCGGTTTTCAGCGTTTGCGACCCTGTCTGATCATTGAATTCATTGGGGTCAGAAAGCGCGAAAATCGATCGATTCACAGGCTCCGACGTCCCGGCTCGCCGGGAGCGTTGCGCCGGGTGTCGCGGAAATCCGTACCCGCGCCCGACGGCCCTCCCCGCTACTCGCCATTCGCTATTCGCCCCTCTCCGCGGCCGCCAGCGGCGCGGGCCAGCCATGCGCGCGCCCCTACTCGCCACTCGCCACTCGCTACTCGCCATTCGCCGCTCCCGGCCGGCGGAACCGAAGACGGGACTGCCGGCGGAAAGGTCGTCGTCGAGGGGCCTTGCCAAAGGGGCCTTGCCAAGCCGGCTCCGAGGCGATACATGCGGGCTCCTCGCACCGTCGTCCTCGGACACGGTCGCGGCAGGCGGCGCCCGTAGCTCAGCTGGATAGAGCACCAGACTACGAATCTGGGGGTCAGGAGTTCGAATCTCTTCGGGCGCGCCATTTTTTTGAAATTAAAATCAAGAGCGTGGTCGAGTGAGGCGAACGGTCGCCCGATCGAGATTTTTCTCACGTAAGCACCACGTAAGCAGCAGAACCGCCGAGCTCACGTCCGCAGGCGATGACTGCTTCAGTTCCGGGCATCGGATCGCCGAGCCTCTCGCGGTCGGCGCGACGAGCGGGCTATGCGCATACGCATGGGTCGGCGCATACGCTTCCATTCTCCCCTCTTCAAAAAAAAGAAGGCTGTCCAACCCGTCCAGTCCGTGCGGATTTCAATCCGACCAAATGCTTGAAAGCGGGTGCCGCGCTGTCCAACGCCGTCCGGTGCCGTCTGAAGTGGACCCCGAGGCGAGGACCACTGGCGTGGCGTTTTTAGTTGGAAGCTCGGCTGCTCCTGCCTTCCGATATCATGCCGCCAAACGTTTTGTCTGCGGCGTTTGCGGCTGTGGGCCTGTGGGCAACGCGCTCGAGGCTGGGCAAGAATTCGCGTCAGCTCGCGAGGGCGAGGGACTGGCGCGGATTGGCGGCTGCCGCGGCGATTTCAGTCACGAATCGGACCAGCAGTCCCCCGGCGGCGCGGGGAAGGGCGCGCCCGGCGCTTGGTGTGCCGGCCTGCAGCAAACAAGCGACCCATTCGGCCAAGCGGGCCATGAAGCCTTC
>NZ_AKZI01000241.1 GCF_000293785.1 Rhodovulum sp. PH10 | reverse complement strand
CCTGAGCGACGGTGACTTCATGCGCCGGTCTCCGGCAATGCGCCGCATCCTTGCGCGAGCGCGAAGTGTCACACCGTGCCCGCCCCGGCGGACCTGCGCAAGCCGGGGCGCGATGCTCCGTGCGCCGCGCGCGGCGCTCGCATGCGACGCCTTGCATTCGACGCATATGTCGGATGCGTGACGACGCAGATCTCGCCGCGCGAACCGCCCGGCGTCGCCGCGCCCCGGTGGCCGCAGAGGCGCGTGCATCCCGCACTGCAGCGCGCGTCGCACGACGCGCCCGCCACGCCGCTCTCCACCGCCGGCCGGCACGAAAAGCAGCACTGAACGCTGGTTTTCTGGGCAGTCTCCGGTGAGCCCCGAGCCGCTCGCGGCCGCGCCGGCGGGACCATCGGCCGCCCTGTCTCCTCTCGCACATGCGAACGGCGCCGCATCCTCGAGCAATGCGCCGGCCAGCCGGCCGGCCGGTTCTCGGATGAGCACAGCTCATCTGTCCGGCGTCTTAATTCATTTGAGCGCATTCCGGCAACCCCGCACAGTTCCTTCCGCGCAAGACCCCGACCCCCGAATTGCTTCGTCGAGGAGTTTGGAA
>NZ_AKZI01000240.1 GCF_000293785.1 Rhodovulum sp. PH10 | reverse complement strand
GGCCAGAGGCCGCCCGGCAGACGACTGGGGCCGCCCGGCGGGTCGGTCCGACCCGCCGAAAGACAATTCGTCTGCCGGGTCCTCTCGGGCCCTTTCGCGCGCCTGCCGGACGAATCGGCCGACCCGGTGAATCGACGGCTCGGAGCCCCGACACGCCGACAGCGCACTCGCTCCCGCCGGCGGCGCGGCCCCGGCGGCTCGACGGGCGCCCATGCCGGGGTTTTCTCCCGGGCCTTTTTTTCACCCGGTCCCGAGGGCCGGCGCTTCGATCCGCCCCATTGCGCTCGCGACCAAATCATACCGGATTCGGCTGATTGGTTCCGAGGCGGGATTCCCGGCGGGAG
>NZ_AKZI01000239.1 GCF_000293785.1 Rhodovulum sp. PH10 | reverse complement strand
CCGCCCTCACGACCATCCGCAGAAGGTGGGGCCAAAACGACGCTTACCCATAACTTTCGTACCAACTTGCGGCGCGATCAGTCTTCGCGTCGATGAGGAGTGCGACGCCACCGACGTCTTGTGCCACGCGAATGCAGCGTTCGGCTGCACGCAACAGCAACGCACCACCGAGGCCGCGTCCTTGCAGGCCGAGATCGACGGCGAGGCGACCGAGACGGAACACCGGCACGTCGTAGCGTGCGACCCCCTTCCTGGCGAGCGCAGGGGTCCGGGCGTAGTCGAGCGAGGCAGGGCTGAGCGTATAGAAGCCGAGAATGCGCCTCGGCGCGTCGCAGGGAACGGCAACGAAACACTTCGCGCCCCCGCTTTCATGGTTCTGACGGGCGTAGCGACGTAAGTCGGTGTCGAGGTCGGTGTCGCCGCTGTCCCATGCAGCGCGGTCGTGTGCTTTGCCGAGGAGCGCTTCCTCCCAGCTCGGATCTGTCATGGCAACCGGAAGCCGGCCGTCTTCGTGCGCAAGGTGGCCACTGATCGAGGCGGCGAGCGCGACCGGCCCGAGGAGCCGCAGGTCGGTGTTGAAGTCGTTCGTCCTCGGAGTGAGCACGATCGCCTCGACCCCGGCCGCCTCGGCGCGGTCACGGAGCGTCTGCGCGGCACGGTGCCCGGCCACGTCGTCGTCCAGCGCGATGTAGAGGCGTCGCAGTGTCGGCGGCAGCGCCAGAGCGGCGAGATGGTTGGCCGACAGAGCTGCGATCAGCGGGATGTGGGGGATGGCGCAGCGGACCGACAGCATGGTCTCGATGCCCTCGCCGGCGACGAGAACGTCGTAAGCGTCGTTTTGGCCCCACCTTCTGCGGATGGTCGTGAGGGCGGA
>NZ_AKZI01000238.1 GCF_000293785.1 Rhodovulum sp. PH10 | reverse complement strand
GCGGGTGCGATCGCGACCGGACTCCTTTCGTTCTGTTTGGTCGATGCGGCGTCAGGAAAGGACGATCGCAAGAGGTCGGCGCGCAGCTTGGCGAGGAAAGCCACCGCGGCCATGACGAGGGTGACGTGGCGATGCCAGCCGTGCCAAGAATACGGTTCGCCGTGCGCGCTTCGCAGTGATCGAGGCCGAGCTCGTCCTTGGCCACCTCGAAGCAGGTCTCGATCGCCCAGCGCAAGCCTGCAACGCCGGCGAGCTCGGCGAGCGTCGCATCGGCAGGCGCGAACACGACATAACAGGCGAGATCGGTCGGATCCGTGAGGCTGCGTCGGACCAGCAGCCAGTGATCGAACGGCTGCCCCGGCTCCTGCAGACGGAACAGACGCACGCGAGCCCAGTGATGGAGCCGCGGTCCCTTGC
>NZ_AKZI01000237.1 GCF_000293785.1 Rhodovulum sp. PH10 | reverse complement strand
GCTGGCGGAATTGGTGATCCGGCTGACCGGCAGCCGCTCGAAGATCGTCCACGGCCCCCTGCCCGCCGACGACCCCAAGCAGCGCTGCCCGAACATTTCGCTCGCCGGCGAAAAGCTCGGCTGGGCGCCGACCGTCTCGCTCGAGGACGGTTTGAAGCCGACCATCGCCTATTTTCGCGAGATTTTGAGCTGATGATTGCGTGCGACGCCGAGCGTGGCACCATGTGATTTTGAGGTGACCCGTAGCGACCATAATAGCCGAAGATTCACGTGCGGCCTCCTCGGGCCTGAGGCTTTCCAAATGGGATCACGAGAATGAATGAAGATCGGGAAGACGCGTTCAGTTCTGATCAATATCAATATACCAACCGTTGGTTCTCAGGCGGCGCCAAGAGCGTGTGGGACAAATTAATTCCGCAAGTCGACCCCTCGAAAATATTGGAAATAGGATCATATGAAGGTGCGAGTGCTTGCTATTTAATAGATATGCTTTCGCCGCGTGGGCGAGTAGAGATGCACTGTATAGATACGTGGGAGGGCGGAATTGAACACAAAAGTGGGGGCGCGTTCGAGTCTGATATGACGTCTGTTGAGAAACGGTTTTTGCACAATACCAGGCTATCCATCTCTCGGGCGCAGAATGAGGTTGTTCTGATGCAGCATCGAGGGCGTTCCGATGACGAGTTGGCGCGTCTTGTTGCTGAAGGCAGGCGTGGTTATTTTGATTTCATTTACGTTGATGGTTCGCATCAGGCTCCAGACGTGCTGTCTGATGCTATACTGAGTTTTGTTCTCCTTCGAAAGAACGGTGTAATCGCCTTTGATGATTATCTGTGGCAAGAAAGGCTGTCATACGGAGCAGATCCGTTGAGGTGTCCGAAATTGGTCATCGATGCCTTTACAAATATATTTTTTCGAAAAATACGTATAATATCGGCGCCTCTTCAGCAGCTCTACGTACAGAAGATTGACGATTAGCGAAAGTTTCCAAACTTTCTCACGTTCGTGTCAGCTCCAGCATGCGCTGTGACCGTGGATGATTCCAGTCGCCGAGGTAGCGAATGCGCCAGGGTAGCCCGCGCGCAACGAACTCCACATCATCGAGTCCAAAATGGTATGGATCTTTTGCGCCGAAGGTCGTGACCCCGCCTGGGTGCCGGCGCGGAAGCCACGAGGGCTCGTCCGCTGGGAGCTCGAAAAACGTCATAAAAAAAACGGCCTTCGGGTCGCAATACAGCGGGCAACCGCTCCAAGCAAATCCTCAGAGCCTGACCGAAAATTGAGTGAGTGATTTCGGGGGACTGTG
>NZ_AKZI01000236.1 GCF_000293785.1 Rhodovulum sp. PH10 | reverse complement strand
ACGATCTCGCCCTGATGCGGCGGCTCGACGAGCTGTTCACGACGTGGCCGTTCTACGGCTCGCGCCGGCTGACGGCGACGCTCCGGGCCGAGGGATGGCTCGTCAACCGCAAGCGCGTGCAGCGCCTGATGCGGCTGATGGGGATCGCCGCGCTGGGGCCGAAGCCGAACACCTCGAAGCCGGCACCGGGCCACGAGGTCTTCCCCTATCTGCTGCGGGAGATGGCGATCGAGCGGCCGAACCAGAGCCTGCCCCCCGCGAAGGCGGGGGTGTGGGCGGCGGACATCAACTATATCCCGATCGGCCGCGGTTTCCTCTACCTGGTGGCGATCATCGAC
>NZ_AKZI01000235.1 GCF_000293785.1 Rhodovulum sp. PH10 | reverse complement strand
TCGCCCAGCAGGCCCGCTCGGCGACCGCCCCGGCGACCACCTACGACGCGCTCAACGTCACCGGCTCGCTGCCGACCGAGACGATCGCCACCACCACCGCCGGCGGCGCCAACGATCTGTCGCCGAAGTCGATCGGCCTGAGCTTCACCAACGACGCCGAGTCGATCGGCACGGTGACCGGCACCGCCGACCTCACCTCGGGCCCCGGCGGCGCGGGTGCGGCCGGCACGGTGCAGATCCGTGTCACCTCGGGCGGCGTCGACAAGACCTTCGACGTCACCCTGGCCGGCACGGAAGCCGACTTCAACGCCACCAAGGCGGTGTTCGACGCCACCACCTCCGGCACGCCGGGCGACACGCTCGACAATTACGTCACCGTGGCGAACGACGGCTCGGGTCATCTGGAGCTGACGGCGACCAGCGCCGACGTCGACTTCTCGATCAGCGCCTCCGGCTCGGGCTCGACCGCCGCCACCCTGACCGCGGTCGGCCTCACCGCCGGCGCCCACAACTCGACCAGCCTGCTCGACAACATCGAAGCGCAGGGTGGCACCGGCGGCACCTCGACCCTGGTGCTCGACGTCACCGGGCAGGACGCCAAGACGGTGACCTTCGGCAATGCCGGCGGCCAGGTGTCGACGGTCGCCGAGTTGAACACGTGGTTGACCGGCAACCGCGGCGCCGCCACCGCCTCGATCTCCGGCACCACCTTCTCGCTCAGCCTCGGTGCCGGCTCCGGCAACGCGATCGGGCTCTCGGCGACCGATGTCGGCGTCACCGCCGCCCTCGGCCTCGATGCCGCGGCCGCCAACTACAACTTCGGCACCGGCGCGCGCGGCGGCATGGGCTCGACGCTCTCGAAGAGCTTCAACAGCGACCTGACGCTCGGCGAGATCGACACCACGCTGGCCAACGGCGGCAACATCTCGATCACGGTCGACGCGAACGACGGCAACGGTGGACAGACCCAGACGGTCGGCCTCGCCGGCACCGACAATCTCGACGACGTGGTCACCAAGCTGAAGGCCAACGCGACGATCGGCGCCAATCTCGACATCTCGAACGTCGCCGGCAAGCTGAAGATCGACGCCAAGTCCGCCGACGTCGACTTCAACATCGCCTCCGGCAGCGCCACCACCGCCCTCAACCTGACGGCCGGGCAGTACAACTCGACCAGCCTGCTCGACCAGATCACCTCCGGCTCGACCGGCGGTGCCGAGGGCGACACGCTGACGATCGCCGCCAATGGCGG
>NZ_AKZI01000234.1 GCF_000293785.1 Rhodovulum sp. PH10 | reverse complement strand
GCTGATTACGGCTCACGCCGGCTTTGAATGCGCGATTCGTCATAAATCACATCATACTTCGCCGCCGGCGACGATTCTTGCCCAGCCTCGCTCGCGTTGTCCAGCATGTCCACGGCCTCGTCGGCGGCACCGGCGCGCCACACCGCCATCGGCGTGCGATAGCCGAGCGCCTGGTGGAGCCGCTGCTCGTTGTAGAACGTGATCCATGCGGCGATGCCGGCCTTCGCCTCCCGGCCGTCGGCGTAGTGCTTCAGATAGACGTCCTCGTGTTTCAGCGAGCGCCACAGCTGCTCGATGAACACGTTGTCCATCCAGCGCCCGCGGCCGTCCATCGAGACCCGGATGCCGGCCGTGAGCAGCGCGCCGGTGAAGGCCGCCGAGGTGAATTGGCACCCCTGGTCGGAGTTGAAGATCTCCGGCTTGCCGCACCGTGCCATCGCCTCCTCGAGCGCCGCCAGGCAGAACGAGGTGTC
>NZ_AKZI01000233.1 GCF_000293785.1 Rhodovulum sp. PH10 | reverse complement strand
CCCCCTCCGGGCCGATCTTCATGTCGCCGAAATGAAACCACACGTCGTGCCGGCCGGGCGAAAGCGCGATCGCCACCGCCACCACGTTGTCGTGCGCGACCGACTCCTTCACGAAGCCCATCACCTGATCCGAATCGACCTGCACGAAGCCGAAATTCGCGGTCTGCTGCAGCGCCGGATTGTCACGTCGGATCGCGTTCAGCCGGCCGATATAGGCCTTGATGTTGCCCGGCGCGTTCCAGTCGCGCGGCTTTATCTCGTACTTCTCGGAGTCGAGATACTCCTCTTTTCCGGGCGCCACCGGCACGTGCTCCAAAAACTCGAAACCGCTGTAGACGCCGTAATTGCCGGACAGCGTCGAGGCGAGCGCGACCCGCGCCTTGAACATCCACGGCTCGCCGCCCTGCAGATGGACGGGCAGGATGTCCGGCGTGTTGACGAAGAAGTTCGGCCGGAAATAATCACGTTCGGGATAGCGGGTCAGCTCCGCCATGTAGGCCGACATCTCGTCCTTGCCGGTGCGCCACGTGAAATAGGTGTAGGACTGTGAGAAGCCGAGCTTGGCCAGCGCCTTCATCACCTTCGGGCGGGTAAAAGCCTCGGCGAGGAAGATGGTGTCCGGCCAGCGCAGCTGCACCTCGCGGATCATCCACTCCCAGAACGGGAACGGCTTGGTGTGCGGGTTGTCGACGCGGAAAATTCGCACGCCCTGCTCCGCCCAGAACAGCACCACGTCACGAAGCGCCTGCCACAACGCGACGCGATCGGCGCAATAGAAATCCGGGTTGACGATGTCCTCGTATTTCTTGGGCGGGTTCTCGGCGTAGCGCATCGAGCCGTCGGGCCGCCACTTGAACCAGTCGGGATGCTCCTTCAGCCACGGGTGATCCGGCGAGCACTGGATGGCGAAATCGAGCGCGATCTCCATCCCGTGCGCGCGCGCCGCCGTCACCAGCTTCTTGAAGTCGGCGAGCGTGCCGAGCTCGGGGTGCACCGTGTCGTGGCCACCGGCCTCCGCGCCGATCGCATAAGGCGAGCCCGGATCGTTCGACCCGGCCTTCAGAGAATTGTTCTTGCCCTTGCGGTTTTTCTTCCCGATCGGGTGGATCGGCGGAAAGTACAGCACGTCGAAGCCGAGCCCGGCGATCTCCGGAAGGCGGGCGATCACGTCGTCGAAGGTGCCGTGGCGCTTCGGATCGTCGGTCTGGCTGCGCGGAAAAATCTCGTACCACGCGCCGGTGCGGGCGCGGGCCCGCTCGATCATCAGCGGAAACGCCTGGCTCCAGGTGAGGTCGGGCCGCGGCTCGGCCGCCGCCATCAGGCCCA
>NZ_AKZI01000232.1 GCF_000293785.1 Rhodovulum sp. PH10 | reverse complement strand
AGGACGGCCTGTGGGATGCCTTCAACGGCTATCACATGGGCATCACCGCGGAGAACGTCGCCAAGAAGTGGCAGGTTTCGCGCGCGGATCAGGACGCATTTGCTGCCGCTTCGCAGAACAAGGCGGAAGCCGCCCAGAAGGCCAAAAAATTCGACGACGAGATCGTGCCGGTGACGATCAAGGGCCGCAAGGGCGACACCGTGGTGTCGGTCGACGAGTTTCCGCGCGCCGGCGTGACGGCCGAAAGCCTCGGCAAGCTGCGCCCGGCGTTCGCCAAGGACGGCACGGTGACGGCGGGCAACGCGTCGGGCA
>NZ_AKZI01000231.1 GCF_000293785.1 Rhodovulum sp. PH10 | reverse complement strand
CGCCGATCTCGCACGTACTCCCCGGTACGCGCCTCGATCGGCTCCTGCCGGATCGGCGAAAGCGGCTCCGGCGCAGCCCCGTCGGAGTTCCCAAACGGGCTCTCACGCCGGCCGGTCGCGTGGCGGCGGCGAGGTCAGGCTCGCCAGCAGCACCGCCAAGATCCCGATCAGAAAAATGCCGTCGAACGTCCCGGCCCCGCCGATCGAGGCGACCGGCGCGCCGAGCTCGCCGATGCGGCCGAGATTGAGGAGATCTGCGCCCGCCAGCGTGCCGAGCGAGCCGGCGACGTAAGCGAGCGGCGCGGCGTGCTCGCGCGACAGAAGCCACGCGGTGATCGCCGTCACCACCGCCGGCACGAACACCGGCACGGCGATGCCGATGCCGGGCACCGGATTGGCGAACCAGTGGATCACCGCGGTGACGATCGCGGTGGCGAGAAGGCCTTCGCCCCAGAAGCGGTAGCGCTGCAGCAGATAGAGCGACACCAGAGTCGGGATCACCGCGCCGCCGACATTCACCGCGATCACCGTGCCCGGCCACTGCTCGACCACCGGCACCACGTACTGCATGCCGAAATAGTCGATCACCCGGCCGGACAGCGCCCGGCTGCCGGGAACCTCCGCCACCGGGATGTTGAAGTAGCTGCCGACCAGCGAGCCGAGCAGCAGCGCCATCGCCGCGCCGGGACCGATGCCGAGCCGCATGAAGGCGTAGCGCAGCACGCCGAGCTGGACGAGCACGACGACGAGGACGAACAGCCCGACCAGGAGCGAGAAGAAGCCGGGGGTGAGCGGCAGGTAATGGAGCTGGCTGTGCATGGGACGCCGAACACGAGACCGATGGAGACGGGACCGACGGAGACGGGACCGACACGCGCGGGCCGGAGGCGGCCGGCGACGAAGCAGACGAGCCGCAGTGCCGCACCATAGCGCACCCGCCGCGTCGCCGCGAACCTCGTAAAACACTCCCGCACGACGCGATGCGCCGCCGGCGCGGCTCACGGGCTCACCCTGGGACGCCGCGGGCCGCCGCCGTCACCGGCAGCCGTAGTCGCGCTCCATCGCCCGGATTTGGCCGATGCGGGCGCGCTCGCGGCGCGACAGCGGCACCGCCCCCTCGTATTCGTAGACGCAGCCGGCATTGCCGAAATAGGCGATCGCCCGGCGAGTCTTGAAGCAGTAGCCGTTGGCCTTGTAGATCGAGTTGCGCTCGACCCAGAGCTGCTGGCACATACCCTGCGCGAACGACGCCTCGGTGGTGACGGCGAGCGTCGCGGCGGCGAGGAGACCGGCGAGCAGATTGGTGGTCGTCTTCATCGGAAAAATGCCCCCTGTCGGAAATAACCGGACACGTTTCTCGACGGTCGGCCCGGTGGCGCGAGCAAAGGTCGGCGGCCGGGGCCGTCCGCAAAGGATGACGGATATTGGTGTCGGGAGCGCGTCGCAGCGTTCGATCACCACGGCGACGACAAGGCGAACGTCACGCCCGTCGATGCGAAGCCAAAGGCGACAGAGTTCGACCTGGTCCCCAGGGCGGGCGGAACACCCGCTCTCGAAGGACGATGGCACTGCACGGGCCTCATCCTTCGAGACGGCCGCTTCGCGGCCCCTCAGGATGAGGTCATAGTCTCCCACCGGTGGTACGGCGTCAGCGAAAAACACGCCGGCCGGAGCGCGGGAGAGCGGCGCACCGCTCTCCCGTCGGCCCGAACGACAAAGGAACGGCACACGCGTGTGCGCCGCTCAGAGCGGCAGGTTGTCGTGCTTCTTCGCCGGCATCTCGAGCGTCTTGGTGCGCAGCATCGAGAGTGCGCGGGCGATCCGCCGCCGGGTCGAGTGCGGCATGATCACCTCGTCGATGTAGCCGCGCTCGGCGGCCACGAACGGCGACATGAAGCGGTCCTCGTACTCGTGGGTGCGGGCCTGGATCTTCTCCGGGTCGTGCAGGTCGGAGCGGAAGATGATCTCGACCGCGCCCTTGGCGCCCATCACCGCGATCTGCGCCGACGGCCAGGCATAGTTGACGTCGGCACCGATGTGCTTGGAGGCCATCACGTCGTAGGCCCCGCCGAACGCCTTGCGCGTGATCACGGTGACCAGCGGCACGGTGCACTGGCTGTAGGCGAACAGGAGCTTGGCGCCGTTCTTGATGAGGCCGCCCGATTCCTGCGCGGTGCCCGGCAGGAAGCCCGGCACGTCGACGAAGGTGACGATCGGGATGCTGAAGGCGTTGCAGAACCGCACGAAGCGCGCCGCCTTGCGGCTGGCGTCGCTGTCGAGCACGCCGGCGAGCACCATCGGCTGGTTGGCGACGAAGCCGACCGTGCGGCCGGCGATGCGCCCGAAGCCGATCAAAATGTTCTTCGCGAAGGACGGCGACAGCTCGAAGAAGTCGCCTTCGTCCACCACCTTGTGGATCAGCTCCTTCATGTCGTACGGCTTGTTCGGATTGTCCGGCACCAGCGTGTCGAGCGAGTTCTCGACCCGCTCCACGTCGTCGAAGCTCGGCCATTCCGGCACACCGGAGCCGCTGTCGGCCGGCAGGAAGTCGACGAACCGGCGCATCTGGAGAAGGCACTCGACGTCGTTCTCGAAGGCGCCGTCGGCGACCGCCGAGCGGGTCGCGTGGACGCTGGCGCCACCGAGCTCCTCGGCGGTGACGATCTCGTTGGTCACGGTCTTCACGACTTCCGGGCCGGTGACGAACATGTAGCTCGTGTCGCGCACCATGAAGATGAAGTCGGTCATCGCCGGCGAGTAGACGTCGCCGCCCGCGCACGGCCCCATGATCACCGAGATCTGCGGGATCACGCCGGAGGCGTGGACGTTGCGGCGAAACACCTCGCCATAGCCGCCGAGCGCCGCGACACCTTCCTGGATGCGCGCGCCGCCGGCGTCGAACAGGCCGATGATCGGCGCCCGCGCCTTCAGCGCCATGTCCTGGATCTTGACCATCTTCTGGGCGTGCGCTTCCGACAAGGAGCCGCCGAACACGGTGAAGTCCTTGGCGAACACGAAGACGGTGCGGCCGTTGATGGTGCCCCAGCCGGTGACCACGCCGTCGCCGGGAATTTTGGTGCGGTCGGCACCGAACTCGGTCGCCCGGTGCTCGACGAACATGTCGTACTCCTCGAAGGAGCCGTGATCGAGCAGCAGGCCGATGCGCTCGCGCGCGGTCAGCTTGCCGCGCTTGTGCTGGGCGTCGATGCGCGACAACCCTCCGCCGAGACGTGCGCCGGCGCGGCGCTCCTCCAGCCTGGCCAAAATATTCTTCATGGATCAAAACCCGAACGCGCAAGGGGATAGCGAATGCCTGGGTGCGGTCATAGCACGGTCGCCGCGCGACAGCGATAGTCGATGCACGCGCAGGCGTCGGCGCGAACGGCCGTCGACGGCCGATTCCACGGGCGAAAGCTAGCGCGCCGCCGAGGACCGGCGGATCGAACTTTGGTCGGATACGGCGGGGGAGCCGGCGGACGAACCGGCGGGGGCGCCGGCGGGGGCGGCCGATCGCGCGGCGGCTCCGGGCGGGACCGTGCCGGGCGAGGTCGTGCCGGGCGCGCCGGGCCGCTGCGGCAAGCGGCCGGACAGGCGCAGGACGAAGGTCAAGACCTCGGCGACCGCGCGGTAGAGCTCGGTCGGAATCTCGTCGCCGAGCGGAACCGTGGAGAGCGCCGCGGCGAGCCCGGGATTCTGCTCGATCGGCACGCCGGCGGCGCGCGCCGTCTCGACGATCTTGTCGCCGAGCCCGCCTCTGCCCTTGGCGACCACGCGCGGCGCGCCCGGCGCCTCGTATTGCAGGGCGACCGCGAGCGGGGCGGCGGGTTTTCCCTCGGTCATGACGCGCGATCCAGGAAGCGGCCGGCGGGGGCGGCGCGTGGGCGGGGCGGCGCGCCGTCGCGCACCGTCACCTCGGGCTCCAGCTCCGCCCCGCGCAAGGCCTCGGCGAGCTCGGCCGCATGGTCGCGCAGGCTCGCGGCTCCGGCGTCGCGCTCCGCCCACAAGGTGACCGCCGCGCGGGTGCCGGTCAGCGCGACCTGCGCGTCGATCACGCCGAGCGGCTCGAGGTCGATCGCGAAGCGGGCGCGCCACACCGCCTCCTGCTTCTCCCCGGCGGCGTGCTTGCCGTCGCGCGAAATCTCGAACTGGGCGACGGTCGTGCCGTGCGGGGTGGCGAACGGCACCTCGAACGCCCAGCGCGCGGGACCGTCGGCCTGGCCGCTCGCCTGCGCGCGATCGGGCACCGAGGCGACCTGCAGCAGCGTGTGGCGGGCGAGCGCGCCGTCGGTGTCGGCGGCGAGCATGCGCAGCACGGTCTTCAGCGGCGTCGCATCGTCGATCGCCGGCGGCACCGGCGGCTGGGCCGAGGGCGCCGAGCCGGCATAAGGCGGCGGCGGGCCGGTGCGGGGCGCCGCGCCGGCGGCTTGCGAAAAGAGCCCCTGCCCCTCGGCCGAAAATTGTCCCGGGACCGGACCGGGGGCGTGCGGCGGCGAGGCCGCACCCGACGAGGCGCCTGCGGTCGGCGCCCCACCGGTCGGCGCCCCACCGGTCAACGCTTGGGCGATCGCCCGATAGAGCGCCTGGGCGCCGGCTTCCGGACTGCCCGGCAGGGGTCCGGTGGGTGCTCCGGCGGGGGTGCCGGCGGCTGCAGCGGCGGGCCGTCCGGCCGCGGCCGACGCTTGCGCGGTGCCGTCGTCGGTCGCGCCTGCCGCGCCGGCGAGCGCCGCCTTGAGCGCCATCAGCGCCGCCTTCAGGTCCGGCATCGGCAGCTCGGATGCGGCGGGTCCGGCGCCCGGCGTGGCTCCGCCCGGCGTGCCGCCGAGGCCACGGCCGAGGCCGCGGCCGGCGGCGAGATCGGCCTCGAGAAACAGCCCCGAACGCCGCAGCGCCTTGGCGAGCGCGTCGGGCGTCACCGGCGCATCGGTCGGCAGGCGGAAGGCGAGCAGGCGCGCCGCCGCCTCGCGCACCGGATCGGGCAGGGTCGCGAGCCGCGCGGCGGCCGCGGCGTCGGCGAGCAGCGGCGCCAGCCCGGCCTGCACCACCGCGGCCGAGCGCGCGGCGGCGGCGAGCGCGACGGCGGGCGCGGAGGGATCGGCGGCCGCGG
>NZ_AKZI01000230.1 GCF_000293785.1 Rhodovulum sp. PH10 | reverse complement strand
CATCACCTTCGGCAAGGGCACCGGCCAGGTCTCGACCCGTGCCGAGTTCACCCAGGCGCTCTCGAACATCTCCGGGATCACCTCCTCGGTGAACGGAAACGCCTTCTCGATCCAGGTCGCCCAGGGCACCAGCAAGACCACCCTGTCGATCGGCGGCTCGACCAACACGTTGGCCAAGCTCGGCACCAGCGCCCAGACCAAGACCGGCGTCAAGCACGAGGGTGACGACAACGCCACCCGCGCCAGCCTGCAGAAGGACTTCAACGACGTCCTCGACCAGATCGACTCGCTGGCGAAGGATGCCTCCTACAACGGCATCAACCTGCTGAACGGCGACGACCTCAAGGTGGCGTTCAACGAGAACAACACCTCGTCGCTGACCATCAAGGGCGTCGGCTACAACTCCGCCGCCCTCGGCCTCAACAAGCAGAACGGCAACACCTTCCAGGACAACGACAAGATCGACGCGACCATCACGGCGATCAACGATGCCCTGACCACCCTGCGCACCCAGGCCTCGAAGTTCGGCTCCAACCTGTCGACGGTGCAGACCCGTCAGGACTT
>NZ_AKZI01000229.1 GCF_000293785.1 Rhodovulum sp. PH10 | reverse complement strand
CATGCTACGAAAGCTCTGTAATCCCGCATGATGTCTCCGGACAGACTCTAAGAGCGCATGGGTGTGCCGACGCTGAAAGGACTTCTTGCCGTGACTCCTTCCGCGAAGTACACGGGTTTAATTTGTCCCTCGCGGGAGGCATACAGATAGAGGGCGCGGTCCGGTTCTACGATGTGGCCGTTCTGGTCGGTCGTCATGACTGTCATGCCAGTAGAGGTCAGGAAGCGGACCAGCGTGCTGTTATGGCCGCACCATGGATGCAGTTCCATGGCCAGGTTGGCGATACGTTTGACGGTCTCGGGATTGCCGCTGAACGCGGCATACTCACTGCCCTCTATGTCACACTTGACGAAATCGGCGCGGCCGATGCCATGATCGTCCATCAGTTTGCCGATCGTGATTGTCTTCTCGTCGTTGGTCGCACCGATGAACAAGTTGACCCGCTGCACGGCATCCGCCGGTATACTGTTCGACGAAACGATGATCGCGAACGACGCGTTGTAGTGTTTTGTCGGCTCGACGGCCACGATCGTTTTTGGCCCCCACAGCTTATATGCTAGCAGGGAGAAGAAGCCTCGATTGCTGCCGAGGTCGAGAACGACCGTCACGTCACGGAGCGGTTTGATGCCGCGCAGATAGACGTCGCTGCCGAACATCTCTCTTACGACGCCAAAGCTCGCGTTGTCCCCGGTTCCAGCGAGCTGCCGATCAATCGTTGCGGCGGGTATCACGACCGACTTGCCGTTATAGCAAATTTCGAGGTCGCGGCTCATCCGCTCATCGAAAGCAGTCAGGTTCTTGCGGGAAACTATCGAAGGTGCGGTGGCGACCAGAGCACCTATAGCGGCCCGGAAGTCGTTGGGCTTCAGCAGGCGTTGGAGGATTTTTACCTCTAACATGAGTCGGGAAAAGCTCATGGCAACTTCCTTGGTTCGTAAGCGTCGTGGTCAGGCCACGGCTTTGAGGGGTTGCGGCGGGGCGTAGGCCCAGGGCAGCAGGTCGTCGATGCGGCTATTGGGATGGCCGTCGACGATCCGGGTGATGACGTCGGCGAGGTAGACGTACGGATCGATACCGATCAGCTTGCAGGTCTCGATCAGCGAGGCGACGACGGCCCAGTGCTCGGCGCCACCGTCCGAGCCGGCGAAGAGCGCGTTCTT
>NZ_AKZI01000228.1 GCF_000293785.1 Rhodovulum sp. PH10 | reverse complement strand
CCGAGCCGAACCAGCAAGCCTGGCACGGCCACCATGCCCGCCGATCCGCCTCATCTCCGCGGTCGACAGCGAAAACCGCCAAGAATCAGTCGATTCAACAACCCGCGCACAGGTCTCGTGATACCAGCCTCATGAAGTTTTGACCTGTTTGAGGTAGGGATATGCGGTGAGGCTGGCGACGCGCGCCTCTCGGCGAGAAGGTCGTTCCAAGCCTTGGCGCAGGCGTCGACGATCGCGGACACGTCGGCGAAGACGCGGTGGGAGAGGTATCTTTCCTTCAGGTGGAGCCAGACGCGTTCGACCGGGTTCAGTTCCGGCGAGTACGGTGGCAGATGCACGAGGCTGACGTTCGCCGGCACCCTCAGCCGCCCGGTCACGTGCCAGCCCGCCTTGTCCATGACGAGGATGGCGTGGACGTTCGGGGCGAGTGAGGCCGAGAACGCGTCGAGGAAGAGGCTCATCATCGCGGTGTCGGCGTGAGGCAAGACGAGGCCGAAGGCGTCGTCGGTGCCGGGGCGGACGGCGCCGTAGATGTAGACCGACTCGAACCGCTTGTCGGTCGGGGCGACCGGGCGCTGGCCTCTCTGGTACCAGACGCGGGCGTTTCGCCCCTTCTGGCCAACCCGGGCTTCGTCCTCGAACCAGAGTTGGACGTCGGCATCGCGGTGGCGGCGGACGATCCGCTTCACCGCTCTCGCCAGCCCCCTTTTTGAAAGTCCCGTTGCGCCGCCGGGTCGGACTGCGGATGGCGGGGCCGGGTCTTCTGGTGCGACAGGTCGAGCCCCTTCATCAGCCGGAGCATGCCCGCCTCGGTGTAGTCCACCCCGAACCGCTCCGAGCAGATGCGACAGACGTCGGCGACCCGCCAAGCCGAGACGCCGTCCGTCTCGGGGTCCGGGCCGCGCAGGATCATCGCCTTCAGGACCGCCTGCTCGCCCTCGCCGAGCCGTGTGCGCCGTCCGGATCGCGGCCGATCGGAAAGGCCGGCGATACCGTCGGCGTTGAAGCGATGAACCCAATCCCTCAGCGTCTGGCGATCCATGCCCGCGGCCTCCGCCGCCGCCTGCCGGCTCATGCCGGAGAGGGCATTGGCGATGGCCAGGAGCCGCGCTGCCACGCGCCCGTCGGCTTCGAGCCGCGCATGTCGCCGAAGCTCGCCGACCTCGATGTCCGTTCTGATCGCCAGCCCGTTCCGCATGATCTGGTCCTCCCACGAGGACCAGAGAATCTGCTTCGCGCCGCGAAGGGAATCCCCCACGAGTCAGAAATTCGTTCGGCTGGTATTAC
>NZ_AKZI01000227.1 GCF_000293785.1 Rhodovulum sp. PH10 | reverse complement strand
CGGCCTGTCGCTGCTGGTCCAGGAGGTATTGAAGCGCGATCCGATGAGCGGCCATTTGTTCTGCTTCCGGGGGCGCAGGGGCGATCTTCTGAAGGTCATCTGGCACGATGGCCAGGGCGCATGCCTCTATACAAAGAAGTTGGAGCACGGCCGTTTCCTGTGGCCATCCGTCGCCGACGGCGTGGTGACGATCTCGCCGGCGCAGCTCGGCTATCTGCTCGAGGGGATCGACTGGCGCAACCCGCAAAAGACCTGGCGGCCGACCTCGGTCGGATAGGCGGAAAGCCTTGCATTGCCGGGCTTTTCTGCGAGAATCCTGGGCGTGTTCAACCGCGTCGGACGGCCTCGCGCGTGGACGGATCACCGGAGGATATCGCCGCCCTGAAGGCCGCGCTTGCGGCGGCCGAGCAGCGTGCCGATGTGGCCGAACGCCATGCCGCCGCCGTCGGGGCCGAGGCCGCCCGGATGAAGGCGGAGGCCTCCGGCACACAGGCGCTGATCGCCCATCTGACGCTGGAGATCGAGAAGCTGAGGCGTGAGCTCTACGGCAGCCGCTCGGAGAGGAAGGCGCGGCTGCTCGACCAGCTCGAGATGCAACTGGACGATCTGGAGGCGACGGCCACCGAGGACGAGTTGGCGGCCGAGGAAGCCGCGGCCCGGGCGAAGACGGTGGTGCGC
>NZ_AKZI01000226.1 GCF_000293785.1 Rhodovulum sp. PH10 | reverse complement strand
GCTCATCGGATCGCGCTTCAATACCTCCTGGACCAGCAGCGACAGGCCGGGAAAGCCCTTGCGCATGTCCGTGTGTCCCGTCGCCAGCCAGACCTTCACCCCACTCGGGATCGGGATCATGACTGGTCCAGCACGGCAACGACCCGGGCCAGAGCCGCGGCATCGACATCGGCGTCGACGACGATCCGCCGCCCGCCGACGAGGACGATCTCCATGCGTGAGGCCGCCGCCGTCATCTCAAGCTTCGACGGCTTCGGTGCCGGCGCCAGCACCGCGGGAACGAAGGTCGGCCCGGTCTCCGATCCGATACGCTCGGCCCGAAAGGCGCGCCGCCACGTCACCAATTGCGAGCGCGAAATGCCGTGCCGCCGCGCCGTCGCCGACACCAGCCGTGGGCCAGCCAGGCTCTCCAGCACGATCTTCAGCTTCTCCTCGTCGCTCCAGCGACGACGACGCCCCGTCCCGACGATCTCGAGCCGCTCGAACGCCCTGTGCGTATGACTGTCCATACGCTCTGTTCTCGAGCCAAAGCCCTGCCTCCCGCAAGGCGGCCTTCACCGCAGGATTACGATCCGGCATCCGAATTTGCAAGGAATCCACGGTCCCGGCCCACCATTCCTGCAAGAACGAGACTTGCCGCCCGGCGATCACGCAGCTCCGTCAATGACTTCCGAAGGTTTCACGGACGACTCGAAAACGCGCTCCACTGGGAACTCGACGTGGTCGTCGCCGAGGACGCCGCGCGAAACAGTCGCGACCACGCTCCGCAAAACCTCGCCGTGCTCCGACGCCTCGCCCTCAACGTCGCCCGCGCCGATCAAACCAAGGGCTCACTCGCCGGAAAGCTCAGGCAGGCCGGATGGAACAACGACTTCCTCCTCGACCTAACGCCATACCCCTACGGAGGAGCGACGGGGGAAGGTAGTCCGGCCACACCGCATTCGACTCGGCCTCATTGACGAGCGAGTCCCAGTCCGTACCCGCCTCCCCTTTCACCATCTGAACATGAAATTCCTCTTCCCCTCGAATCGTATTTCGAAAATACCTGACGGAAAATTCTATTTTATAATCACGAACGATCGATGAAACAATCTTTAGAAATTCCCAGGGCGTGAATACACTGCAGTGGACATCGACATAGCAACCTTTCATGTGAAGAGCTATCTTTCCATTGACAACCGAGGACGGCCAGCCGACCGCACACCTTTCAAGATCGAGCGGCGCATTCCAAATCGATCCTGGCTCGAAACCGACGGAATTGCGGTAACTGTCACAGACTATATCGAGCGGAGGGCGGCTTCTCTTTTCCTCATGAGCTTCGCGGATATCTTTCATGGTCGTCGAACGTCGAAGAACATCGAAAGTGAATCTCTTGTCGGGGACTGCCAAGCACAAAATGCCGCCCGCTCGAAGGAGCGTGTGTATCGACATCATCCACCCGACCAAGTCCGGGACGTGCTCTATCACATGCGAAGCAACAACGACATCGAATGGCGCTGCGTTTTTACATGCCTCGCCGATGTCACGCTCTACCACGAAATCGATGTCGGCCAACGCGTGAGCAGAAACGAGCGGGTCGTCCTTATACTTCTCGACAAGCTCGTCCGCTGAACAGTGGTCGGCATAAAATACATTTCCGCCTCCCTTTTTTACCAGAGGCCTATATAATGGACCGATTTCCAATATTTTCGATTTTTGAGTATCGATATTGGTGAGAATACTTTCCGATCGACCGAGAGGGGTGGCGGGCCTACATTCATCGACGAGTAATCGCCCTGATACTTCTGAGCGACGCTTTTTCGACACCATCCATTTATGAAATCTCAACACTCGACGTTCTCCCTTGAGAAGCAAACAGCACCTGAGGACGTTCGCATCTCTAGGAGCGCCCAAGACCACCCGTCAACTTGAAATGGCCGGTCATTATCAGGCGTCCGCAAACGCCGACCGACGTCCGCAACGAAGCGCGGGTGGACGACGTCGCAGATGATCAACCCCTTCGTTCCACACGACGGAATCAGGAGCCCGACGTCGGCCGAGCCCAGTTCCGAAGCGCCCAGGCCAAATCGCTGTGCGGTCGGGGCGCAGGGCCTCTTGAAACATCTGCTCCATGCCGAGCCCGGGGGAATGGCATATCAAATATCGGCGTCGAGTTTCTACAGCGGCGTCCGTTCCGGACAGTCTCTCATATCAGACATGCCTTCGCGCGGGACGGTCGCGGCAAACCGTCGCCAGCCCGAACTCGACAGCAGGATGACACCTCGCTGCACGGCCCGCAGCCTGGCCCGTTGGGTGTTTCGCCCCAGGATGAGGTGGCGGATCGGCTCGGTCTCTCGGCGTCGTGCGGCGCTCCCGTGAAGAGCGCCTGCCACAGCGGATCTTTCCCTTCTCGGGTCAAGAATACGCCACGTCTCTCCCGGACTGAACATCTAGGGTCCAGACTCATAACCAATAGCAGACGATAGCAGCGATATGGAC
>NZ_AKZI01000225.1 GCF_000293785.1 Rhodovulum sp. PH10 | reverse complement strand
CGGCCGGCGGCACATAGGCGACGATGCCGTCCTCCTCGCAGCGTTTCAGTGTGGCTCCGTTGTAGTAACCGGCATCGGCCACCACGGTCAGCGTCTCGGCCGCCAGCGCTTCGCGCGCCGCCAGCGCCATCGGGTGGAGCTGGCCGGCGTCGTTACCGTCGTTGACCACCTCGCTCGCCACAATCAGCTTGTGGGCGTCGTCGACGGCGATCTGGACGTTGTAGCCAGCGACCGTCTGGCCGGTCTTGGTCAGCAGCCGCGCATCGGCATCGGTGCGCGACACCTGCGTCTCGCCGGTCTC
>NZ_AKZI01000224.1 GCF_000293785.1 Rhodovulum sp. PH10 | reverse complement strand
GGGCGATCAGGTGGCGGATCACGTTCATGGTGACGCCGAGATGAGGCGAGCGGTTCACGAAGCGGGTGCGATCGCGACCGGACTCCTTTCGTTCTGTTTGGTCGATGCGGTGCCAGGAAATGTCGATCGCAAGAGATCGGCCCGCAGCTTGGCGAGGAACGCGGCGACGGCCATCACGAGGGTGACGTGGCGATGCCAGCCGTGCCAGGAGCGCGCTTCGCAGTGATCGAGGCCGAGCTCGTCCTTGGCCACCTCGAAGCAAGTCTCGATCGCCCAGCGCAAGCCGGCGACGCCGGCGAGCTCGGCGAGCGTCGCATCGACAGGCGCGAACACGACGTAACAGGCGAGATCGGTCGGATCCGTGAGGCTGCGTCGGACCAGCAGCCAGTGATCGAACGGCTGCCCCGGCTCCTGCAG
>NZ_AKZI01000223.1 GCF_000293785.1 Rhodovulum sp. PH10 | reverse complement strand
CACGTCGCGCAGCTTGGCGACGAACTTCGGATCGTTCGAGAGCTTGAACTGCCGGCACCGATGCGGCTGCAGCCCATGCGCCTTCCAGATGCGGCGGACCGCGCTCGCGCTGATACCGCTCGTTCGCGCCATCAGGTCGGCGGTCCAGTGGGTGGTCTCCGTCGGCGGATCGGTCAAGGTGAGCGCCACCACGCGCTCGGCCACGTCGAGGCCCAGCCGGGGAATGCGCGAGGGACGTGTCTTGTCGCGAAGGAGGCCGTCAACGCCGGAATCCATGAACCGCTGCTGCCAGCGGCACACGCAGGTCTTCGATGTCTCGGTCTGCCGCATGATCTCGTGGGTGCCGAGCCGGTCGGCCGTCAGCAA
>NZ_AKZI01000222.1 GCF_000293785.1 Rhodovulum sp. PH10 | reverse complement strand
TGACGCCGGTGCCGCTGGTGCTCGCTCTGCTGGCGATCGCGCCCTTGGTGCCGCTGCAGTTCCCGCGCCGGTTCTGGCTGCAGACGGCGCTGATCGCGGTGCTGCTCTTGATCGCCTTCCGGCTCGCGCTGCCCGATCCGCGCTCGGCGAGCGCGCTGATCGTCGAGCGGCTGGAGGACATCTTGGTCGGCTGCGCGCTGGCGCTGGTGGGGGCGCTGCTCGCCTTCCCGCCGCTCGAGCGGAGCCGGGCCAAGATGCGGACGGCGACGCGGATCGAGGCACGGAGCGAGGCCCGCATCGGGGCGCGGGCCGGGGCGCGGGCCGACGAGATCGGCTGAGACCGCCGGCCGAAGGCGGTTTCCCCCGCACGACGGCCGCCTCGCGCGGATTTCGCGCGGGCCTCGCCGTGTTCGGGGTTGCGCGGGCCGCAGTTCCGCCCCAGTTTCGCCGATGCTTCGCGTTCGAACCCGTTCGCCCACCGCCGAAACCGCAGGCCGCGCCATGCCCCTGATCGCTGCTGCCCTCGTCCGCACGCGCCCGCTCGTCGTGGTCGCCGTCGCGCTTCTCGCGGCGGTGCTCGCCGGCGGCCCGGTGCTCGCCCAGAGCCAGAGCCAGACTCGGCCGGCCGACGGCGGCGACGCCATCACGCCGGTCGAGGAATACGCCAAGCAGGTCGAGGAGCTGAAGAAGAGCTATCCCGACCTCTCCAAGCGCATCGAGGAGAGCGCCAAGTCGATCGACCAGATGAGCAATGTCGATCAGGCGCAGAAGGAGATCGAGGAGCTGCGCGGCATCGTCGCCGGCCTGCTCGGCGAGGTGTCCGACAACGGCACCGTCTCCCAGCTCGGCGCCAAGGCGCTGGCGCACGCCCGCGGCAAGCTGAAGGCGATCGAGGGCGACGCCCGCTTCAAGCCCGAGGAGAAGGAGTTTCTGCTCGACCAGTGGCGCCGCCTGATCACCGAGACCGAGCGGGCGACCGAGGACCTCGAGAGCGCCCGAAAAGAGTTCGCCGACCTGTTGCGCACGCTGCAGACCCGCGAGGACTTCATCGACGAGCTGATGCAGGTGCGCCGTGCCTCCGAGGCGCTCCAGGTGATCCGCGACCTCACCCGCGAAATCCGCGACGCCTCCTCCAAGCTCAAGGGGCTGATCGGGGGCTTGAAGCCGCCCGGAGTGTGAGGAATGCGGATGGGGGGATTCTTTTTTTTCTGCCGCACGGGCAGGGCCGCGGCACGTTCTTACGCGGTGGCCGCCGTGCTGCTCGTGGGACTGGTGATCACGGGCTGCCGGCTCGACGGCGGCACCGGCTATGTCGAGATCCGCACCGTGCCGGTCGGCCCGTCCACCCAGGCGACGCTCTATCTCGATTCGGAAAAGCTCGAGCCGCTCAAGAAGGGCACCGCGGTGCTGCGCCAGTCGGTCGGCACCCACAAGCTCGGCATCGCGTCGTCCGGCGAGCCGCGGCTTCTGTGCGAGGTGGTGATCGAGAAGGACCGCATCACCACCGTGACGGTGTCGCTGTTCGAGCGCCCGCCGCGCTGCCAGTGCCGCTCGAGCACCGGCACCGACGCCGCCTCCAACCGCCGCTGCACGGGGTAGGGTGGACGCTGCCGATCACGGATTTCGAGTTTTCGCCGGAAGTCCCCCTCACCCGCTCGCTCCACTCGCGACCTCTCCCCGCAAGCGGGGCGAGGTGAGGAGAATGGGGCGCCAGCGACGACTCCTCTCGCGGGGGCCGCGTGTCCCGCGAAAAAAAACCGACTCATACTGCTTCCGAATGATCAACTCGGACCATCGGTCCCGGCACGGC
>NZ_AKZI01000221.1 GCF_000293785.1 Rhodovulum sp. PH10 | reverse complement strand
GCCCGGTTCGTCGCCGATCTCGCACGTACTCCCCGGTACGCGCCTCGATCGGCTCCTGCCGGATCGGCGAAAGCGGCTCCGGCGCAGCCCCGTCGGAGTTCCCAAACGGGCTCTTCCCGTACCGCGTCATCCGTTGCATGGGTCGCACCCCCGGTGGCGTTTCCGAACGGTCTCCAAGGTGACGAGGTCACAGACGCCGGGTGAGCGGCGAGACAGGATGGCGTCGAAAGGCGGTGCCGGCGATGTGACGCGGCGCCGCGAACGGGATCAGCGGGAGGCGACGGCGATGGCGGACACGACGGCAGGGGGGATCGGGGCAGGGGCGATCGGGGCAGGAGCGGGACCGGCGGGGGCAAACATCGTCGATCTGCCGGTCGGGGGCCGTCCGGGCGGCAGCGAGAGCGCGGCCCACGCGCCGGCCGAGAGCCGGCTCGCCCATTTCCCGGTGAGCTTTTTTGCAGTGGTGATGGGCACCGGCGGGCTGTCGCTCGCCACCCACAAGCTCGAGCGGCTGCTCGACGCCGGGCCACGCGCGAGCCTGGTGATCGGCGGCATCGCCGGGGCGGCGTTCCTGGTGATCGGGCTCCTTTATCTCGCCAAGGCGTTGCGCCATCCCGGCGCGGTGGTCGCCGAATGGCACCACCCGGTGCGGCTCTCCTTCTTCCCCACCATCAGCATCTCGCTTCTCGTGCTGTCGCTGGTCGCGCTGCCGGTGAGCCGCGACGCGGCGGAGCCGTTGTGGATCGCCGGCACGGTGATGCAGGTGGTGTTCAGCCTCGCCGTGCTGTCGGCCTGGATCGGCCACCGCGAGTTCCAGCCGCCGCATCTCAATCCGGCGTGGTTCATCCCGGCGGTCGGCAACATCATCGTGCCGGTCGCCGGCGTGCCGCTCGGCTATGTCGAGCCGAGCTGGTTCTTCTTCTCGTTCGGCCTTCTGTTCTGGCTGGTGCTGCTGACGCTCGTGTTCAATCGGCTGATCTTCCACACGCCGCTGCCCGAGCGTTTGCTGCCGACGCTGACCATCCTGATCGCTCCGCCGGCGATCGGCTTCCTCGCCTGGCTCGGCCTGTCGGGCCACGGCATCGATGCGTTCGCCCACATTTTGTTCTATGCCGGCCTCGCGCTCTTCCTGCTGGTCGCCACCCAGGCGGGCCGGATGGTGCGGATAAAGTTCGCGCTGTCGTGGTGGGCCTACTCGTTCCCGCTCGCCGCCCTCACCACCGCGGCCGCGGTGTTCGCCGACGCGATCGGCGGACGGACGATCACCGGCATCTTCTTCGCGCTCTACGCGCTGCTCGCGGTGGTGCTGACGGTGCTGGTGATCGCGACCGTGCGGGCGATCTTTGCCGGGGCGATCTGCCGGCCGGAGTGAGGCGACCCGAGACCGGCGGCCATCGGCCGGACTGCACCAGTCTCGGTTGCGTTTCGTCAATGTGACGCGGCCGCCCGCCCGGCATGCTTTCTCTCCAGAAGAAGAACCGGAGAGGAAACGTGCCCGTGGATGCGACCGCGCTCGTCGATGCGCTGGGCGAAGGACCCGTCCTCGCGCTGGGCGGTCTCGTGGTCGGTGCCGCGTTCGGCTTTGCGGCGCAGCGCAGCCGCTTCTGCCTGCGCGCCGCCGCGCTCGAGTTCTTTCACGGCGAGGTCGGCCAGCGGGTCGCGGTGTGGCTGATGGCGTTCGCGACCGCGGTGGTGTGGACGCAAGGCTTCATCCTGCTCGAGCTGCTCGACGTGTCGGAGGCGCGCCAGCTCGCCCAGCGCGGCAGCCTGTCGGGCGCGGCGATCGGCGGGCTGATGTTCGGCGCCGGCATGGTCATGACGCGCGGCTGCGCGAGCCGGCTCCTGGTGCTCTCCGCCACCGGCAATCTGCGGGCGCTGCTGTCCGGGCTGGTGATGGCGGTGGCGGCGCAGTCGGCGATGTCGGGGGCGCTGGCGCCGCTGCGCGAAACGATCACCGGCTGGTGGACGATCGACGGCGGCAGCGCGCGCGACCTCCTGGTCGTGCTCGGGCTCGGCCACGGGCACGCGCTCGCCTTCGGCCTCGTCTGGTGCGCCGCGGCGTACGTTTACGCGGTGAAGAGCCGGCTGCCGGCGGCGAGCTGGTTCACGGCGTCGGGCGTCGGCGGCATGGTGGCGCTCGGCTGGCTGTTCACCTACACGATCGCGCAGTCGAGCTTTGCGGTGCCGCACGTCACCAGCATCACCTTCACCGGGCCGTCGGCCGACACGCTGATGGTGGTGCTCGATCGCACCCGCCTCGTGTGGGACTTCGACATCGGGCTGGTGCCGGGCGTGTTTGTCGGCTCGCTCGCCGGGGCGTTGCTGTTTCGCGAGTTCGCGCTGGTCGGCTTCCGCGATGCGGTCGGCATGCGGCGCTACATCGCCGGCGCGGTGCTGATGGGGTTCGGGGGGATGCTGGCGGGCGGCTGCGCGGTCGGCGCCGGGGTGTCGGGCGGGGCGATTTTTGCGCTCACCGCCTGGGTGACGCTCGCCTGCATCTGGGCGGCGGCAGGGGTCACCGACTTTTTGCTCGATCGCGAGGTGCCGGTGCCGGCCGGCGCGGTGCCGACGGCGAGCTGACTTTTTTCGCGCGCGGCGATTGCCGCACTGCGGCAGCGCGACCGGAGACCGCGGGAACGATGACCGCGGGAACGACGACCGCGGGAGCCCGAGCGAGCGAGAGAACGCTCAGGCGGAGCGATGGGGCATCGCGATGCGGCGGCCGGCGGCCTCGGGGCAGGGCAGGCGGGCGTGCGACGCCTCGAGGTCGGCGAGCCGCTCGGCGATCTCGGGGGGAATCGGGGCGGTCTTCTGCGCGGTCATGTCGACGTGCAGCGCCATCACCTCGGCGGTCGCCGCCATCCAGGCCTCGGTCGCGTGGAAGAGCTGGACGAAATAGTGCATCCGTTTGGCGTCGCAATCGAGCAGCTGAACGGTTGCGCGCACGGCGTCCCCGGCCTTCAGTTCGCGCAGGTAGCGCACATGGGTCTCGGCCGTGTAATAGGAGTGGCGTTGCTGGTCGACATAGGCCGGTCCGGCGCCGATCAGCGCCAGGACCTCGTCGAAGGCGCGGTCGAACAGCACGTTGTACCAGGCCATGTTCAGGTGGCCGTTGTAGTCGATCCAGTCCGGCTCGACCCGCATCACGGACGAGACGAAGGGTGCGAAGAACACCGGCTCGAGGTCGGCGTGGTCGATATGGTCGAGCATCACGTTCATGAGAGACACTATGCCAGCTGTTTGTGACGTTGTCGCGGTTGCGACGGCGCGCCCGTTCCCGGCGCCGCGTTGCCGCCGAGCCGGGAGGCCGTCGTGACGCCCGTCGCCGTTCCGTCCCGAAACGCCGCCGCCGATCGCCCGCCGGAGCGCGCCGTCCAGGCCGCCGTGCTTGAGCTGACGGCGGAATTCGGCAACCTCGTCACGCTCGCCGCCTCCACCCGCGAGCAGCACGCCAACACGGCGACCTGGATCCCGAACCAGCCGCCCGACGCCGTGGTTTTCCCACAATCCACCGCCGACGTTCAAAAGATCGTGCGCATTTGCGCCCGCCACAAGGTGCCGATCGTGCCGTTCGGCACCGGAACCTCGCTCGAGGGGCAGGTCAATGCGCCGCTCGGCGGCGTCTCGATCGACACCCGCGACATGAACAAGGTGCTCGCGGTGCATGCCGAGGATCTCGACTGCGTGGTGCAGCCGGGCGTCACCCGCAAGCAGCTCAACGAGTATCTGCGCGACCAGGGCCTGTTTTTCCCGCTCGATCCCGGCGCCGACGCGGCGCTCGGCGGCATGGCGGCGACGCGGTGCTCCGGCACCAACGCGGTGCGCTACGGCACCATGAAGGACGTCACGCTGGCGCTCGAGGTGGTGTTGGCGAACGGCGAGATCATGCGCACCGCGCAGCGCGCGAAAAAGTCGGCCGCCGGCTACGACCTCACCCGGCTGATGATCGGCTCGGAGGGCACGCTCGGCATCATCACCGAGCTGACGCTCAGGCTGCACGGCATCCCGGAGGCGATCTCCGGCGGCATCTGCCCGTTCCCGACCGTCGAGGCCGCCTGCAACGCGGTGATCGAGACCATCCAGATCGGCATTCCGGTCGCCCGCATCGAGCTTCTCGACACGCTCCAGGTGCAGGCGGTCAATGCCTACTCCAAGCTGACGCTGCCCGAGACGCCGATGCTGCTGGTCGAGTTCCACGGCACCGAGGCGAGCGTCGCCGAGCAGTCGACCCGGTTCGGCGAGATCGTCGCCGAGCACGGCGGCGGCCCGTTCGAGTGGGCGACGCGGGCGGAGGATCGCACCCGGCTGTGGCAGGCGCGCCACGACGGCTACTGGGCCGCCTGCGCGCTGCGCCGCAAGACACAGGCGCTCGCGAGCGACGTGTGCGTGCCGATCTCGCGGCTCGCCGAATGCGTGACCGCCACCCAGAAGGACATCGCGGACAGCAACCTGGTGGCGCCGATCGTCGGCCATGTCGGCGACGGCAACTTCCATTTGTGCCTGCTGGTCGACCTCGACGACCACGACGAGGTGGTGCGGGCGAAGGCCCTGCTCGAGCGGCTGGTCGAGCGGGCGCTGGCGATGGACGGCACCTGCACCGGCGAGCACGGCATCGGGCAGGGCAAGATGAAGTATCTCGAGGCCGAGCTCGGCCGCCCGGCGCTCGCTGCGATGGCGGCGATCAAGGCGGCGCTCGATCCCGACAATCTGCTCAATCCGGGCAAGATCGTCCCGCCGCTCTGAGGCGGGACACTCCACCGCCTCGTCGGGAGGCGCCACCCGCGGTGGCGCCTCGAAGGACGGGGCGGCGCGGGGCCGTATTTCGACGAATTCCGGCCTCGTTCCGCTCGCGCGCGCTTGTGTGCGACGCCCCGTCGCGACATGGTCGCGTCGCCGGGACACACTGTCGCCGCCGATTCGCGCGATCGTGGACGCCGACGCGGGCGCGACGTCGCGGCTCGCTGTGTGGCGGCTTGCGATGTCGCGAGCCTCGGGTCGCGCGCCCGGCGGCCGGCTCGGCACGGGACGGCGAGGGGCCGGCCGGAACGAACTCGTCCGGAGCAAACGGGTGCAGTCGACGCTTCTCGGCATCGCGATCGCGCTGATCCTGGCGCTGCTGACCGCGCTGGTGGGCCCGTTTTTCGTCGACTGGACGAGCTACCGAGACACCATCGAGGCGGAGGCCGGCCGGATGGTCGGCACCCCCGTCGTCGTCTCCGGCCCGATCGGCGTCCGTCTGCTACCGACCCCCTCCGTTCATCTGAGCGGCGTGTCGCTCGCGCTCGGCGCGGCGCAGATGAGCGCCCGCGCGCTCGACGTCACCCTCGCACTCGGCCCCCTGCTGCGCGGCGAGACCCGGGTCGAGACCTTGTCCGTCGATGCGCCGCAGCTCCGGCTCGGGCTCGATTCGCGCGGCCGCTTGCCCGTGGCGCTGCCCGGCCCGGCGCGCGACCCCGAGCGCGTCGCGATCGACGAGCTCACCGTCACCGACGGCCGCGTGATCCTGTCGGACGCCGCGAGCGGCCGCACCTTGGCGCTCGACAAGCTCACCTTCTCCGGCGACCTGCGCTCTCTCGCCGGCCCGTTGCGCGGCGAGGGCGCCTTCGTCTCCGGCGGCGACCTCTACGGCGTGCGGCTGTCCGCCGACGGCCGCGACCGGGAGGGCGGTGCCCGAATCCGGCTGAGCCTCGATCCGCTCGACCGGCCGCTGACGATCGAGACCGATGGCCGGCTGCGGCTCGACGGCACGACACCCCGTTACGACGGCTCGCTCACGGTGACCCGCGCGGCCGGCGCGGCGCTCGGCGAGCCGCAGGCGGCCCGCGAGCCGTGGCGGGTCCCCCGCCGCCCCGTCC
>NZ_AKZI01000220.1 GCF_000293785.1 Rhodovulum sp. PH10 | reverse complement strand
TGTCGAACAGCGCGTCGATCCGCTTCACCGCCTCCAGGGCGAGCGGCGAAATCGGCGCCGCGGTCTTACCGCGCCGGGCACTGCCGGCGATGTCGGCCAGTTCGAAGAACTTCCGGCGCGAATGGGCCCAACACAGCGCCTCCGTCACCGGTCCCGAACTTCGACGGGCCGGTAAAGCCGCCCATAGCCGCCATAGGCGTCCGCTTGCAGGATGCCGCCGTAACCGGTCAGATGGCGCTCGGGATGCTCGCCCGATCGGTCCCGGGACGCATAAAGCAGGGCCGCCGGCGGTGCGGTGCCGCCGAACGGCCGATCATCGCGCACATAGACCCAGATCCGCCCCGTCGCCGTCTTGCCCTTGGCCAGGATCGGCATCGTCGTGTCGTCGCCGTGCAGACGCTCGGCGGCGAGAACATGCCGCTCGATCAAATCGTGCAGCGGCCGCAGCGCGAAGGTGCAGGCGCCGACCTGGTCGGCCAGCGTCGACGGGCTGAGGTCGATGCGTTCGCGGCCATAGCGTTCGCTCTCCCGGTTCAGCGGCTGATGCTGGCCGAACTTCTCAAACAGGATCATCGCGAGCAGGCTCGGGCCGAGGTGGCCACGTGGCGTCGGATGGAACGGTGCCGGCGGCTGACTGATCCTCTCGCATTCCCGGCAGGAGAACCTCTCTCTGACCGTCTGGATGACCTTCCACCGCCGCGGGATCGCCTCCAGCGTCTCGGTAATATCCTCGCCGAGCTTCGACAGCCTGGCCGAACCGCAGCACGGGCAGGAGGTCGACGCCGGCACGACCACCCGTTCCCGCGGCAGGTGCGCCGGAAATGGCTTCTTCGCAGGCCGCTGGCGCTCGAAGGCGCACCACCGTCTTCGCCCGGGCCGCGGCTTCCTCGGCCGCCAACTCG
>NZ_AKZI01000219.1 GCF_000293785.1 Rhodovulum sp. PH10 | reverse complement strand
GATCGCGGCGACGATCACCACGGCGGTCGTGATCCACAGCACGGCGCTGATCGGCCGGGTGAAGAACGGCGTGAAGTCGCCGTCCGAGAGCACCAGCGCGCGGCGGAGGTTCTTGTCGAGGATGTCGCCGAGGATGACGCCGAGCACCAGCGGCGCCATCGGGTACTTCATCTCGCGCAGGATGAAGCCGAGCACGCCGAAGGCGAGCGTGACATAGATGTCGAACAGCCGCAGCGTCAGCGCATAGGGGCCGATCACGCACAGCACGAACACCAGCGGCATCAGCCGCTCGCGCGGCACCCGCAGCACCTTGAGGAGCGGCCGCGTCAGCGCGATGCCGAACACGCCCATGGCGATCGTCGCGAGCGCGACCATCCACACCACCTGAAAGACGAAGTCCGGGCTCTCGATCATGATCATCGGGCCGGGCCGCAGGCCGTGGATCAGCATCGCGGCGAGCAGCACGGCGGCGGGCGCGGAGCCCGGCACCGCGAGCGTCAGGGCCGGGATGATGGCGCCGGGGATCGCCGCATTGTTGCCGGTCTCGGCGGCGGCGAGGCCCTCCTTCGAGCCTTTGCCGAACTGATCGCGCTCCTTGCTGGCGCGGCGGGCGGCGGCGTAGCTGATCCAGGCGCCGATGTCCTCACCGACGCCGGGGATGATGCCGACCGCGGTGCCGATCACGCCGGAGCGGGCGATCGTGCGCTTGTACTTCCACAGGTCGGAGAGGCGCGGGATCACGTGGTCGACCGTGCTGGTCGCCAGCTCGGCGGCGCGGTTGCGCATCACCGTGAGAATTTCCGACACGCCGAAGGTGCCGACCAGCACCGGGATCAGCGCGATGCCGCCGGAGAGATCGGAGTAGCCGAACGCGAAGCGCTCCTCTGCATGGATGCCCTCCTGGCCGATCATCGCGACGAACAGGCCGAGAAAGCCGGCAATCCAGCCCTTGAGCGCATCGTCGAACGAGCACATCTGGCCGGCGATCACGATGCCGAAGATGGCGAGCCAGAAATATTCGTACGACTGGAAGTCGAGCGCGACCTCGGCGAGCGCCGGCGCGATGATCGCGAGGAAGAAGATGCCGATGAAGGTGCCGATCATCGACGAGGTGGTGGCGATGCCCATCGCCTCGCCGGCGCGGCCGGCGCGGGCCAGCGGGAAGCCGTCGAGCGTGGTCGCGGCATTGGCCGGCGTGCCGGGGATGTTGAGGAGGATCGCCGAGCGCGAGCCGCCATAGATCGACCCGACGTAACAGGAGATCAGCACCAGGATCGCCTGGTTCGGATCCATCTTGTAGGTGAGCGTCGTCAACAGCGCGACGCCCATCGTCGCCGTCAGGCCCGGCAGGGCGCCGATGACGATGCCGACCAGCGTGGCCCAGCAGACGTTGAACAGCGTCGAGACGCTCGCCAGCGTGAGGAACGCGGCGTAGAGGTGACCGAGACCTTCGAACATTTCATCACCTCACGGCAGCCGGACGAGAAAGAGGTTCTCGAACACGTACGGGATCAGGGCCGCGCTCCCGACGGCGATCGCGACGGCGTAGGCCAGCTTGATCAGGCGCGCCTTCGCCTCGTCGTCCCTGCGCCATTCGAAGGCGACGATGAAGACGAACACGAACGCGCCGGTGGCGAGCCAGAACGGCACGTGGCCGACCAGCACCACGGCATAGACGAAGCACAGCAGCGCGCACGTCGCGAGCTGCCAGCGGGCGGCGCGGCGCTCCTGCGGGGTCGCCGTGTCGTCGGGATCGGGAACCTGCGGACCGAACGCGCCGGCGAACGCCGAGCGCAGGGCCAGCACCAGGCCGAGCAGGGCGATCACGATGCCGAGCAGCCCGGGCACCAGGCCGGGAATGGTCCAGGGATTGATGTTGCGCTCCTCGAGCCGCGGCATCCCGTAGGATTCGGCGAGGGCGGCGAGGCCGAACACCACGAGGACGATCCCCGTGATCAGGTCGGCTCTGGCGAGAGGTCTGGTTTGCATGGGGCGTCTCGGTTCGGCGCGGCGACGAAAGGCGGCACGGGCCGGGCAGCGCCCGGCCCGCACCGGTCTCGATCAGGGCCGCGGAATGCCGACGGTCGAGGGATCGACCTTGGCTTCCTTGCGGTCGTACATGCCCCAGGCGAATTCCTGGATGGCGGGCATCACGGCCTTCTGGGCTTCCTCGCCGTAGACGGCGGCGACGATGGCGCCGCGGCTCTCGGCATATTGCTTCAACGCCGGCGCGTTCTGGATCTTGTCCTTCCAGATCATGTCGAGCGTGTCGGTGACCTCCTTCGGCACGCCCTTCGGGACGAAGATGCCGAAATAGTT
>NZ_AKZI01000218.1 GCF_000293785.1 Rhodovulum sp. PH10 | reverse complement strand
GCGGTGGTCGACTGGGCCGGCTGCATCACGTCGTGGGATCGCGAGCTGAACGTGCTGAAGGACCGTGTCGGAAGCGCGTTGCCGCGCAGCGAACTGCGGGAGACGGCGGGTGCGTTCATCGACGGACTGCTCTCCGGCGTGGAGCGCAAGACCGGCTGGCTGATGTCGGAGACGGTCGGGGCGGCACGGCCCTACCGCATCCAGTCGCTGATCGGACGCAGCCGCTGGGACGCCGATCGGCTGCGCGACCACGTGATGGATTATGCGATCGAGGCACTCGGCGATCGTGACGGGGTGCTGATCGTCGACGAGACCGGCTTCCTGAAGAAGGGCGAGCACTCGGTCGGGGTGGCGCGGCAATATTCCGGGACGGCGGGCCGCGTGGAGAACTGTCAGGTCGCGGTGTTCCTGGCCTATGCGAGCCGGTTCGGGCACGCGCTGATCGACCGCCGGCTCTATCTGCCGGAGGCTTGGGCTGCCGATGCGGGCCGACGTGAGAAGGTGTCGGTGCCGACGGAGATCGGCTTCGAGACCAAGCCAAAACTCGCACGCAGCATGCTGATGGCCGCCCTCGATGCCGGGATCTCCTGCGCCTGGGTGCTCGGCGATGCGGTCTACGGCTCCGACAAGGGGCTTCGGATGGCGCTGGAGCAGCGCGGCCAACCTCACGTAATGGCCGTACGTGGCAACGAGCGCCTGATGGTGCAGCCGTTTGCATACGAGGCCGCCGCCGCGGTCGCGGCCCGCATTCCGGCACGCGACTGGCGCCGTCTGGCGGCGGCCCCCGGCGGCAAGGGACCGCGGCTCCATCACTGGGCTCGCGTGCGTCTGTTCCG
>NZ_AKZI01000217.1 GCF_000293785.1 Rhodovulum sp. PH10 | reverse complement strand
CGAGCAGAATTTCGATCAGCTCCGCACCTCGCTCGCGATCGCCCGCCGCCATCTCGTGGCGGCCGAGGCCGACACCGCCTTCGGCCTGTCGGTGCGCATCGAGCCGGCCCACCGCGCCGCCTGCGCCGAGGCCGGGCTCAACGCGCTGGTCGCCTCCTTCGGCATCGCCGAGCACGAGCGCGCGGTGATCGACGCGCTCGCCCGGCTCGACGGCGTGACGGCCTTCGCGCTGGTGAAGGGCAACCGGCTCGGCCTGACCGGCGAGACGACGCCCGACCTCGCCGGCTTCGATCTCGACGCCTTCCTCGAAAGCCTGTCGCCCGCGCCGTCGATCTTCGTGCGCCACACCGTCGGCATGGTCGACGCGCTGACGCGCGCCGAGACCGCCGGCAAGCGGCTCGACGACGGCTTGCCGGAAAGCCTCGAGGAGGTGATCGCGGCCTATGGCCACAAGCACTTCAAGCTGAAGGTGTCGGGCCATGCCGACGCCGACATCGAGCGCCTGTCCGCCATCGCTGCGGTGCTCGACCGGATCGCCGAGCCCTATGTCGTCACCCTCGACGGCAACGAGCAGTACCAGACGGTCGACGCTGTGGTCGATCTTTGGCGACGGATCGGCGAGGAGCCGCGGCTCGCCCGGATGAAGGCGTCGACGCTGCATATCGAGCAGCCGATCGGTCGGGCGCACGCGATGAGCGAGCCGGTGCAGGCGCTCGCCCGCCTGATCCCGGTCGAGGTCGACGAATCGGACTGCGACATCGGCGTCTTCCCGGCCGCCCGCGCACTCGGCTACCGCGGCATCTCGGCGAAGTCGTGCAAGGGTTTTTATCGCGCGCTCCTGAACCGGGCGAGGGTCGCCCGGTGGAACGCCGAGGAAGGCACCGCCACGTCGTTCATGTCCGCCGAGGATCTCACCACCCAGGCCGGCGTCGCGGTGCAGCAGGATCTCGCGCTCGCCACGCTGGTCGGCGTCACCCACGTCGAGCGCAACGGCCACCACTATGTCGACGGCATGGCCGGCGCCTCCGACGACGAGCAGACGCGCTTCCTCGACGCCCATCCCGATCTCTACCGGCGCAGCAATGGTCGCGTGCGCCTGGCGATCCGCGACGGCGCCGTTTCGCTCGGCTCGCTCGCCACCGTTCCCGGCCTCGCGGTCGGCCCGTCCCCCGATTGGAGGTCGATGCGTCCCCATCCGGTCTGACGAGCCGCGACGTCGATTCCCCCGCCTCGGGGCGGCTTCGTCTTTTCGCCGCCCCCGTTTCGACGACCAAGCACCTTGTGCACCGGCCGCAAGAGCCGGGCCGAACAAGACGACGTTCGATCGAACATCAGAAACGATCAGGAGAGACAACGAATGATTCGGAAGCTTCTCTCGGCGACCGCCATCGCCGTGCTCGCCATGTCGGGCGCGGCCTCGGCAGAGAACTATCCGTGGAAGCCGACCAAGCCGATCACCGTGGTGGTGCCGTGGGGCGCCGGCGGCTCGACGGACCAGGTCGTGCGGCTGCTCGCCAAGGAGATCGAGTCCGCGATCGGCCAGACCGTGGTGGTGGTCAACCAGCCGGGCGCGTCCGGCTCGATCGGCACCAAGTCGGTGCTCGAGGGCGACAAGGACGGCTACACCTGGACCTCCGGCGCCGCCAAGGATCTGGGCACCTACTCCGTCACCGGCCTGCTCGGCACCAAGGCGAGCGACTGGCACCTCTATCTCGGCGTGATCAACGCCTCGGTGTTCGGCGTCAACAGCAAGGCGCCCTACAAGACCCTCGAGGACGTCATCCAGGCGATGAAGGCCAAGCCGAACACGGTGACTGTCGCCACCGCCGGCATCAACTCCTCGGGCGGCTCGGCGCTCGGCGCCTTCTCGCAGGCGGCCGACGTGCAGGCCCGTCAGGTCACCTACGACGGCGGCAACCCGGCGGTGATCGCCACCGCCGGCGGCGAGACCGCGGCCACCACCCAGCTCGCCGTCGAGCAGGCCGAGATGATCCGCGCCAAGCGCATCCGTCCGCTCGCGGTGTTCAGCTCCAAGCCGCTCCAGCTCGACGGCTTCGGCACCATCCCGCCGCTCGGCACGATCGTTCCGAAGTACAAGCCGACCGACAACTATTTCGGCATCTTCGTCCCGAAGGGCGTGCCGAAGGAGGTCACCG
>NZ_AKZI01000216.1 GCF_000293785.1 Rhodovulum sp. PH10 | reverse complement strand
CTAGGGTCCAGACTCATAACCAATAGCAGACGATAGCAGCGATATGGACCGCGGCCATGAAATTGACGGCGAGGCGGTCGTATCGGGTGGCGACGCGGCGGAAGTCCTTCAGCCTGCAGAACATGCGCTCGATGGCGTTGCGGTTGCGGTAGAGGACCCGCGAGAACGTGCTCTTCCAGCGCCGGTTCACCTTCGGCGGAATGTTCGGCATGGTGCCGTTGGCCTCGACCTGACGTCGGATGGCGTTCGAGTCGTAGCCCTTGTCGGCGTGTAGGATGCAGGCGTCCGACAACTGCTTCAGGAGGTCGTGTCCGGCGGTGCAATCGGCGACGTTGCCGCTGGTGAGCAGAAAAGCGATCGGGCGGCAATGCCGGTCGGTCAGCGCGTGGATCTTGGTCGTGCGGCCGCCGCGCGAACGGCCGATCGCCTGCGTCCGCTCCCCCCTTTCCCGCCGGCTGCCGACCGATGCGCCTTGACGGCAGAGCTGTCGATCAGCACCTGCTCCGGCGGGCCACCCGCACTGGCCAGCGCATGGAAGAGGTTCTTCCAGACGCCCTTTTCGGCCCACCGCACATAGCGATTGTAGAGCGTCTTCCGGGGGCCGTACTCCGCCGGGGCATCGACCCATCGACCTCCCGACTTCAGGACATGCACGATCCCGCTGATCACCCGACGGTCGTCTACCCGCGCCTTTCCGCGCGTGTCGGTCGGCAGATGCGGACGGATGCGATCGAACTGCGCCTCGGTCAGCCAGAACAGGTCTCGATTCATCACGGCTCCTCCCGAAGACCGTGAATCACAAGCCGCTCGGCCTGCCAATCATTTTATGGGTCTGGACCCTAGTACTAC
>NZ_AKZI01000215.1 GCF_000293785.1 Rhodovulum sp. PH10 | reverse complement strand
GCGTGCCCGCCTCGCCGGTCGCCTCGAACATGTTGAGCGCCGCCTGCAGGCGCCCGGCCGCGTCGCCCGCCCGCGCCACCGCAGCGGCGATCAGCTCGCGGCCCTCGCGAAGATCGAGCGTGATGTCGACGCCCGCCTTCTGCTTGGCGAATGTGTCGCGGCGCCAGGTGAGGAAGGCCGAGGTCCACGCCTCGATCGCGAACACGTGGCGCCCCAGCTCGATCGGCACGAAGGTGCCGCGCCAGCGATCGTTCTCCACCGGCACGATCGGCGCCGTCCACCAGCCGCGCTCGCCCTCGCGCCGCCAGCGCAGCGCCGCGGCGAGCACCTCGTGGCCGTCGCGGAAGATGTCCGCCCACACGTCGATCGGCTCGCCGACGATCCGCTTCACCGGCCAGCGGCCGCCCTCCAATGTCGGGAAGACGTCCTCGATGACGAACCGGCGGGCATAGGCGTCGGAATCGAGCGGGGCGGCGTCGATCGCCGACGAAAGGCGCGGATCATGCGTCATGAGCGAGCGATCGTGTCCGACTGAACGAAAGAGATACGGCGACTGCTGGAGTGCCCCACCGGCCGGGACAAACGTCCGAGCCCGGTTCGGGTTCCATCGTGGAACCCCGACAATGCGGCAGGAGAAGGGAACCCGGTGCGGACGGTGCGGTTGTTTCGGCACCACGGCGAAGGTGCACCCGCCATCGATCCGGCCGTCACCGCGGGGAGGACGTGTTCGAGGCATGTTGCGGACGGCACCGCAAGGACCCGCGATTCGCACGGGTGCATTCGGCACGTGCGGGACTCGCACCCCGACCGCGGCCGCGAATTTTCTCTCGGCAGGCGCCGGAGCGGCGCCGTCCCTTTCCGTTCGTCCCGTTCGTTCCGTTCGTTCCGTTCGTTCCGTTTGTCTCGATGCCGGTGATGCACGCGCTCTCCCCTGCTCCCTCTGTCGTCACCCACGTCGCGGCCGCCCGCTCGGCCGACCGACCCAGCCCCCGGGCGCGGGCGCGATGATCGCCGATTCGCGGCCCTCCCGCGTGACCGTGCCGCGAGCATGCGGTCGTCGTGCGGCCCCTCCCGCGGGAGGTGAATGTGGCGGAGCGCCGCGCGACCGGGGCCTTGCACGGGTCGGCCGCACGATTATGGTTCGCAGATCGCGCGCGCATCGCTGTCGGGACGATCCGCGCGGCGACCGAGTTTTCGGTGTGCCGGCGGCGCTCGGCGGGCGACGTTCATGCGACGGATCGGCAGGACCACCGGCAGCAGGCACATCGGCAGGCACATCGGCGGCAGACATTCCGGCACACGACGCGTAGACACACGTTTCACATCGACACACGGCACAGTCCGCGCACGCATACGAGACGAAAAGCACCCCCATGGTGACCGAAGGCGAGCTGAATCGTCGGGCCGAGGATTTCGGCGTCGAGACGGCGTATTGGGACGCGCGCGGCGAGCACCGCGTGCCGAGCGAAGAGGCGGTCGACGCGGTGGTCGACGTGCTGGCCCGCAGCGGCCCGCCGCCGGGCCACGACCCGACCGTGCGGGTGGTGCGGGTCGGCCGGGACGGCCGGCTCGACGGCCTGTGCGGCGACGGCGACGGCTGGCGCATCCTCGACGGCGCCGACCACGAGGTGGCGCAGGGCGGCTGCGAGCACGGCGCGGTGGTCGTGCCGGGGCTTGCCGTCGGCTCCTATCGCCTGCGGATCGACGGCCCGAACGGCGAGAGCCGCACCGATCCGCTGCTGGTCGCCCCGGAACGGGCGTGGCAGCCCGAGGTGTTCGACCAGAACGGACGGGTGTGGACCTTCGCGGTCCAGCTCTACGGCGTGCGCTCGCGCCGCAACTGGGGGATCGGCGACTTCGGCGACCTGAAGACGCTGGTCGGGATCGCCTCCGCACGCGGGGCCGCCGGCATCGCGCTCAACCCGCTGCACGCGATCACCCTCGACGATCCGAACGCGATCAGCCCCTATTCGCCGACCAGCCGGCTCTTCCTCAACGTGCTCTATATCGACGTCGAGGCGATCCCGGAATTTCCCGGCCTCGAGGCGGCCGGTCTCGCCGAGGAGGTTTCGCGCCTGCGCGAGACGCCGCAGGTCGATTATGCCGGCGTCATCGCCGCCAAGCTGAAGGGCTTGCGGCTCGCCTTCGACGCCTTCCGCAAGCGGGCCAAGAAGGCGCGGCGCGACGACTTCGCCGCCTTCAAGGCCGATCGCGGCCAGTGGCTGGCGCGCTACGCCGCCTTCCTGGTGCTGCGCGCCCGCCACGGCGGACCGTGGTGGGAGTGGCCGGAGGAGTGGCGCAAGCCGTCGCCGCAGATGGTCGCGACCCTGCGCCAGAGCGCCGCCGCCGAGATCGAGTTTCACGCCTTCCTGCAGTGGGTCGCCGACCGCCAGCTCGCCGCCTGCGCCGAGGCGGCGCGGGCCGCCGGCATGCCGATCGGCCTCTATCTCGACGTCGCGGTCGGCGTCGCCGCCGACTCCGCCGACGTGTGGGCCGCGCAGGGCGCCTATGTGCGCGAGCTCTCCGCCGGCGCGCCGCCCGATCTCCTCAACACCGCCGGGCAGGACTGGGGCCTCGCCTCGTTCAATCCGCGCGTCCTGATCTCGACCGATTTCGCGCTGCTGCGCGAGACGTTGCGCGCGGTGATGCGGCACGCCGGCGCGATCCGGCTCGACCACGTGCTCGGCTTCAACCGGCTCTACATGGTGCCGCAGGGCTTCAAGCCCGATCAGGGGACCTATGTGCGCTTTCCGCTGCAGGCGATGCTCGCGGTGGTCGCGCAGGAGAGCAACGCCCAGCACTGCGTCGTGGTCGGCGAGGATTTGGGCACCGTGCCCGAAGGATTCCGCGAGACGCTCGCCGACTGGAACATCTGGTCGTACCGGGTGATGCTGTTCGAGCGCAACTGGAACGGCGACGGCTCGTTCTGCGCGCCCGGCACCTATCCGCCGCAGGCTCTGGTGTCGTTCGCCACCCACGACCTGCCGACCTTCACCGGCTGGCTGTCGGGCCACGACCTCGACGTCAAGCACGGGCTCGGCATCGACCCGGGCGAGACCGTCGCCGAGCGCCAGACCGCCCGCGAAAAGGTCAGCGAGGCGCTGAAGCGCGACGCCGGGGTCGACCACGTGTCGTTCCAGGGCATCGCCCGCTTCCTCGCCCGCACGCCGAGCCGGCTCCTGGTGATCGCCGCCGAGGACGTCTTCCAGGTCGAGGACCAGCCGAACGTGCCCGGCACCATCAACGAGCACCCGAACTGGCGGCAGAAGCTGCCGATCGCGATCGAGGACATCGCCGGCGACCACCGGCTCGACGAGATCGGCACCGTTCTCCGCGAGGAGGGCCGGGCCGTGTCCCGCCGGCTGTGAGCCGGCGACCGAGAGACCACGGCATCGAAGACCACGGGCACCGCACGGTGCGACCGGTCCGAAGCGTTGCGCAACCCGCCCGATCGTCCTAGGTCGACGGGCGAGCGAACCGAACGATGGAAGCCATGGCCGCACAAACGCATCTGTTCACTTGCCTGTCCGACAATTACGGCGTCCTGATCCACGATCCGGCGACCGGCGCCACCGCCGCAATCGACGCGCCCGAGGCGTGGGCGGTCGACGAGGCGCTGAAATCGACCGGCTGGACGCTCACCGACATCCTGATCACCCATCACCACGGCGACCACACCGGCGGCGTCGCCGAGCTGAAGGCGCGGCACGGCTGCAAGGTCGTCGCCCCGCGCAAGGAGACGCAGCCGATCCCGGCGGTCGACGCGACCGTGGTCGAGGGCGACACCGTGACGGTCGGCTCGCTGACGGCAAAGGTGTTGGAGACGCCCGGCCACACCGCCGGGCACATCGCCTACTGGTTTTCCGACGAGAAGATCGCCTTCGTCGGCGACACGCTCTTTTCGATCGGCTGCGGCCGGGTGATCGAGGGCACGCCCGAGACGATGTGGGCCTCGCTGGTGAAGCTGCGCGACCTGCCGGACGACACGAAGATCTTCTGCGGGCACGAGTACACGCTGTCCAACATCCGCTTCGCGCTGACGATCGAGCCGGACAATCCGGCGCTGAAGCAGCGCGCCGCCGAGGCCGAGAAGCAAGTCGCCGCCGGCCGGCCGACCATTCCGGTGACGATCGGCGAGGAGAAGCGGGCCAATCCGTTCCTGCGCGCCGACGTGCCGGTGGTCGCGACCGCGGTGAAGATGAGCGGTAAGCCCGCCGCCCAAGTGTTTGCCGAGGTGCGCGAGCGCAAGAACCGGTTTTAGTTCGGGTGCGGGTCAGAGCCCGTTTGGGAACTCCGACGGGGCTGCGCCGGAGCCGCTT
>NZ_AKZI01000214.1 GCF_000293785.1 Rhodovulum sp. PH10 | reverse complement strand
CGCGCTACCTCAAGCAGTCGGCGAAGATCAGGGCGTTGCACATGCCGCTGGTCACCACGCTGTCGCATCAGCTGGCGCGCGGCGCCGCGGCCGGCACCATCCGCCCCGGCATCGACCCGGTGCAGCTCTACATCTCGATCGCCTCGCTCGGCTTCTTCTATCTCCAGAATCGCTACACGCTCGCCACCATCTTCGGGCGGACGACCGACGATCCCGACAGCCTCGCCGAGCGCGGCCGCCACATCGAGGAGGTGGTGCTGTCGTATCTGAAGCCGTGACGGCCATGCGAACCCCCAATCCGAGGCGCGCAACGGCACACGAGCCGGGCTGCAACGTCCGGTCGCACCATTTTACCGGTCGCCCAGCTTGAAAATCGCGTCGAAATGGCCCATATAGAGCGCGAGCGGACGACCGACCACGGGTTGGTCCCCCCTGGGCCGCGTGAACGAAATCAATAATCCGGTTTCGGCCCCATCCGCTCTTCGAAGACAGCCCAGACCACGCGGGATGTCCCGTTCATCGGCAGCACGCAGCGCTCCGACCGGGAGCGCGCGGCTCGCTATGGCAAACAGAAAGCGACCCTTTGACTTCCTTCCAAGGTTTTGGATTGGCCGAGCCGATCGCTCGTGCTCTCACTGACGAGAACTACGTCACCCCCACCCCGATCCAGGCCCAGACGGTGCCGCTCGCCCTCGAAGGGCGCGACGTGATCGGGATCGCCCAGACGGGCACCGGCAAGACCGCCGCCTTCGCACTCCCGATCCTCCAGCGCCTGATCACCGACCCCCGTCGGGCGGAGCGGAAGACCTGCCGCGTGCTGGTGCTGAGCCCGACCCGCGAGCTGTCCGGCCAAATCCTCGATTCGTTCCGCGCCTATGGGCGCCACATGCCGCTCACCTCCGATCTCGCGATCGGCGGCGTCTCGATGGGCCGTCAGGTGCGCGCCGTGCTCGGCGGGCTCGACGTGCTGGTCGCCACCCCGGGCCGGCTGCTCGACCTCGTGCAGAGCAACGCGCTGAAGCTCTCCTCGGTCGAGGTGCTGGTGCTCGACGAAGCCGACCGCATGCTCGACATGGGCTTCATCCACGACATCCGAAAGATCGTCGCGCGGCTGCCCAAGGACCGCCAGACGCTGTTCTTCTCGGCCACCATGCCGCAGGCGATCGCCGAGCTGGCGGGCGAGATGCTGCGCGATCCGGCCCGCGTGTCGGTGACCCCGCAGTCCTCCACCGCCGAGCGGATCGACCAGCGGGTGGTGCGGCTCGACAAGGCGATGAAGCCGGCCGTGCTCGCCGACATCCTGCGCAGCGAGCCGATCGACCGCTGCCTGGTCTTCACCCGCACCAAGCACGGTGCCGACAAGGTGGTGCGCAGCCTCGCCAAGTCCGGCATCGGCGCCGAGGCGATCCACGGCAACAAGTCGCAGAATCAGCGCGAGCGCGTGCTCGCCTCGTTCCGCACCGGCGACACCCGCGTGCTGATCGCGACCGACATCGCCGCCCGCGGCATCGACGTCGAGGGCATCTCGCACGTCGTCAATTACGACCTGCCGAACATCCCGGAAAGCTACGTCCACCGCATCGGCCGCACCGCGCGGGCCGGCGCCGAGGGCATCGCGATCTCGTTCTGCGACGCCGAGGAGGTCGCCTTCCTGCGCGACATCGAGACGCTGATCCGGATGCGCATCCCCTCCACCGACCGGCGCGCCGAGCGCCCGGCCTCGCGCTCCGCGGCCGAGGCCCCGGCGACCCGCACCCGGCAGCCGTCCTCGTCCTCCGCTCCGCGGGCCCAGAAGGCGCGCGCGGCGAACGGGCAGGCCCGCTCGCGCGGTGACGCGTCGGGTCGCACCCCGGATGCGGCAGCCCGCAACGGCAGTGCCACCCGTGACGACGTCACCCGTGGCGACGCCCCGCGCGGAAACGCCGCCCGTGGAAACGCCCGGCCGAGCCGGAATGCCCGGCCGCAGCGCCAGGAGCCGCGCCAGGACAAGCCGCAGACCGACGGACGCGCCGATCGGCAGGGCCGCCAGCCGCAGGCCCGGCCGCCGCAGC
>NZ_AKZI01000213.1 GCF_000293785.1 Rhodovulum sp. PH10 | reverse complement strand
CCCTCACGATCCAGCAGGATGAAATAGGAATGCGCCGTGCTCTTGGGTGGCAGATCCTTCGGCAGCGCCTGCCACTGGCAGCCCGTCCACAGCACGTAGAAGATCGCGTCGAGAACCGCGCGCACATTCACCGAGCGGCGGCGACCACCCCGCCGGGCCGGCGGGATCAGCGGCTCGATCAGCGCCCATTCGGCGTCGGTGAGATCGCTCGGATAACGAAGACCGCGTCGGTCCGCGGCAACGCGGTGTTCGGGCTTCCACATCGGTGCCTCCGCTGGCGAATCACGGTGGCATTACGGAATCACAACCGATTCCCGAGACTCAACAACTTCTCGGATCGGCTCT
>NZ_AKZI01000212.1 GCF_000293785.1 Rhodovulum sp. PH10 | reverse complement strand
ACTCCAGCCGGGAATCCCGCCTCGGGAATCAATCAGCCGAATCCGGTATGACGCCCCCGCCTCTCCGGCGGGTTCAGGCCGAAAATTCGGGAACGATGCGCCCGTCCCCGAGCCGCACCGTGCGGGTCGCGATCTTCTTCCGGAAATGCGGGTCGTGCGAGACGACGATCATCGCCTGCGGCAGGCCGATCAGAATGTCGGTCACCCGCGCGGCGGTCGGCTCGTCGAGGCCGTTCGTCGGCTCGTCGAGCAGCAGCACGCGCGGCTCCATCGCCAGCACGGCAGCGAGCGTGACGAGACGCTTCTCGCCGCCCGACAGCTTGTGGGTGACGCGATCGCGCAGATGCGCGAGGCCGAGCTTTGCCAGCACGCGCTCGACCATCGCCGCCGCCTCGGCGCGGCTGCGCCCCATGTTCAACGGGCCGAAGGCGACGTCCTCGGCGACCGTCGGGCAAAACAGCTGATCGTCCGGATCCTGAAAGACCAGCCCGGCGAGGCAGCGCACCTCGTGAAAGTCCGCCTCCTCGCGCCGCGCCCGCCCGAACGCCGTGACGGTGCCCGCCTGCGGCACCAAGAGGCCGACGACGATCTGCAACAGCGTGCTCTTGCCGGCGCCGTTCGGCCCGGTGAGGCACAGCCGCTCGCCGGCCGCGAGCGCGAGGCTCGCGCCGTCGAGCACGCGCGGACGCCCCGGATAGGCGAAGACGATACCGCTCGTCTCCAGCAAGGCCGGCGCGGGGTCGGCGAGCGGGTCGCCCGCATCAGCCGGCGACATGCAGAATCTCCAGCGCCGCCATCGTGCTGACGAGCGCGATGCCCGCGAGCGCGAACGAAACATCGGCGGCGGACCAGCACCATGTCGCCTCGAGATGAAGCCGGCCGGCAAAACCGCGGCACTTCATCGCCCCGAAGATACGCTCGGAGCGCTCGAGCGCCCGCACCAGGAGCATGCCGACCAGATAGCCGAAGGTGCGGTAGGTGTGCCACGAGGTCTTTGGCCGAAACCCGCGCGCCTTCATGGCGATGCGCAGCCGCCGCTGCTCGCGGTCGAGCACGTCGACATAGCGCACCGTGAACAGCACGAGATGCACCAGCCGCTCGGGCACGAGAAGCGCGCGCAGCGCGCGGGCGAGCAGCACGGCCTCCATCGAGCCGAGCAGCGCCAGCGCCATCAGCACGATCGCGTTCGCCTTCACGCCGATGGTGAGCGCCTGCAAAAAACCCTCGCGGGTGGCGGCGAAGCCGAGCAGATGAAACACCGGCTCGCCCGGCACGGTGAAGGGCAGCATCGCCAGCATCACGACGATGAAGCCGTCCATCGTGATCACGCGCTTCAGCGTGCGCACCACCGGCAGCCGCGCCAGCACCGCCACGGTGAATGCGCCCGCGAGCGCGAGGCCGAGCGCAGCCGCGCCCGACAGCGACACCACCACGACGGCAAACACTGCCGCAGCGAGGATTCGCAGCCGCGCGTCACGCCCGGCGACGACGCTGCCACCCGTCGCATCGAGGAGCCCGGGGACGCTCTCGACGGACTGCGTCATCGGCCGGCCGCTTTCGCGTTCGCCCGGCGCGCGGCGAAGAAGAACCACAGGCCGAACAGGCCGAAAATGTAGCCGATGCCGCCGAGGATCGACTGAAGGTCGTTCTTCTCCTTCAGCGCGATGATCTCACGCCGCAGCGGCCGCACCTCGTTTCTCACGAGCTCGGCGAGCAGCGTCCGCTGGGCCTCGAGCGCCGACGCGGTGGCCGACGCTGTGGCCGGCGCCTCGGCCGAGCCTTCGGCAGCGACGGCCGTAGGCGAAGGCGTCACTGCAGCAGACGGCGCACCGACGCCGGCGCTCGATCCTGCCCGCAAGCGGGCCGGCAGCTCGTCGACCGACAGATGCACCTCGGCGACGTGCCCGGCGCCGAGATCGGCACGGAACACGATCGGCACCTTCTCGGTCGGCGTGTAAACGAAGGTGCCGTCCTCCTCGGTGCGAACCTCGCCGAGCTTGCGGCCGTCCTCGGCCAAAACCTCGACCAGCGCGTTCGCCGCCATCGAGCCGTCGGAGAAGCCGATCTCGCCCTCGATGCGGTCGCCGCTCGCAAACGCTCCCGCCACCACCTTGTGGGCGAGCGCCACCCCGCTCGACACGCACGTGATCACGACCGTGATCGCGGCAACTGAACGAACTCTCATCTCACGCCTCCCTCGGCGCCGGGCCGAGCGCATCGAACAGCTCCGGTTTGACGCGACGGGCGAGCAGCACCGCCGCCCCGGTGAGCGCCGCCTCGATCACCATCACCGGGATGTGCGCGAAGAACACCAGCTTCGCCGCCGCCACGAACTGCGAGCCCGACGCGGCGAGCGCGATACCGACCAGAAGCGTGGTCAGCGCGATCGCCAGCGCCCCGCCGATCGCGCCCCAGATCGCCGCGACCTTCGGCGAGCTCGCCGCGATCGCCGGCCGGCACACCCAGCCGACGATCACCGCCGGCAGCGCGATGTTCACCGTGTTGACGCCGAGCACCGTGAGCCCGCCGAAGCCGAAAAACACCGCCTGCAGCAGGAGCCCGACGAACAGCGCCGGAAAGGCGGCCCAGCCGAGCACCAGCCCGGCCAGGCCGTTCAGAATGAGATGCACGCTCGACGGCCCGATCGGCACGTGCACCAGCGAGGCGACGAAGAAGGTGGCCGACAACACGCCGGCCGCCGGGATCTTCTCCATCGGCATCCGCCTGAGCCCGAGCCCGATCCCCGCTGCCGCGAGAACCGCCCCCGTGATCACGACCGGGGCCGACAGGGCACCGTCGACGATGTGCATGAAAGCTCTCCCGCTCGGGCCCTTGTTATTTCAGATCCCAGGCGCGCACCCAAAGCACCGCGTCCTGCGACAGCGGCTTGCCCTGGTGGGTCTTCTCCGGCCCGCTGCCGAGCGCGGCAAAGCCCCAGAAACCGGCCTTCGGCACGCCGAAGGTGAACATGCCGTTCTGATCGGTGACGGCGACCAGCGCACCGCCGGGCGGCGGCGACACGCTCGGCTCGCCGGCCTTGCGCGTCGTCATGTCGGGCTCGGCGGCCATGTACTCGATCTCGATCTCGACGCCGGCGGCGGGCTTGCCTTCGGACAAGACCTGCCCCGTGAAGGTGGAGCCGGCGAGCACGGTGGTCGGCTTGTTCAGCGGCACGATTTCCGTGGGCAGGCCGAGCGGCTCGTTCCAGCCGGTCGGCACGCCGCCGCGATTGACGAACGACTTCGTGATCTGCTGGATGAACTTGTCTTCACTCGTCTCGAGATAAGGCTCGGGCACCAGCGCGAACACGTAGTCGCCCATGCGCCGCACCGGCACCTTGGCCGCAAAACCCTTGGCGGTGTTTTCCGCTCCCGTGAAGGTGATCGGCGCGAGCGAGTCCGTCAGATCGGTCCTCTCGCCCTTGTGGACGACGAAGAACTGTTGCGGCTTGCCCATGTCCATCGCGTGGCCGTTGGCGAACGGATGCCAGAAGACGAGGAGCAGCGGCACGTCGGCCGCCTTCTCCAGCACCACGTCGGGCGTGTAGACGAGCTGAAAATGCGCCTGCGCCGGCGCGCCGGCGAGAGCGAGGGCGGCGGTCGCCGCCGCGAGCATCGATTTGACGTTTGTCACGAGTGAGGTCTCCTGACGTGGCCACTCGGGCCTCGAACCGCAAGGAGACGCTCGGGAGAACAGGCCGCACGAGGACGCGGGGGCGTCCCCGGTGTAGCACGACGCTCACCCCGGCGTCCGAACGACGAGCCGCCCGCCTGATGGCGGACGGGTGTGGCAGGTCTCCTGGCTCGCGGGTCTGCGTCTCGCCGAACCTTCCCAGCCGTTTGCCGGCCAGTGGCTCGTCTCGGCGATCCTTGCCGCTCACAGTTGCGGGGGCAGCCACGGCATTGCCGTCTCGCGACGGCGCACCGTGTTCCCTTTTAATCCCGGACGGACGACTCCGGCCGAGAACCACACTCGTCCGGTATCACGACGCCGGGCGGCTGTCGAGCATTTGCACGCCGTGCGGGCGGGGCCGGCAGTGACGACCGCCGGCAACCGCCGGGGAACAAAAAAGCCGGCCTCCCTGGTCGGGGAGACCGGCTCTCGCGCATCCGCAGCCGCCGGAGGTCGGCGGCGCTCGACGACGATCACTGCAGGAGATTGGGCAAGACCGTCGCGATCGGCGGAACCAGCGTGACGAGCAGCAGCGTCACCAGCAGCGCCAGAAGATAGGGCAGCGTCGCCTTCATCACCTGCTCGAGCGGCACCTTGGCGATCGCCGAGGCGACGAACAGATCGAGCCCGACCGGCGGCGTGATGCAGCCGATCGCCAGGTTCATCACCATGATCACGCCGAAATACAGGGGATCGATGCCGAGCGAGATCGCCACCGGCAGGAAGATCGGCGTGAGAATCACCACCGCCGCCGAGGCGTTCACCAGCGTGCCGAGGATCAGGAGCAGCACGTTCATGATCAGCATGAACAGCACCGGCGACGCGGTGAGCGCCACCACCGCCTGTCCGACGTGATGCGGCACCTGCAGGTTCGTCAGCATCCAGCCGAACACCTTTGCCGCGCCGACCAGGAACATGATCAGCGTGGTCCCGATCACCGCCTTGAAGACGATCTCCGGGAAATCCTTCAGCTTCAGCTCCTTGTAGACGAACATGCCGACCACGATGCCGTAGACCGCGGCGACCGCGGCCGCCTCGGTCGGCGTGAACACGCCACCATAGATGCCGCCGATGATGATGACCGGCGTCAGCAGCGCCCAGAACGCCTCCTTGATGGTGCGCAGCAGTTGCAGGATCGAGAACGAGCCTTCCGGCGGGATGCCGTTGCGGCGCGCGATGAACCAGCCCATGGCGCACATCGACAGGCCCATCAGCACGCCGGGCAGCACGCCGCCGACGAACAGATCGCCGATCGAGACGTTGGCGATGACGCCGTAGACCACGAAGGTGATCGACGGCGGAATGACGATGCCGACGGTACCGGAGGCGGCGACGATGCCGGTCGCGAGATCGCGGCGATAGCCCTTGCGCTCCATCTCGTCGATCATGGTCGAGCCGATCGCCGCAGTGGTGGCGGCCGACGAGCCGGAGATCGCCGCGAAGAACATGCCGGCGACCGCGACCGCCTGGGCGAGGCCGCCGGTGAAGGAGCCGACCATCGCCTGGGCGACGCCGACCAGACGGCGGGTGACGCCACCGGCCGACATGAAGGCGCCGGCCAGCATGAAGAACGGCACCGCCATGAAGGAGAACGAGTTGATGCCGGCGAAGATGTTGTGCGTCACCAGAACCTGCGGCAGGTCCATGTACATGAACAGCACGAAGGAGACCGACAGCGCGAGCGCATAGGCGACCGGCACGCCGAGCAGCGCCAGCACGATGAACGCGACGACCAGGGCGGTTCCCATGGCTCAGGCCTCCGGCTGCGGGCGGCCGGCGATCTTGCGCACGATCTTGACCGTGTCCCGAACGTGATAGAGCAGCATCAGAATGCCGGAGACCGGCATGATCACATAGACCCAGCTCATCGGGATGCCGAGGCCGGGCGACTCCTGGAAGGTCATGGTCTCGGTCATCACCCAGCCCTGCACGATCAGGAGCAGGATGAAGACGTAGCCGCAGGCATTGATGAACACGTCGAGCACCAGGCCCGGCTTGGTTCCCTTCAGGAGACGCGGAACCAGCTCGACCGAGAGATGGCCGTCCTCGCCGAGGATCAGCGCGGAGCCGAGGAAGACGACCCACACGAACAGGAAGCGGGCCAGCTCCTCCGACCATTCGAAGGTGAAGCCGAGCAGATAGCGGGTGATCACCTGCATGAAGATGATCGCGAGCATCACCAGCATCGCGGCCACCGAGATCCCGTACAGGACTTTTCGGAGATAACGGAAGATCAGATCCATCGGCCAGGACCTCGATGAGCCGCCGGCGGCGGCGGACGCCGCGCCGGAAGCGGGTCGTCGGGTCTTCCGGCGGGAGTGAGGAAACGGTCGGCGGCGGAGGCGGCGACGAGAGAGGCGGATGCGTCGGCCCGCGCGCCGAAGATCGCGCCCGGGCGAACGTCCGGGCGCGGCGTGCGACGAATACGGCTCACTTGTCGCGGAGCGCGTCGACCTTGTCGATGTTGTCCTGTCCGACCATCGGCGCGAACTTGGCGGTGACCTCGCGGGTCGCCTCGCGGAACGGCTTGCGGTCGACCGTGATCACTTCCATCTTGCCGGTCGCGCGGATCTTGTCCCAGTAGTCGTTGTCGGCCTTCTCGGAGACCTTGCGCTGCCAGTCGATCGACTCCTTGGCGGCGTCGAGCACGACCTGCTGTTGCTTGGGCGACAGCTTCTTCCAGGTGATCATCGAGATCAGCACCGGCTCGGGCGAGTAGGCGTGGGCCGTCAGCGAGGCGTACTTCTGCACCTCGTAGAAGCGCTTGGTGTAGATGTGCGCGGACGGGTTCTCCTGGCCGTCGACGGTGCCCTGCTGCATCGCCGAGTAGAGCTCGGAGAGATCCATCGGGGTCGGCGAGGCGCCGAGCGCCTTGATCATCTCGACGTGGATCTTGTTGGTCTGCACCCGGATCTTCAGGCCCTTCATGTCCTCCGGCGTCTTGATGGGACGCACGTTGTCGGTCATGTGGCGGATGCCGTTCTCCATGTAGCCGAGCAGCTTCAGGCCGCGCGGCTCGAGCTTCTTGCCGATCTCCATGCCGACGCTGTCGAGCGAGCGATAGGCATGCGGCCGATCGTCGAACAGGAACGGCAGATCGAACAGCGAGATCTGCGGCTGGAACTGACCGAGCGCGGCGGTGTTCACGAACGCCATGTCGAGCGAGCCGAACACGAGACCCTCGATCATCTCGCTCTGGCCACCGAGCTGAGAGTTCGGAAACACCTCGACCTTCATGTCGCCGCCCGACTTCTCGGCGACCAGCTTCGCGAAATAGTCGGCGCCCTGGCCGTAGGGGTGCTCGGGCTCGGCGATGTGGCCGAGCTTCAGGACGACGCTCGCGGCGAGCGCCGGTCCGGAGAACGCAACGGCGAGTATGCACGTCGCGAGGATGCTCGTGATGCGCTTCATCAATTCCACCTGTCGTGTGAAGAAGGGGAAGTGCCGCGGCAGCGGACCTCGCTGCCGGGTTGAGCGGATGTTACCATCCGAAATTCCGGCCGCATCCGTAAAGCTCCGCTGGCGGCGTGCACGACATACCGTCTTCGCGCGCGCTTCGCGCGCAGATGCGCTCGCCGCTGCATCGTCGCACCGTTCTGCTCCGCCGCGGCGCGGCACGACGTGGGTGCAGCGCGGACTCACGCTGCGCGAGCGCGCGGAATCACACCAGTTGCCGCATCGAATCGAGATCGAGCGTCGAGCGCTCGCCGAGGTCGTGCGCGTGGCGCGCGAGGAACGATTCGGCGGCGGCGCGGCCGAGATCGCGCAACTCACAGAAGAACGGCCACTCGGCGATCATCTTGGAGGACGCATCGAGCTCGGCCATCGCGGCGCTGGCGATCCGGTGCATGCGCATCTCCGCCCAGCGCGCGCCCTCGCAGTCGCCGGGATCGGCGACCTCGCGCAACAGCGCGATCATCCGCAGCTCCTTCAGCAACACCGCGTTGAACGACACCTCGTTCACCCGATTCAGAATCTCGCGGGCGGTGCGCGGCGTGCCGGGCCGCTCGATCGGGTTGATCTGCACGATCACGGTGTCGCGCGCGCCGCACTCTCGCACCAGCGGCGTGATGGTCGGGTTACCGGAATAACCGCCGTCCCAATAGGGCTCGCCGTCGATCTCCACCGCCTGGAAGAGCGTCGGCAGGCAGGCCGAGGCGAGCAGCACCGCCGGCGTGATTCTCGCATTGGAGAACACGCGGCCCTGACCGGTGTGGACGTTGGTCGCCGTCACGAACAGCTTGACCGGGCTGCGCTCGAGCGCGTCGAACGCGACGTGGCCGGCGAGCACGTCGGCGAGCGGATTGATGCCCGGCCCGAAGTCGTAGGGCGACACCACGCGCGCCACCAGATCGGTGAACAGATAGACGGGCGAGGTGTCGAGCGTCCAGCGGCCGAGCAGCGCGTCGAGCGGCGTGCGGCGGAACGGGCTGAAGGTCGCGGCCTCGGCGACGCTGCGCCAAAAGCCCTCGAGCGCGGTGCGGGCATTCGCGCGGCCGCCGGAGGCCAGCGCGGAGACCAGCACGGCGCCGTTCATCGCCCCGGCCGAGGTGCCGGAAATGCCGTCGATGCGAAACCACGGCTCCTGGAGCAGCCGGTCGAGCACGCCCCAGGTGAAGGCGCCGTGCGCGCCGCCGCCCTGCAGCGCGAGGTCGACCGAGACGGGTGAGCGTTCGATGGCCACGGAAAACCTCGCTGTCGAAACGGTCCGCCGCATGCCGGGCCCATGCTCGGGCCCCGCGGTGTCGCGAACGGTCGCCCGTCGCGGCACTCGTCCGACTTTTGTCGCGCAAGCTCTGCGCGAATGCAAGACGAGTCACGACTGTCGCGAGGGCGACACCCGCCGCAGCCGGACGCGCAAAAACGGTCCCGCCGCGGCATCTCACATCGGCGAGGCGGCCAGCTCGTCGAACAGCCAGTCGCGGAACCGCCGGATCTTCGGCAGCTTCAGCTTCGACTTCAGGTACAGCAGCCGGTGGC
>NZ_AKZI01000211.1 GCF_000293785.1 Rhodovulum sp. PH10 | reverse complement strand
GATGCGGCGCATTGCCGGAGACCGGCGCATGAAGTCACCGTCGCTCAGGGCCATTCAGGTGTTCGAGTCCGCGGCCCGGCTCGGCTCGTTCGCGGCGGCGGCCGAGGAGCTTCTGCTCACGCCCTCCGCGGTGAGCCATCAGATTCGCTTTCTCGAGCGCGAGGTCGGCATCGCGCTGTTTCATCGCGGCCACCGCGGCGTCGAGCTGACCGACATCGGCCGCCGCTTCGCCGAGCAGGTGACCGAAGGGTTTCGTCTGATCGAGGCCGCCAAGCGCAGCATCGAGCGCGGCGGCAAGAGCGACATTCTCACCATCCACACCGTGCCGAGCTTCGGCACGCAGTGGCTGATGCCGCGCCTGTCGCGGTTCGGCGCGTCGGAGCCCGACATCGACGTGCGGCTGAACGCCTCCGTCTCCGCGGTCGATCTCGGTGCCGGGGAGGCGGATTTCGACGTGCGCTACGGCAACGTGTTTCCCGCCTGGGGCGTCGAGGTGAAGCCGTTTCCCGAGGAGACGATCGTCGCCTTGTGCTCGCCGTCGCTGCTGAAGGGGCGCAACGCGCTGAAGTCGCCGCGCGACCTGCGCAAGCACACGCTGATTCACTCCGAGCTGAATTTGGTGCCGTGGAGCGACTGGCTGCGGCTGCACGGCGTGCAGGGCGTCGACCTGACGCGCGGCCCGCGCTTCGACCGCTCGTTCATGGCGATCTATGCCGCGGTCGACGGCGTCGGCGTCGCGCTCGAGAGCCGGCTTCTGCTCCAGAGCGAGCTCGAGGCCGGACGGCTGGTGCTGCCGTTCGGCGGCGACGGGCCGCGGCTCGTCTGCCACCGGCTGCTGTACCTGAAGTCGAAGCTGAAGCTGCCGAAGATCCG
>NZ_AKZI01000210.1 GCF_000293785.1 Rhodovulum sp. PH10 | reverse complement strand
CGGGGTCTCCCCCGGGGCTTTTCTTTTGCGCGCGTTTTTCCCCCCCCCCCCCCCCTTCCTCCGGCGGCTCGATGGGCGGGGCTCCCGGCGCGCCGTCACCGCGCGATTCGCTGCGATTCGGCGCCGAGGGTGTGTTTCCCTCCCCCCGCACGCCCGCACGGCATTCCGGCCGGTCGGAGCGGCGGCCCGAACGGGGCAGAGCCTCGCCACCGTTTCGCCACGATGAGGCTCCTCGGCCCAGCGCGTTCTCGCAAAACGCGCCCGCGCCCGGCTCCGCGAGCGGCGTTTTCAACAAGAAGGTGTACGACACAACCCGGCTGGCGCGCGGGCGTCACACATGTTGCGGAATTGTCACCTTTGCCGCAACCGACGCCCTTATGGTCCGCCCACTCGCAATCAACGAAAGGTCGGGTCTCGTGAAGAAGATCCTGCTCGCATCCGTCGCCGTGCTGGCGATGGCCAGTGTCGCCTCCGCCGCCGACCTGCCGGCGCGCATGCACACCAAGGCTCCGCCGATGGTGGCCCCGGTGTTCTCGTGGACCGGCTGCTATGTCGGCGGCTTCGTCGGCGGCGCGTGGAGCGACGACGCCACCGTCTCCGATCCCACCGGCTTCGCCTCGGTCGGCTACGGCCTCGACTCGAGCTTCATCGGCGGCGGCACGCTCGGCTGCAACTGGCAGC
>NZ_AKZI01000209.1 GCF_000293785.1 Rhodovulum sp. PH10 | reverse complement strand
GGCGTAAGTTGGAAGTCGGCGGCTCCGTTTGGTAGATGGAGCAGGCGATGACGAAGAGAACGAGACGGAAGATCGACGCGGGGCTGAAGGCGAAGATTGCGCTGGAGGCGATCCGCGAGCAAGCGATGGTGGCCGACCTGGCGCAGCGCTACGAGGTCCATCCCAACCAGATTTACGCCTGGAAGAAGCAGCTTCTCGACAACGCGGCGCGGGCGTTCGACCCGAATGTGGGTGTGGACGCCGACAAGCTCGCGCAGCGGACGGTCGACGACCTCTATGCGAAGATCGGCCAGCTGACGTTGGAGCGGGATTTTTTAGCCAGGAGGTCCGGCAGATGAGCGCGGCGGACCGGCGAGGAATGCTCGATAGTGGCGACGAGACGCTTTCGGTCCGGCGGCAATGTGCCTTGCTCGGGGTGGCGCGGTCGAGCGTCTACCGGCCTGCGCGGCCCGCCAACGACAACGATCTCGCCCTGATGCGGCGGCTCGACGAGCTGTTCACGGCGTGGCCGTTTTACGGCTCGCGCCGGCTGACGGCGACGCTCCGGACCGAGGGATGGCTCGTCGACCGCAAGCGCGTGCAGCGCCTGATGCGGCTGATGGGGATCGCGGCGCTGGGGCCGATGCCGAACACCTCGAAGCCGGCGCCGGGCCACAAGGTGTTTCCCTATCTGTTGCGGGACCTTTCGATCGAGCGCCCGAACCAGTGTGGGCGGCCGATATCACGTACATCCCGATCGGACGCGGCTTTCTCTACCTCGTGGCAATCATCGACTGGGCGAGCCGAGCGGTTCTCGGATGGCGGCTGTCGAACACGCTGGACACCTCGTTCTGCCTGGCGGCGCTCGAGGAGGCGATGGCCCGGTACGGCAAGCCGGACTTCAACACGGACCAAGGTTGCCAGTTCACCTCGGCCGCCTTCACCGGCGCGCTGCTCGCGGCGGGGATCCGGGTCTCGATGGACGGTCGGGGTCGCTGGATGGACAACGTGTTCATCGAGCGACTGTGGCGTTCGCTGAAACACGAGGACGTCCATCTGAAGCACTACGCCGACGGCCGCGAGGCGAAGGCCGGTATCGCCGCATGGATCACGTTCTACAACGAGCAGCGGCTCCACCAGGCGCTCGGCTAGCGCACCCCGATGACGGTGTGGTGCGCCGGTGCCGCCGGCGAGGCTGTGGACATGATGGACAACGCGAGCGAGGCTGGGCAGGAATTCGCATCAGGTCGCGAGGGCGAGGGACTGGCGCGGATTGGTGGCTGCCGCGGCGATTTCAGTCACGAATCGGACCAGCAGTTCCCCGGCGGCGCGGGGAAGGGCGCGCCCGGCGCTTGGTGTGCCGACCTGCAGCAAACAAGCGACCCATTCGGCCAAGCGGGCCATGAAGCCTTC
>NZ_AKZI01000208.1 GCF_000293785.1 Rhodovulum sp. PH10 | reverse complement strand
TCGCCAGAGCCCGTCGATAAAGGACGAATTTCGAGTCAGGCTCTCAGGGACAGGCAACGGCGTCGGCGCGCCCGGCTCGATCAGCTCGAAGCGGGCCGGGAATTCGCGCGTGCCGAGGCAGGGTTGATGAAAGCACTGGCCGCGCCGGACGCGCCGGTTGAAGACGTCGAGGTGCTTGCCCTCGGTGTCGCCCGGGCCGGCTCTGTCGGTCGTCTCGAAATGCGCCGCGATCACGTAGGCGACATCGGTGAGCACGGTGGCGGCGCGTTGCTGGCGCTCTTTCTCGACGATCAGCGCGAGGTCCGAGAGATCGCCGCTCCTCATCGAGGTGCGGATTTTCGTCACCGGCGCCTTGGCACCGATTTCGTTACGGCGGATCGACTGGAAGCGGATCGGCTTCAGCACGTGGATCGCATCGACGACCCAGCGGATCGCCGGCTTCCAGTGAATCGCCTCGAGGATGCCGCGCGCCGCCGAGGGCGTCATCACGTCGTAGGAGACGCGCTCGACCTTCATCTCGGGGCGGGTGAAGCAGGCCCGCTCGCCGGATACGAGAAGACGGATTCCGTAGGTCATGCCGCCCCCGCGCAATGGTTCCGAGAAGATGTAATACCAGCCGAACGAATTTCTGACTCGTGGGGGATTCCCTTCGCGG
>NZ_AKZI01000207.1 GCF_000293785.1 Rhodovulum sp. PH10 | reverse complement strand
CAAACGAAAACGCCCGCCGCGAAATCCTCGCAGCGGGCGTTTCGCGTTTCCATGTTCGGCGTAAAGGCCCAAAAACCGGAATGAAAGCGGTCGTCCGAGTCCGAGTCCGCGGCGACGGCGAACAGGAACACCCGGGCGCCCCGGCCTTCCTCCGCTCCGGCGGGATCGGTTTCGACCTGTCGGCGAGAACGCGCTCCGGCCGCGTCTCGGCGGATCGGGTTTGCGCCGTGCCTTCGTCCTTCGAGACGCATTCCTGCGGAGTGCTCCTCTGGACGAGGTCGTAGGCCGTCGCCGCTGAAATGAAGCAACCGCGCCGAGCCGCGGGTGAGCCCACGGCGCTCCGTCTGCGGCCGGCCTCGGCTGCAGCGGATGCGGTCGGACGAACGTCATGAGCGTCGGGGATCGCGTCGGCGCGGACGTCCGAGATGCGGGCCGCCGGATCATCGGTTCGAACGACGAGCCCCGGGCATGTTCACGGGTCGGCGTCCTCATACCGACGGCGACCGAGTTCGACCTCGTCCTGAGGGCGGGCACCGATCTCGGTTTTACCCGAGATCGGCACTTGTATGCCCAAGTCGGCTGCTGCCGACTTGGGTGGCCGCATCTCGAAGGACGAGGGCACTGGCCGGACCTCGTCCTTCGAGACGGCCGCTTCGCGGCCGCCGGGATGAGGTCATCGTCTCTCGTCGTTGGTGTCGCAAAACAAAAGCGCGGGCGAAAAGCCCGCGCTTCCGAAACGTCGTCGCCGCGAAACGAAACGCGGCCGGGTCACGCTGCGCCGAGGAGACGCTGCGGAAAATTCACTCCGCGGCGATCGCCCGCGGCTTGAACGGCAGCTCGAGCCGCTCCCACACGTCGACCAGAGCCTCGGCGAGTGCGTGGATCAGCGCGTCCTCGTGATACGGCGACGGGGTGATGCGCAGCCGCTCGGTGCCCTTCGGCACGGTCGGGTAGTTGATCGGCTGGATGTAGATGCCGTGATCGTTCAGCAGGATGTCGGTCGCGGCCTTGCACTTCTCGGGGTCGCCGACGAACACCGGCACGATGTGGGTGTCGGTCGGCATCACCGGGATGCCGGAGGCGGCGAGCACCGCCTTCACCTTGGCGGCGCGCTCCTGGTGACGCTCGCGCTCCCAGCTCGAGGTCTTCAGATGCTTGATCGCGGCGGTCGCGGCGGCGCAGACGGCCGGCGGCAGCGCGGTGGTGAAGATGAAGCCGGGCGCATAGGAGCGCACGGCGTCGACCATGTCCTTGGTGCCGGTGATGTAGCCGCCGAGGCAGCCATAGGCCTTGGCCAGCGTCGCCTCGACCACGTCGACGCGATGCATCTCGCCCTGGTGCTCGGCCTGGCCGCCGCCGCGGGCGCCGTACATGCCGACTGCGTGCACCTCGTCGATATAGGTCATCGCGTTGTACTTTTCGGCGAGGTCGCAGATCTTGCCGATCGGCGAGACGTCGCCGTCCATCGAGTACAGGCCCTCGAACACGATCAGCTTGGCGCGCTCCTTGCCGGCCTTCTTCAGGAGCTCCTCGAGGTGCTCGACGTCGTTGTGGCGCCACACCTGCTTGGCGGTGCCGGCATTGCGCACGCCGGTGATCATCGAGTTGTGGTTGAGCGCGTCGGACAGGATCAGGCAGTCGGGCAAAAGCTTGGCGATCGTCGAGATGCCGGCGTCGTTGGAGACGTAGCCGGAGGTGAAGACGAGGCCGGCTTCCTTCTGGTGCAGGTCCGCGAGCTCTTGCTCCAGCAGGACCAGCGGATGGTTGTTGCCCGCGATGTTGCGGGTGCCGCCGGCGCCGGTGCCCATGCGGGTCGCGGTCTCGACCATGGCGCCGATCACCTTCGGGTGCTGGCCCATGCCGAGATAGTCGTTCGAGCACCACACGACGACGTCGCGCGGGCCTTCCGGCGTGTGCTGGATCGCGCGCGGGAACCGACCGGCGAGCCGCTCGAGATGGGCGAACACACGGTACCGGCGCTCATCGTGCAGTCGATTCAATGCGTCGGTGAAATAATCGTTGTATCCCATTGGTAGAACTCCCCCGATCACGTCGGCACGACGGAAAGGATAAGACGGTGGGAAAAGTTGACAACGGCGAATGTCAGCCTGCCTTGACGTTTGTCAACGAACGGACCCGGAACGCGCACGGCGACACGGGGGCCCGGCGGTAGCTCGGTGAGGCTTTTCGACGCCCCCGCAGGTGGCGCCGCGCGAAGCCCGCGCACTTCCTCCATCTGTTCCAATTCCAATGAGAGATCAAGCCCGAACGGGCATTTGCGGGCGATCGTGATCGGCCCCACGGGGCCGGCGGCGGGCGCTCGCGGCGGGGCGCGGCAGCGCCCGGACGCCGCGGAAACGTCCGGCGAAATGCGGTGACGCCGTGTCCATCGGTCGCACTGCGACACCATGGACGCCGGACGCGGCGAACCGCCGCGGATGGCGGTGGATCGGCCGGCTTTCGCCACCGCCGGGCGTCACCTTCCTGCACCACTCGTCCCGGTTCTCGCAGGTCGGGGACGCAGCGGATCGCGCAAGCCGTTCGTTCTTGCTAGGACACGTGCTGTCGGAACGCGAATCGTCGCCAAGTCCGCCAGGGTGTCGAGTGGCGCCGGCAGCGAGGCCGGCGGAGGGCGGCCGGGGGCCGCCCGATCGCTCGGTGCCCTCGGCCGGGCGCGGCACGAAGCGGGGTGCTGGCGTCCGTCCGGCCGGGCGCTCGATGTTTCAAGTCCAATTCAAGTCGTTGCTGTCATGGCCTCTCTGGTTTCCGACCTCGTCGAGCGGGCGCGGCTCACGGCCCGCGCCATCGTCGACTTCGGCGAGAACTTGTTTTCTCCGACCATCCGGATCGGGGTCACCGGGCTGTCGCGCGCCGGCAAGACGGTGTTCATCACCGCGCTGGTGCACGGGCTCGCCCGCGGCGGCCGCTTTCCCGTGTTCACGGCGGCCGAGCAGGAGCGCATTTTGCGCGCCTATCTCGCCCCGCAGCCGGACGACGCGGTGCCGCGGTTCGACTACGAGAACCACGTGCGGGCGCTGGTCGACGAGCGGATCTGGCCGGAATCGACCCGCCAGATCAGCGAGCTTCGCGTCGTCATCGAGCACAAGGGCGGCACCGGCCAGCGCACCCTGACGCTCGACATCGTCGACTATCCGGGCGAGTGGCTGCTCGACCTGCCGTTGCTCGACAAGTCCTACGAGCAGTGGTCGAAAGAGAGCCTCGCACTCGCCCGGGCCGGGCCGCGGGCGATGCTGGCCGGCGAGTGGCTCGCCTACAATGCGACGCTCGACGCCCGCTTGCCGGCCGACGAGCAGCAGGCGATCGCCGCCGCGCAACGCTACACCGCGTACCTGAAGGCCTGCCGCGAGGAGCGCTGGTCGCTGTCGCTGTTGCCGCCGGGACGGTTCCTGCTGCCGGGCGATCTCGCCGGCTCGCCGGCGCTCACCTTCGCGCCGCTGTCGCTGCCGCCGGAGGCGGAGCCGCCGCAGGGCTCGCTGTGGGCGATGATGCGGCGGCGCTACGACGCCTACAAGGACATCGTCGTAAAGCCGTTCTTCCGCGATCACTTCGCCCGGCTCGACCGGCAGATCGTGCTGGTCGACCTGCTCGCCGCGCTCAATGCCGGGCCGGCGGCGATCCGCGACCTCGAATACGCCCTCGCCTCGATCCTCGACTGCTTCCAGGTCGGCCGGAATACGCTTTTGTCGACCCTGATCAATCCGCGCGTCGACAAGGTCCTTTTCGCCGCGACCAAGGCGGACCATCTGCACCAGGTGAGCCACGACCGCCTCGAGGCGATCCTCGGCCGGATGATCGAGCACGCCGCGAGCCGCGCGAAATATGCCGGCGCCGAGACCGACGTGGTGGCGCTCGCCGCGGTGCGGGCGACCCGCGAGGCGCGGGTGCGCTCGAACGGCGACGAGCTGCCGGCGATCGTCGGCGTGCCGGCCAAGGGCGAGCGCGCCGCCGGCCACGTGTTCGACGGCGAGCGCGAGATCGCGCTCTTCCCCGGCGACCTGCCGGCCGACCCGCAGCGGGTGTTCGACATCGGCCGCAACGGCTTTCAGGGCCTCACCGCGACCACCCCGGAGGAGGCCGAGTTCCGCTTTCTGCGCTTCCGGCCGCCGCGGATCGAGCGTACGGTGGACGGGTTGCCGACCCTGCCCCATATCCGCCTGGACCGCGTGCTGCAGTTTCTGATCGGAGACCGTTTCCAATGAGCAGCCCCGAACCCCGCCGTCCCGCCGCGTTCAGCATCGACGATCCGAACGTGCTGGTCGGGCCGGCGCCCGCCGCCGGGCCGCCGCCGCGCCGGCCGTTCGCCCGGCTGAAGACCGCCGCGCCG
>NZ_AKZI01000206.1 GCF_000293785.1 Rhodovulum sp. PH10 | reverse complement strand
GACCTATCGCCCGCTTCAATGAGGCCGCAGCGGTGACGCTGCGGAAAGCCCCGCTCATGCCACGGGATATTCGCACGCGGCGACCGGCTTCAATGAGGCCGCAGCGGTGACGCTGCGGAAAGCCCGCAGCTACTTCGCGGCCACGGCTGGCGCTGTCTCGGCTTCAATGAGGCCGCAGCGGTGACGCTGCGGAAAGCTCTACGAGGCGGGAAAGTCGGCCGTCACCTCGCTCGGGCTTCAATGAGGCCGCAGCGGTGACGCTGCGGAAAGCTCGGAAACGGTCGACGTCAACGACTTGATCATCTCGCTTCAATGAGGCCGCAGCGGTGACGCTGCGGAAAGCCCGAGAAGGCTCCTCTTCCGGCGCGGCCGATCAAATGCTTCAATGAGGCCGCAGCGGTGACGCTGCGGAAAGCCCGGCAAAAGGTGAAAAATGGCAAACGACCGTGGCCGCTTCAATGAGGCCGCAGCGGTGACGCTGCGGAAAGCCAACGTCCGGGGGCAATCCTTACAAGGGAGGCCGCGATCGCTTCAATGAGGCCGCAGCGGTGACGCTGCGGAAAGCGGTTGTCGTCTTTCAGGCCATTCTCGTGGTTGATCTCGCTTCAATGAGGCCGCAGCGGTGACGCTGCGGAAAGCACGTCGGGGAAT
>NZ_AKZI01000205.1 GCF_000293785.1 Rhodovulum sp. PH10 | reverse complement strand
GCCGATAGACGCTCGACCGCGCCACCCCGACCAATGCACATTGCCGCCGGATCGACAGCGTCTCATCGCCGCGATCGAGCATTCCTCGCCGGTCCGCCGCGCTCATCTGCCGGACCTCCTGGCTAAAAAATCCCGCTCCACCGTCAGCTGGCCGATCTTCGCGTAGAGATCGTCGACCGTCCGCTGCGCGAGCTTCTCGGCGTCCGCACCCGCACTCGGATCGAACGCCCGCGCCGCATTGTCCAGGAGCTGCTTCTTCCAGGCGTAGATCTGGTTGGGATGGACCTCGTAGCGCTGCGCCAGGTCGGCCACCGTCGCCTGCTCGCGGATCGCCTCCAGCGCAATCTTCGCTTTCAGCCCCGCGTCGATCTTCCGTCTCGTTCTCTTCGTCATCGCCTGCTCCGTCTACCAAACGGAGCCGCCGACTTCCAACTTACGCCTTGGTCCCAAAATCGGGGTCCATTTCACGTCCTTCGGCCTCACGCCGACAGATAGGGGCGGGTGCTGTCGTTCGAGACGCCTCAATGAGGCCGCAGCGGTGACGCTGCGGAAAGCGACCGAGGTGCCGATCGGCATCGACCCTGGCTGGCACACGCTTCAATGAGGCCGCAGCGGTGACGCTGCGGAAAGCTCAAAGGTTCCGAGAGGCTGGTACTGTGTTGCATCGCTTCAATGAGGCCGCAGCGGTGACGCTGCGGAAAGCATGGATGAAGACGCAGTGGGTGAGGGTGCTTCTCTTGGTGCTTCAATGAGGCCGCAGCGGTGACGCTGCGGAAAGCCGCGCGCGTAAGCGTCGGTCATCGTCACGTATGTGATGCTTCAATGAGGCCGCAGCGGTGACGCTGCGGAAAGCACGTCGGGGAA
>NZ_AKZI01000204.1 GCF_000293785.1 Rhodovulum sp. PH10 | reverse complement strand
ACGATCTCGCCCTGATGCGGCGGCTCGACGAGCTGTTCACGACGTGGCCATTCTACGGCTCGCGCCGGCTCACGGCGACACTTCGGGCCGAGGGACGGCTCGTCAACCGCAAGCGCGTGCAGCGCCTGATGCGGCTGATGGGGATCGCCGCGCTGGGGCCGAAGCCGAATACGTCGAAGCCGACGCCTGGCCACAAGATCTTCCCGTATCTGCTGCGGGACATGGCGATCGAGCGGCCGAACCATGTGTGGGCGGCGGACATCACCTATCAGGCTGTTGAAAAACTCCGCTCGCCTCGGCTGAGGGGGCGTGATTCACTCCTCGGAGTGGACCGGGGAGGCGGGCGGTGCGCGGAACGGACGAGCGGACGGGATCGCTGTTCAGCTATGTGGACATCGAAGCACGGGTTCGGAAGGACCAGCCGCTGCGAACGATCCGGGCGGTGGTCGATGCGGCGCTGGCGGCGTTGGAGACGGATTTCTCGGCGCTCTATTCGCGTGCGGGCCGCCCTTCGGTGGCGCCCGAACGGTTGCTACGGGCGATGCTGCTGCAGGCGTTCTATTCGGTCCGCTCCGAGCGGCAATTGATGGAGCGGCTCGAGTTCGATCTCCTGTTCCGGTGGTTCGTCGGGCTCGGGATCGACGAGGCGGTGTGGGATCACTCGACCTTCTCGAAGAACCGTGACCGGTTGCTGGAGGGCAACATCGCCGCGAAGCTCCTCGCAGCCGTGCTGGCCCAGCCGCGCGTGAAGGGTCTGCTGTCGAGCGACCACTTCTCGGTGGACGGCACCCTGGTCGAGGCCTGGGCCTCGATGAAGAGCTTCAGGCCCAAGGACGGCTCCGAGGAGCCGCCCGGCGGTGGTGGCCGCAACGTGGAGAGCGACTTCCACGGCGAGCGCCGGAGCAACGAGACGCACGCCTCGACCACCGATCCGGAGGCGAGGCTCTACCGCAAGGGACGCGGCAAGGAGGCGAAGCTCTGCTTCATCGGCCACGGCCTGATGGAGAACCGGTCCGGCCTGGTGGTGCAGGCCTGCCTGACCCAGGCGGACGGGCATGCGGAACGCGAGGCCGCCCTGGCCATGATCGAGCCGCGGGCCGACCGTCCCTGCGCGATCACGCTCGGCGCCGACAAGGCCTACGACACCGAGGACTTCGTGAACGAGCTGCGCTCCATGCGGGTGACACCGCACGTGGCGCAGAACACCAGCGGCCGACAATCCGCCATCGACAGGCGGACGACCCGGCACACCGGTTATGCGGTCAGCCTGTGCATCCGCAAGCGGATCGAGGAGGCGTTCGGCTGGATCAAGGCGGTGGCCGGGCAGGACAAGACCCGGTTCAGAGGCGTCTCCCGGGTCGGCTTCGCGTTCACGCTGGCTGCAGCGGCCTATGATCTCGTGCGCCTCCCCAAGCTCCTGGTGACGGCATGAGCAGGCCGAACACGGAGGGGCTGAAGGGCAAGTGGCGCATCGTCGAGATGCCCGGCTTCGCGCTCGATGTCACCGCGCCGGCCTACATCGCACTCGACGGCCGAGGTGGTGGCGAGATCGTCTTCAACGCCCTCACGGCGACGCTCGATTGCACCATCGCGACCGATGCCGCCGACTTCGACTGGCACGGATCCGACGAGGTCCGTGGCGACGGCTTCGTCGAACTCCAGCTCGACGGCTCCCTCGAAGGCGAGTTCGCCTACGACAACGGCGACGACTCCACCCTCAAGGCACGGCCAGGGTGATTTTCAACAGCCTGCTATATCCCGATCGGCCGCGGTTTCCTCTACCTGGTGGCGATCATCGAC
>NZ_AKZI01000203.1 GCF_000293785.1 Rhodovulum sp. PH10 | reverse complement strand
CGCCGTCGCGGTGGCGGGGGATTTTCCGTTTGCTCCGGCCTGTCCGCCCCTCACCCCGACCCTCTCCCCGCGTGCGGGGAGAGGGAGTGGCGCAGCATCCGGGGCATCGTTCGATCGCCAGCCGACACGTCGTCGACGTATTCTGCGTATCGAGCGATGGAAAACGCAGCTCTCCCCTCCGGACGCCCGTCTCATGAACGACCCGCCGAAAATTCTGGCGGTGGACGACGCGCCGGAAAACCTCGAGATCCTGAAGGTCAGGCTCGAGGCCAGAGGCTACGACGTGATCACGGCGGCCGACGGCGACGAGGGTCTCGCCCGCGCGCGTGCGGAAAACCCCGACCTCGTGCTGCTCGACGTGATGATGCCGAAGCGCGACGGCCTGTCGGTCCTCGAGGAGCTGAAGGCGGACGCGACGCTGCGCTTCGTGCCGGTGGTGCTGGTGACCGCGCGCGCCGACATCCGCGACGTGATCGCCGGACTCGAGGCGGGCGCCGACGACTATCTGACGAAACCGTTCGAGCAGGCGGCGCTGGTCGCCCGCGTGCGCTCGCTGCTGCGCATCAAGGCGCTGAACGATCTCGCCCAGGAGCAGGCGAGGACACTCGCCGAGCAGGCGGAAAAGCTCGCCGTGGTCAACGCGTCGCTCGAGGAGAAGGTCGCCGCCCAGGTCGCCGAGATCGAGCGCATCGGCCGGCTGCGTCGCTTTCTGCCGCCCCAGGTCGCCGAGCTGGTGGCGAGCAGCGGCGGCGCGATGCTGGAGAGCCACCGCCGCGAGATCACCGTCGTGTGCTGCGACCTGCGCGGCTTCACCGCCTTCACCGAGAGCAGCGCGCCGGAGGACGTGACGACCGTTTTGCGCGAGTATCACCAGGCGGTCGGCGAGCTGGTGTTCGCCTGCGAGGGCACGCTCGAGCGGTTCGCCGGCGACGGCGTGATGGTGCTGTTCAACGATCCCCTGCCCTGCCGCGATCATGCCGCGCGCGGCGTCAGGCTCGCGCTGGCGATGCGCGACGCGATGGACGAGCTCGGCGAGGTTTGGCGGCAGCGCGGCCACGCGATCGGCTTCGGCGCGGCGGCGGCGCTCGGCTTTGCGACGCTCGGCGAGATCGGCTTCGAGGGAAGGCGGGAATACACCGCGATCGGCCCGGTGGTGAGCCTCGCGCACCGGCTGTGCGCGGCGGCGAAACCCGGCGAGGTGTTGATCGACCAGCGGCTGCGCACCGCCGCCGGACCCGCCTGCGAGGCGGAGCCGGTCGGTGAGCTGTCGCTCAAGGGATTTCGCCACCCGGTGCCGACCTTTTCCGCGGTCGGATGGCGGGAAGATCGGAGCAGCTTTCCGTGACGTCGCCCGACGCTCCGCTCGTGCGGACGCGGGATCCGGTCGGCCGTTCGGGGTGGCGCTGGGTCCCCGCTTTCGCGGGGACGAGCGGAAACACTTTTCCGGTCCGACGTCGCCGCTCGGCCCTCGGGCCGCCGGGCGCCGCGCGGCCGTCATGCGTGCGCGGTGGCGCCGCTTTGCAGAAAAACATGCAAAGTGACCCCGAGCCGTTGCGCCCTCGCCCGTTCCGTGGCACCAGCCGGAACCGGCCAACATATTCCGGACGCCTTCCGTGACCGACATTCCCGAGCCGGACCCCGCCGCCACTCCCCCGGCGGGCGAACGCCGCTCCGCGTTCCTGGTGATCTTCCCCTCGATCATGCTGCCGATGTTCCTGGCGGTGATCGACCAGACCATCGTCGCGACCGCCCTGCCGGCGATCGCCTCCGACATCGGCGACATCGAGCGGGCGCCGTGGATCGTCGTCTCCTACCTGATCGCCGCGACCATCGCCGCGCCGCTCTATGGCCGGCTCGGCGACGCGTTCGGTCGCCGCCGGCTGATGTTCGTCGCACTGACGATCTTCATCCTCGCCTCGGTCGCGTGCGCGGCGGCGCCGAGCGTCGCGCTGCTCACCGCGGCACGCGTGCTGCAGGGGCTCGGCGGCGGCGGGCTGATGACGCTGTCGCAGGCGCTGGTCGGCGAGGCGGTGCCGCCGCGCGAACGGGCGCGCTGGCAGGGATGGCTCGCGACCGTCGTGGTCACCGCCAACGCGGTCGGCCCGGTCGCCGGCGGATACTTGACCGAGCATTTCGGCTGGCCGTCGATCTTCCTGATCAACATCCCGCTCGGCATCGTCGCGATCTTTCTCACGGTGCGGCTGCCGGTGCGGGCGGCGCAGGGGCGGGCGTGGCGGTCCGATCCCGGCGGCCTTCTGCTGTTGACGGCGTTCGTCGCCACCACGCTGGTCGCGCTCGAGCAGATGAAGCACGCCGACCTCTCCGCCCTGCCGCTCGCCGCGAGCTTGCTCGCCTGCGGCGTGATCGCTGCCGTGCTTCTGATCCGCCACGAGACGCGCACCGCCTCGCCGGTGGTGCCGTTCACTCTGCTGCGCCAGCCGGCGATCTGGCGCAGCGACGCGCTCGCCGCCTGCCACGGCGCGGCGCTGGTGTCGATGATCACCTTCCTGCCGGTCTATCTGCAGGTGGTGCACGGCGTCTCGCCGTCGCGGACCGGCCTCCTGCTCACCGTGCTCACCCTCGGCCTCGGGCTCGGCTCGATCGGCACCGGGCGGCTGATGAGCCGCACCGGCCGCACCACCGTGTTTCCCGCCACCGGCCTCGCGATCGCGACCTCGGTGCAGATCTTCTTCGCCACCTTCGGCGCGGCGGTGCCGACCGCGGCGCTCGCGGCCGCGATGTTTCTCGCCGGCCTCGGCATGGGCACGGTGATGGGCGTGGTGCAGGTGACGGTGCAGAGCGCAGCCGGCCGCGCGCGGCTCGGCGAGGCGGCGGCGTCGGTGCAGTTCTCGCGCTCGATCGGCGCCGGGCTCGGCACCGCGCTGGTGAGCACGCTGCTGTTCGCGGTGCTGTCGGCCGAGAATCCGGCGGCGCTGGATGCGTTCGCGGCGATGCTCGAGCACGCGCGGCCGGGGGTCGACGCATCGTCGCCGGCGGCGATCGCGGCGGTGCGCGGCGACATCGGCGCGGCGTTCCGCGCGGTGTTTCTCGCCTGCGCCGGGTTCGGCGCGCTCGGGTTTCTGCTCGCGATCACCAATCCGCTGCGGCGGATCTGAGACGAACGGCAACAGAGTTCGACCTCGTCCAGAGGAGCACTCCGTAGGAGTGCGTCTCGAAGGACGAGGGCACGAACGATGGTAAGGCTCGGGCCTCATCCTTCGAGACGCCGCCTTCGGCGACCCTCAGGATGAGGTCATTGGCGCTCGGCCGCCGCCGTGATCGCGCCGCCTCGGCGCCATCAGCGCCAGCCGAACAAGCCGCGCGGCGGCGCCGGACGTGGCGTCGGCTTCTCCGGTTTTTCGGGCTCGTCCGGCTTTTCGGGCTGTTTCTCCCGCTTCGCCGTCGCCTGCCCGGCGGGCGGCGGCGGCGCGCCCGGCGGCTCGTCTTTCCCGGTGCCCGGCCCGGCCCCGCCATGCGCCTCGTGACCGGTGATCACCATCTTGCCGAGCTTTGCAAAGCCGCGCCCGACATCGTCCATCACGGTGAACACCGCCGGCACGAACAAGAGTGACAGCAGCGTCGAGACGACCAGCCCGCCGATCACCGAGATCGCCATCGGCGAGCGGAACTCGCCGCCCGCGCCGAGCGCGAGTGCGGCCGGCGTCATGCCGGCGACCATCGCGAGCGTCGTCATGATGATCGGCCGGGCGCGTTTCTGGCCCGCCTCGATGATCGCCCGGGTGCGATCCATGCCGTGCGCCACCGCCTCCACCGCGAAGTCGACCAGCATGATGGCGTTCTTGGTCACGATGCCCATCAGCATCAGAATGCCGATCACCACCGGGATGCTGATCGACAGATGCGCGATCAACAGCGCGATGATGGCGCCGCCGATCGACAGCGGCAGCGAGAACAGGATGGTGATCGGCTGCAGGAACCCGTGGAACAGCAGCACCAGCACCGCATAGACCATCATCAGGCCGTCGCGCATCGCCGCGGCGAAGCCGCCGAACAGCTCCTGCATCGCCTCCGCGTCGCCCGACTGGTTCACCTTCACGCCGGCCGGCAGATGCTGCATCACCGGCAGCGCATCGATCTCGGCGAGCGCCTGGGAGAGCGCCGCGCCGCCGACCAGATCGGCCTCCACGCTCACCTGCCGCTGGCGGTCGTAGCGCGAGATCGAGGCCGGCCCCTGCGCCAGCTCGATGTCGGCGACCGCGATCAGCGGCACGGTGGTGCCGCGCAGCGTCGGCACCCGGAGCTGCTCGAGCACCTGCCGATCGGCCCGCCCGCTGTCGGCGATCATCACCCGGATCGGGATCAGCCGGCCGCCGGCATCGAATTTCGCCAGCCGCTGGCCGACGTCGCCGATGGTCGCCACCCGAACGGTCGCGGCGAGCGTCTCGGTGTTCACCTCGAGCCGCGTCGCCAGCGCCTTGTGCGGCATGATGCGCAGCTCCGGCCGGTCGAGCGCGGCGGTCGAGACCACGTTGGCGACCGAGGAGAGGCGCCGCATCTGGTTGGCGAGCTCGGCCGCGACATTGGCGACCGTGCCCGGATCCTGCCCGGTGACGATCAGCGCCAGCCCGCGCAGGCCGTTCTCGTCGAGGAACCAGTAGCGGATGTCCGGCACGTCGGCGAGGTCGCGGCCGATCGCCTGCTCGAGCGCCTGCTGGGTGAGCGTGCGCTCCTTCTTGGGCGTGTAGTTGACGATCAGCGCGGCGGTGCGCACCTCGGTGACTTTTGGCGGGATCCGCCCGCCGTCGACGAACACGCTGCGCACCTCGGGCCGCTTCTTCAGGATCGCGGTGATTTTTTCGGTGACGGCCTGCGTCTCGGAGAGCTGGGTGCCGGGCGGCAGCTCGATCGCGATCACCGAGCGGGCGGTGTCCTGCGGCGGCAAAAAGCCCGACGGCAGCAGCGTGATGCTCCACACCGAGGCGGCGAACAGGCCGAGCCCGATCAGCACGGTGAGATAGCGCCAGCGCACCGACGACTCGAGCACGCGGGTGTAGAGCCGCATCAGGGCGCCCTGCCGCTCCTCCTTCTTCGGGTGCGCTTTGAGGAAATAGGCGGCGAGCATCGGCGTCACCATGCGCGCGACCAGGAGCGAGAACAGCACCTGCACCGACACGGTGATGCCGAACTGCTTGAAGAACTGGCCGGCGATGCCGCCCATGAAGCTCGCCGGGGTGAACACCGCGACGATCGTCAGGCTGATCGCGATCACCGCGAGGCCGATCTCGTCGGCGGCGTCCATCGAGGCCTGATAGGGCGACTTCCCCATCTGGATGTGGCGCTCGATATTCTCGATCTCGACGATCGCGTCGTCGACCAGAATGCCGGTCGACAGCGTGATGGCGAGCAGGCTCACGAGGTTGAGCGAGAAGCCGAGCACGTCCATCGCCCAGAAGGCGGGGAAGATCGACAAGGGCAGCGCGATCGCGGCGATCGCGGTGGCGCGGATGTCGCGCAGGAAGAGAAACACCACGATGACGGCGAGCGCCGCGCCCTCGAACAGCGTCGAGATCGCGTTCTCGTAATTGCCGAGCGTGTGCTCGACCGAGGAATCGATCAGCTCGAGCCGCACCTCCGGGTGCGCCTCGCGGATCCGCGCGACCCGCTCCTCGACGCCCTTGGCGACGGTGACGTCGCTCGCGCCCTTGGCCCGCAGCACGCCGAACGCGACGATCGGCTCGCCGTCGAGGCGGGCGAAGGTGCGCGGATCGGCGATCGTGTCGGTGACGACGCCGAGGTCGTCGAGCCGGATCTCGCCGCCGCCGAGCAGGCCGAAGGTGGTGCCGGCGAGCCCCTCCAGCGAGGTCGCCCCCGCCATGGTGCGGATCGCCTGATCGCGTCCGCCGATCTCGGCGCGGCCGCCGGCGACGTCGGCGTTGTTCTTCAGAAGCTGCTCGGAGATGCCGGCCGCCGTCAGCCCCACCGCCTGCAGCCGGTCGGGATCGAGCGAGACCAGAATCTCGCGCTCGACGCCGCCGATGCGCTCGACCCGGCCGACCCCGCGCACCCCCTGCAGCGCGCGCTTGACCACGTCGTCGACGAACCAGGACAGCTCCTCGGGCGTCTTTCCCGGCGCGATCGCGGCGTAGGTCACGATCGGCAGCCCCGCCACCTCCTGGCGCTGCACCATCGGCTCGACGATGCCGCTCGGCAAGCTGCCGCGCACGCGGGTGATCGCGTCCTTGACGTCGTTGAGTGCGCGGTCCGGGTCGGCGTCGAGATTGAAGCTGATGATGGTGGTCGACAGCCCGTCGGTGATCGACGACTGGATGTGCTGCACGCCTGCGATCGCCGAGACGCCGTCCTCGATCACTTTCGTGACCTGCTCCTCGAGCTCGGCGGGCGAGGCGCCGAACTGGCTCACCACCACCGAGACGATCGGCAGGTCGACGCTCGGCAGCCGGGTGATCGGCAGCTTCTGGAAGCTCATCCAGCCGAGCAGCACGGTGACGATCGAGAAGACGATGGCGGGCAGCGGCCGCCGGATGGACCATGCCGAGATGTTCATCTCACGGCTCCTCGAGCTGGCCGGTGGTGTCGTCGCGCACCATCGGGCGCACCTTGTCGCCGTCGCGCAGCGAGCCGCCGGCGTTCGCGATCACCACCTCGCCCTCGGCGACCCCGTCGCGGATTTCCGCGCCCTGCCCCGAGACCAGCCCGACCTTGACGGTGCGGGTCTCGACGGTGCGGTCCTTCACCACCTGGACGGTGGCGCCCTCGGTGCGGAAATGCACCGCCGCGCGCGGCACCGAGACGCCGCAGCTGCGCGCCGCGTCGATCGTCGCGCGGGCGAAGCCGCCGATCTTCAGCGAGGGATCGTTCTCGATCGAGATGCGCACCGGGCCGAGCTGGCTCACCGGATTGATCTCGGTCGGCACCAGCCGCACGCGGCCGGGAATGTCGCGGCCGTCGCCGAACTCGACGCGGGCGGTCTGGCCGGGCTCGATCTTCGGCAGATAGAGGCTCGGCACCTCGGCGGTCAGCTCGATCTCGCCGTCGAGCGCGATGCGAAACAGCGGGTCTGGCGCGCGCGGCGAGGCGAGCGCGCCGAGCACGGCGTTGCTCTCGATCACCAGCCCGTCGACCGGCGCGCGCAGCGTGGTGCCGGCGCCGTCGGCGCGGGTGAGCCGGGCGACCGGCTGGCCGGCGGTCACGGTGTCGCCGGGGCGGGCGAGCACCTGGCCGATGCGAAAGCCCTCCTGCTCGGGCACCACCATCGCCTCGGCGCGGGCGACGAACAGGCCGTTGGCATGCACCGCGCTCGAGAAGCACGCCGTTTTTGCCCGCGTCACGATCACCGGCACGCCCTTGGCCGCGGCCTCGGTGGCGGCTTTGCCCACGGGCTTGCCCGGGGCCTCGCCGGCGGGCTCGCCCGCGGGCTCCTCGGCCGCGCGCGCCACGCCGACTGCACCGCCGACGACCAGGAGGAGGAGGAGAAGAAGAAGAAAAGCCGTGCGGATGAGGACCGTCGCCATCGTCCGCCGCGTGCTCGGAGTGAGGATCATGCGGAAGAACCCGTGTGGTGGCGATAAGGTGATGCCGCCGCGGTCGCGGCGGTCGACGAGCAGAGCTCACAGGTCGCACCGGATCGATCGGCGCCGGCCGGCAATGAAGGGTCGCGCCGAGGGTCGCAATGGTTCGGTGCGACGTCGAGACGAATTTATGCAGATAACGAAACAAATTTGCGTCACGTTACGCCTTGTGGTCGGTATCGGCAAGCCGCTGCACGTCGACGCGGATGCGGCCGCGGCCGAGCTCGACGATGCCGCTCGCCCGCCATTCCTGGAGCTGACGGTTGACGCTCTCGCGGGTGACGCCGACCAGTCCGGCCAGCTCGTCCTGGGTGATCTGAAGCTCGGCGCCGAAATCGGCGACCAGCGCCGCGAGCCGGCGCGCGAGGCGCACCGACAGCGGCAGGAACATCATCTCCTCGGTGCGCTCGTTGGTGGAGCGCAGCCGCCCGCACAGAAGCTCGATGATGCGGATCGCCAGCCGGCCGTCCTGCTCGAGCGTTTTCAGAAACTCGGCGCGCGGCAGCACGAACAGCTCACAGTCCTCCTGCGCCACCGCGTCGGCGGTGCGCGGCCGCCCGTCGAGCACGGCGATCTCGCCGAACACGTCGCCGGCGCCGAACATCTCGATGGTCATCCGCTCGCCGCTCGGCGTGCCGGTCTCGATGCGGATCTGGCCGCGCCGCACGCCGTACAGCGCGTCGCCCGGATCGCCCTTGACGAACAGCGTCTGCCCGGCCGGCAGCTTGCGCATCTGGCACAGCCGCGCGATCGCGGCGAGCGCCTCCGGCCCCAGCCCCGAGAACAGCGCGTTGGTCCCGAGAAGGGTCGCGAACTCGAGCGGCTTCGCCATGCACGCACCCCCGCGTCGTCGATGCCCTGCACGGCGTCGCAGGGAGGAATCCTCCGAGCGCGCCAAAATATGACGGTTTCATCCGCAGCATAGACCGAATAAGAAGACGGTCCAACAAACGGGTCGATTCGGGGCCGGCCGTTCGCCGGCACCGAGTGCGGCGGATCGTCCTGCACCATTGGTGCCTCGGCCGGGGCGTCCGGCGGCCGAGATCGCGACGATGTGATCGCCGGGCGCGACGAGTGGAAGGCGCGTGGCCGAGCCTCCTGCCGCTTCCAGACGACGCAAGCGTCCTCCGTCGGGCGGCACGCGGCGGCAGCGCCGTGGCGAAGACCCGGCCGCCCGCGCCTTCGAGCGGGTGGTGGCGGCGCTCGCCCACGACATCCGCACGCCCCTCACCGGCATTCTGGCGATCAGCGAATTGTTGGCGATGTCCGACCTCGGCGAGCGCGAGCGCGCCTGGGTGGCGGCGCTGAAGAGCTCGGCCGAGCATCTGACCGCGCTCACCTCGCTGATCGTCGACGGTGCGCGCGCAGCCGAAGCCGGGCTGGTGCTGCGGCGCGAGCCGTTCGATCTCGCCCGCACCGCGGCCGATGCCGCCGCCTCGGCCGCCGCCCGTGCCCAGGCGAAGGGCATCGCCTTCTCGGCCACGATCGCCGCGGATCTGCCGACCGTCGTGATCGGCGATCAGGTGCGGCTGCGCGGCGCGATCGAGAACTTGCTCGACAACGCGGTGAAGTTCACCGCCTCCGGCGGCGTGGGGCTCGAGGTCGACCACACGGCGGTCGAGGGCGGCCACCGGGTGACGATCGCCGTCACCGACAGCGGCATCGGCATGCGCCCGGCGGAGATCCGGCGGCTGTTTCGGCCCTTCGCCCAGGCGAGCGAGCGGGTGGCGGAGAAATTCGGCGGCGCCGGGCTCGGGCTCGCCTTCGTGCGCCGGCTCGCGCGGGCGATGGGCGGCGACGTCACGGTGACCAGCGTGCCGGGCCAGGGCAGCACTTTTGCGCTCACGGTGACGCTGACGGGGGTTTCGGCGGGCGATGCCGCGGACGAGCCGGAGACGCCTGCGGCCGAGCCGATGGGGGACACGACGCCGCTGCGGGTGCTGTGCGTGGAGGACAACGCGCACGGCCGGGTGGTGCTCGAGACGGTGCTGTGCGAGCTCGGCCACGACGTGCGCTTCGTCGGCTCGGGCGAGGAGGCGGTCGAGATGCTGAAGCAAGACGGGTCGGTCGATATCGTGCTGATGGACGTGGTGCTGTCGGGGATCGACGGGTTCGAGGCGACGCGGCGCATCCGCGCGCTGCCGGGGGCGGCGGGCGAGGTGCCGGTGATCGGCCTGTCCGGCCGGTCGGGCGAGACCGACGAGGCGATCGCGCGCGCCGCCGGCATGACCGCCTATCTGCAGAAGCCGGTGAGCCCGCGGATGCTCGCGCAGGCGCTGCGCGCGGTGCCGCGCAGAGCGTGACGCTCAGGCGGGGCGGGCGGCAAAGGCCCGGCGCAGCACCAGCCGCATGACGATTGCGGTGGCGACCAGCCCGACCTGCACCGGCACCACCAGGAACGACAGGATCAGCGCCGCGGCGAGCAACAGGCCGACGATCTCGATGCGGGGAAAGAAGCCGTCGTCGATGCCGCGGCGGATCAGCACGGCGGCGGGGATCGTCAGCACCGCGAGGTCGTAGACGAAGGCATAGGGCGTCGCCAGCAGCGCGCCGCAGGCGAGCGCCGCCGCCTTCAAATCCATCGGCGTCCGCTTGCGTGCCCACAGCACGACGATCACCGCCGCCACGGCGAGCGTCACCGCCCCCTGCACCAGCGTTGCGACGAGCTGGCTGCCGCCGAGCAGCCGCACCAGCCCGAAAACGCTCTGCAGCTTTGCCCAGCCGACCAAGCCTTCGGCGAGGTTGATTTTTGTCGCGACCGGCAGCGAGGCGACGTACGCCGCCAGCACGTCGGTTCCGAAAACGAGCGCCGAGGCTGCGGCGAGCAGAAGCGTCGTCACGACCGCGGCGACGATCGTGCGCCAATGGCCGCCCGCGAGCAGCGCCAGCGGCACCAAAAGCCCGAGCTGCGGTTTTATGGTCAGAATACCGAACAGCACGCCGGCCAGAACCGGGCGCCTTTCGAGTGAGAGCAACGCGCCGCCGAAGAGCGCCGCGGTGAGAAAGCCGTTCTGGGTCGCGACCAGATTCCACAGCGCGCCGGGCGCGGCCGCCGCGACCAGCAGGCCGAGGCCGCCGCCGACGAAGCCGCGCACCACCAGCGCATAAGCGAGCCCGGTGACGGTGAGCCAAGCGAGCATCGCCGGCACGAGCGGCAGCGTCGCGAAGGGCGCCGCGACGAACAGATAGGCCGGCGGATAGAACCACGGATAGAGGCCGTCATAGTCGTGGCCGACCGCGGCGACCGCGACCGTCTTGGCGGTCTCCCAGTTCCAGGCGGCGGCCGCCTGCCCGTCGAGCGCGAGCCTGCCGCCCGCCCACACCATCACGAAGTCGTTGGCGACCGGCCGCCCGTCCGGCCCGACCAGCCAGAATCCCTGCAGCACGCTGCCGGCGAGAAACACCAGATAGCCGAGCGCGAGCGACAGGCAGATCACCCCCACCAGCCGCCTCGGATTCTTTTCTTCGCCCCCGGCGGGCGGGAGCGAGGCCGAGATGTCTGACGCGGGAGACGGGCGGTCGGGCATGGCAGGAACCGAGTGGCGAGGGCGACGCAGAGATTAGCGGACGCCGCTTTCGGCCGGCTTAAGGAACCGGCCTGCCGCACGCCCGGCACGGATCGTGCTTCGGGCGGGTCTCCCCGAACCGACGCGGGCGCCGGGCGGGCAGCCGCCCGGTTCACCCCGCCCTTTCGCCCGAAAAATGTAGAAAAGCCGACATGTCGCGACAGGACCGCTACGTCACCTTCAAGAACATCGATTGCGAGGGCATGACCGAGGCCGTGATGGCCCGCGTGCTGCGCCACGCGGAGGCCGGCGACAGCCCGTTCTGGCCGTATTTCCTGGAGCAGCGCGCGCTCGGCCACGACCGCGGCTACGACGACCTCCGGGTGCTGCACAACTACCTGCCGACGCTGCGCGAAATCCTCGAGTCGCTGGACGACGAGGAGACCCTTTCGCTGCTCGAGGAGTTGGAGCGCACCTGCATGTGACACGGTTTCCCGCTGAACGGCTCGGCTTCTCACCCTCTCCCGTGGGGAGAGGTGGAGGCCCTGCCGTCATCGAGGTCCCGAACCGATCGTTCCAAAGCCGAGCGTGACACCAACGGCGATAGAGTCCGACCTCGTCCCGAGGAGCACTCCGCAGGAGTGCGTCTCGAAG
>NZ_AKZI01000202.1 GCF_000293785.1 Rhodovulum sp. PH10 | reverse complement strand
GCCCCGCCGCAAGCCCTCAAAGCCGTGGCCTGACCACGACGCTTACAGTTATGGCGCGCTGTGCCTCCAAGATGCACCGCTACCGTTGATCTTGCCGCTTGCGGTCGCTGCCGACGCATTGCACCGCGGTCAGGATATATGAGACGAACCATGATGCCGAAAAGCATGTGAGTGGGGAACCGTAAGCCGATTGAAGTCGGCTACCAGGCCTCTGCCGCACGGCGCGACGTGTTGGGCATCGAGGATTTCACGATGGTAGTGCCGACGCAGGGCGGCGGTCGTACCCGTCTCGATGCGCGTCGGCTCGAGGCCGGGCGAAGCGCGCCCGCAGGGCTTGGCCTCGACGCGGTCGGGCCGGTGTTGCTCTTGCGCGAGGGATCGAAGCCCGAAGGGCGGAGACGCCGCAGGCGGCTCCGTTCACGAGAGCCTGGCCCCGGAGGGGACGTGCCCCGTCTCCTGAAATATCAATGTGTCAGGAGGAGCTTGCAGGAGTCGTGTTTATACATATAATGTGTATGAAGCGATAGATATGTACATGCGCGAGCACGACATGAAGGTCTCGACCGCAGAATTCATCCGCAACTTCGGCCCGCTGGCCGACAAGGCGCTGAGCGAGCCGCTGACCATTACCAAGAACGGCCGCGACCGGCTGGTGGTGATCTCGGCCGACGAGTACGCGCGGCTCAAGCGCCGCGACCGGCGCGTGGTGGCGCTCGAAGAGTTCACCGAGGAGGAGGTGGCCCTCATTGCCAAAGCGGAAGTCCCGCCCGGCCATGAGGCACTAGACGCGGAGCTGAAAGACTGGCGGCCGTGAGCTGGCCGGTTCCACAGCCGGGCCTGGTCGTTCGGTATTCCTACCTGTGGGAGCGGGAAGCCCGCGAGGGGCGTGAAGAGGGGGTCAAGGACCGTCCCTGCGCGATCGTGCTGGTGGTGCTGCGCGAGGACGAGAGCCAAGTCGTTCGCGTCCTGCCGGTGACACACTCCCCACCCGATGATCCCCTCGACGCCCTCGAAATTCCGCAGCCGGTCAAACAGCGGCTCGGACTGGATACCGGCCGCTCGTGGGTGGTGCTGAGCGAGGCCAATGATTTCATCTGGCCGGGGCCAGACCTGCGCCCGGCCGTTTCCGGTGATCCGTCTTCCGTGGCCTACGGCTTCCTGCCACCGGGATTCTTCCGGGTGCTGCGCGAGCGCCTGATTGCGCGCCGCAAGGTCAGGCTGATGCAGGCCGTTGCCCGTTCAGAGTGATCCCTGGAATGACTTGCCGATTGCGCGCCTCACGTTCATATTAAACGCATGAATATAGAGTTCACTTATGCGCGATTTGAAGATACAGTAGCATACTTTAAGGATAATCTTCCCACCTGGGATGGTGTATCCTTTTTGATGTTGAGATCGACACTGATAAAATGGAAAAATACACGAAGGAGGTAGCTAAATAAGGCTGCTCGCTGGATGTGTTCTTCAATGCGGTGCTGGCGTGCTTTCTTGATGGGAGAGACAATCACCCCTGCGCCAAAACGCGCATATTCGTTTGGGGCTCCGTTCACGAGAGCCTTCCCCGGAGGGGTGCGCCCACAAAAAAGGCGGGCCGAAGCTCGCCATGATCGAAAACAGCCGTCAGACTGCCGTCGGCCGGAACGTGATCCGTCCGACCTCGCCCGCCCGGCGGTGAGGCTTCACCACGATCTCCACGTCCTGCTCGAACACAGTGAGCATCTTCATCAGACGCTCGGCCGAGTAGTCCTCGAAATCGCCCCGCAGCAGGTGGGACAAGTCGGGCTGCGAGATGCCCAACAGCTTCGCGGCCTTGACCTGGGTTAGGCCGCGATCCTTGATCGAGCGGTGTACCTCGGCAACGATGTTGGCCTTCAACATCCGGTCTTCCGGGGTGGAGAGGCCGAGATCGGCAAACACATTACCGCTGCTCACTTCATGAGCAGGCAGCGTAGCGCTTTTCTTCTTGGTCATTACTTGCTCCCTCCTTTGTCGTGGCGTTCGCGGTAGTGCGTCTCGGCCGCCGTCATTCAGCCGCCATCGGTGGCGCGGATCCCTCGTCGGACAGCGCCGCGCCGCGGCCTTTAGAGGGCGATCGGGCCGGAACCGGCGCAGGCCCGCAACGGCTGTGCGCGGCTTTTCGACCGTTGTCCTCCTCGCACGAGCGCGACCGCTGCTCCGCCGTCCTCCGCTTCGCTGCGGCCCTCCGGCTTCGCCTCCTGGTGCGGGCCCGCGCCGCTTCCGGCGAGGGATCGCCGTGAAGGCCGCGATGGGCGCGGCCACCAGACGAGGCACCCGAGCCATGACCATCGACCGGCTCACCAGCGACGACCCCGAACCGATCCATGCCGCATCACCGACCGCCCGTCTTCTCGACGAGCTGCAGCTCTACGGTCACCGCCCGTTCGAGGACGATCCCGATCCGCGCCCGCTTCCCGATGCCGACCGCCTGCAAGGGGCGCTTACCGACGTGTTCGACGCCTTCGTCGCGACGCTCACCGAGACTCGCCTCGGGCCCGATCTGTCCGACCTGCTCTGGTCGGTCGTGAACGTCTTCCACCGCGGCATCGACCGCATCCAACGCCAGATCGACACCAACGAGGCCGGCCAGCGCCGCAGCCAGCGCGAGCAGGACGGTTCCGAAATCCGGTCCGTCGAGCTCGAGCGCCTGCTCGCCCAGGGACTGACCCTCGTCGAACGGCGCAACAGCTTCGAGTTCATGCGCGACACGGCCGCCGAACTCTTCGAAGTTCACACCGGGCAAGCCTGGCGTCCCCGCACCGGGTCGCTGGTCAACCGCCGCGTACTCACCGCCGCGATCATCGACAGCCGCGATTTCCTGATGGCGCGCCACCGCGCCGAGACCGAGGTCCTTCTGCCGACGGGAGTCAAGATCGCCTTCGCCGGTGGCGTCGAATGCAACGACCACCATCGCATCTGGAACGCGCTCGACCGGGTCCATGCCAAGCACCCCGACATGGTGCTGCTCCACGGTGGCACACCGCGTGGCGCCGAAAAGATCGCCGCCTGCTGGGCCGACACCCGCAAGGTGCCGCAGATCGTCTTCAAGCCCGACTGGTCGCGACACGCCAAGGCGGCACCGTTCAAGCGCAACGATCAGCTCCTCGAGACGATGCCGATCGGTGTCGTCATTTTCCCGGGCTCGGGTGTCACCGACAATTTGGCCGACAAGGCGCGGGTGCTCGGCATCCCGCTGTTCGACTTTCGCAAGGCTGGCGGCGCATGAGCGCCGCTTTCTCGGAGATCGGTACGATCGGTCGCCATGCTGCCGTCGACGCGTTGCCGACGGCGCGAAGCGCAGCACCTTGCAAGGCTTTCAACAACTGCCGGATCAAGCCGCCGTGCGGCGCCGTCTCTTGCGAGCAGGCGCGGATTCCTCGACTGTTCGGGCCACAAGCGGCTCGACCTCGCGCTCGATGCGATGCCCGCATTGTTCGATCGGCGATCTCCAGGTCGTAGCGTGTCTGCAGCTTGACCCAGAATTCCGCCGACGTGCCAAAATATCGGCTGAGCCGCAACTCCGTATCGGTCGAAATGGCCCGGCGGCCGAGCACGATGTCGTTGACCCGCGAACGCGGTGCCTTGATCGCGTTCGCGAGCGCGTAGACGCTGATGCTCATCGGCACCAGGAATTCGTCTCGCAGGATCTCGCCCGGATGAACCGGAGGCAAGCGGCGGCCCGACTGCACATCCGAGAAGTCCACTCGCCGGCGATCGAGTTCGTCGCGCTCGATGGCCATGGATTGCTCCTCAGTGATAATCGACGATCTCGACGTCGGACGCTTCGCCGTTGCGCCAGACGAAGCAGAATCGCCATTGGTCGTTTATTCGGATGCTGTATTGTCCCTTCCGGTCGCCGTGGAGCGGCTCCAAACGGTTGCCGGGCGGGACCCGTAGATCGTCGATCCGCACCGCCGCATCGATCGTGTGGAGCTGGCGCGCGCTCGAACTCGGATTTGCGGCGGCAGATCGCGAACGGCGTAGCCCGCGAAAACCGCCGCGGTGCGGTTGTCGGCGAAACTCCTGATCACGGCGATGCGTACCGCCAAACGGTACGTCGTGTCGAGCCGGCGTCCTGCCGGACGGTACGTCGAGGAGGAACGGGAAACGCCAGCATGCAGTACCCACCTCCGTCGCATCGAGATCAGATCGTCTGGACTCTTTCCCTTGCCGCCGTCGGCGACGACCCCGCGACCGCCACTGACAGGGCCGCTCAGCCGCACCTGTCACGAGCGGCGGGTCATCGGATGATCCGAATACCGTCCGCCCGTCGATCTCGACACGTCGCGAATGGCCGAAAGCTCGTATCGTCGACCTGACGGTGACCGCGGCCCGATCCGGTCGATCCGGGCACACCGAGGCCGGCATGCGGATGCGATATGGAGGCCTTTTCGTTAGCCTTCTCGAACCAATCCGCCGCCGTTGATGGTCGAGCGCAAGTCTTCACGCGCCGCGCCGTCCGGAGATCTTGCCCGGCCATGTGTCGCCAGGTCTCTTGGCGCTCTGTCCGGGCCGCACCACGCGGACCTCGAATGGGCGAATCTGGCCGAGGGGCGGCTGCGCCTCGATCGTCTGCCCGCAACGGCCGCCGGTCGACTTTCTTCCCCTGCCGCGCGCCCCGCGAGCGGGGCCTGAAGCGCGGCATTCCTCGCGGGACAAGAAAGTCGCCGTCGTGCCGTCCTCCGCTTCGCTACGGCCGCGGAGCGGTGCGGTCCGATCGCCCCCGGCCGGTCGATCGCCATCGAGGCCGCGATCGGCGCGACCCGGAACCGAGACAGGAGACCACCATGGCGACCATCGGCACCTTCAAGAAGTCCGAGAACGGCGACTACACCGGCGCGGTGAAGACGCTCACCCTCAACGTCAAGGCGCGGATCGCGCCGGTCGAGAAGGCGAACGAGAAGGCTCCCGACTTCCGCATCTTCGCCGGCCGGACCGAGTTCGGTGCCGCCTGGAAGAAGACCTCGGGCGAGGGCCGCGAGTACCTCTCGGTCAAGCTCGACGATCCGAGCTTCCCGACCCCGATCTACGCCTCGCTCGTCGAGGTCGAAGGCGAGGACGGCCTCTCGCTCATCTGGTCCCGCCGCGCCAGCGACTGACGCGCTGGCCCGCAGCGCCCCGCCCACAGCGGCGGGGCGCTCCCAGCATCGCGGCCGAAAGAAGAGAAAAGAGTTCAGCGCGCCGAAGCACTCGGCGCTCAGCCGAACTGAACGAAAGCGGACGCGGGGGGCGCGCTTCGTCCCACGGCTTCACCCCGCCTTTTCCTTCTCGCTGTTCCGGGACGCCGACGGCTTTTGGAGCAGACCGGCGACTTCGATACCGAGTACCGCCCGCGATTTTTGTCGGGACATCGATCGAGGCTGCGTGCACGCAGCGTTCGAGCGAGCTGATATGGGGTCGATCGCTCGCCGCTCGGCGTGTCGGTTCTACCTGGGACAGGCGTTTGGTCCGTTGGTGCTTTCTCGGGTTGCGCATTCCGACGATCGCGACCACCTGTACCGACGGATCGCGACCACCCGTTCCGACCGATCGCGACCAGTGTGGCGCGGGGCGTGAGGGGGCCGTCGGGTTCACTCGCTGATCTCAGCGAACGGCGGCTCGGTCAAGGGTGGCGGAGGCGGTCCCCGTAGTCGATAGGAGGGACCCGCGCGCGCCGCGGCGTGCCCCCACGGCCGACGCGGCGGCGCGCGCGGGAGGTCCCTGTCGACCCACGGGGGCGGCCGGTCGGCTCGGGAAGCGGTTCATTTCTTGGCCTCCTTGGAGGGCTTGGCGTCGCCGTTGGCGGCGGCGGTCGCGGTGACGCCGTTCGCCTGGTCGGCGGCGAGCTTGCGCATCGATGGGCCGTCGAGCGCGATCCGGTGGGCGTTGTGGACGAGACGGTCGAGAATGGCGTCGGCCACTGTGGGCTCGCCGATGATCTCGTGCCAGGCGGACACGGGAAGCTGGCTGGTGATCAGGGTGGAGCCGCGGCCGTGGCGATCCTCGACGATCTCCATGAGGTCGCGGCGCTGGCCGGGCGAGAGGCGGTCGGGTCCCCAGTCGTCGAGGACGAGGAGATCGACCTTGGTCTGCAGACGGAACAGGCGGGGGAAGCGGCCGTCGCCGTGGGCGAGATCGAGATCGGCGAACAGGCGCGGCACGCGGGCGTAATGGACCGTGTGGCCGTCGCGGCAGGCCTTTTGGGCGAGCGCGCACGCCAGCCACGACTTGCCGATTCCGCACGGGCCGGTGAGGAGCAGATTGTGGTGCTCGGCGATCCAGCGGCTGGTGGTCAACTGCTGGAACAGCGCCTTGTCGAGCCGGCGCGGCGTCCGGTAATCGACGTCCTCGACCACGGCTTGGCTGTGGCGCAATCGCGCGGCGCGCATACGGGTCTGGAAGCGTTTGGTGTCGCGATCGGCCGTCTCGCGGTCGAGCAGCAAGGCGAGCCATTCGGCGTGGGCGAGATCGCGGGTCTCGTCCGTCGCGGCGAACTCGACGAAGGCGCGCGCCATGCCATCGAGCTCGAGCGCTCGGAGCTGATCGAGGGTCGGATGTGTGAGCATCGGTCGTGATCTCCTCAGTGGAAGTAGGTGGGGCCCCGGATGTTGTCGTGCGCGATCACCGGCCCGTCCCTGGGCGTCGCAGGCTGGTGGCGATCGAGGTTGTTCTTCAGGATCGAGACGACCGAACCGTAGGAGCGCGCGCCGATCGCGATGGCGCGTTCGCACGCGGCCTCGAGCCGCTCGCGGCCCCAGGTTTTCTCGAGTCGCAGAATGCCGATGCACGCGCGAAAACCCTGCTCGGGATGGGGCCGCTCGGTCAGGATGATCTCGACGAGCGCGCCGGTGCTGCGACCGATCTCGCCCGCCGATCGTCTGATCCGCTCCGGCGTCCAGTCGGCGAAGCGGCGATGGCTCGACGGCATGTGCTCGCGCACCGTGGTGTGCCTGCGGTTCGACGATGCGCGCAGGTGCGCCGCGATCCGCTTGCCGCGATGGAACACCTCGACGGTGCGCATCGTGATGCGGACCCACACGGTCTCGCGGAGGAACTGATGCGGCACCGAGTAATAGTGCTTCGCGACTTCGACGTGATAATCGAGCCCGACCTTGCAACTCTTCCATTCGGCGAAGACATAGGGCTCGGCCGGCAGCCGCTTCAGCGCCGATCGCCCCACCTGCTCGAACAGCACGCGACGGCTGGCGCCGAGATGACGTGATACACGCTCGTTGAGCGTCGTGATCAGATCAGAGATCGCGGCATTCAACGACGACAGCGTATCGAACCGACGATGACGCAGCTTGGCGACGACGAAACGCGTCACCACCTGGACGCCGACCTCGACCTTGGCCTTGTCGCGCGGCTTGTACGGCCGCGCCGGAACGATCGCCGTGTCGTAGTGCGCCGCCATCTCGGCGTAGCTGCGGTTCACCGCCGGCTCGAAGAAGCACGCCTTGGTGATGCCCGACTTCAGATTGTCGGACACCACCATGGCCGGCACCCCGCCGAAGAACGCGAAGGCCCGCGTGTGCGACCCGATCCAGTCGGACAGCCCCTGCGTCCACGTCGCCTCGGCATAGGTCAGGCTCGATGCCCCGAGCACGGCGACGAACAGCTGCGCCGTTCGAACCTCGCCGGTCGCCGCGTCGACCACCTCGAGCGTCGTCCCGGCGTAGTCCACGAACAGCCGCTCGCCGGCCACGTGGCTCTGCCGCATGGTCGGTGACAGGCGCCCTTCCCAGGCCCGGTAGAGTTCGCAGAACCGGCTGTAGCCGTAGCCGTCGGGATGAACGGCGCGATGCTCCTCCCACAGCACCTGGAGCGTCACCCCGGCCCGGCGCAGCTCGCGGTGGATGGTCGCCCAGTCCGGCTGCGGCCGCTGCTCCGTCGCTCCCATCACCGGCGGCGGGTAGAGCCGCCGTTCCAGGGCGTCGTCGGTCAGCTCGTCCGGCAGCGGCCAGGAGACGCCTGCCCGTCGTGCTCGCCGGATGCAATCCCCGGCGGCTGTCGCGCTCACCCCCAGGCTCGCCGCGATCTTGCGTTTGGACAGCCCGGCCGCCGACAGCCGCAGCACGTCCCCTATCTTGCGCATGGGTAACCTCGGTCCTGGCATGCCCCGCTCCTCGCCAAAAGGAGCCAGGACAAGCCGATTCGCGGATTACCCGACGGCCCTCGTCACCCCCGTCCACATCCGGGCTGCGACCCCGAACTGGGTGGTCGCGATCCCCCGGAACAGGTGGTCGCGATCAATCGGAATGCCCGGTCGCAATCAATCGGAATCGGTGATCGCGATCGCCCGGTGCGCGCACTCGGGTCGCGCGCCAGCACCTCTCGGATTTCCATGAGGGAGCGGCCATGCATTGGAGAGAAATTCTTTACGGAGGGTTCTCGATAAAATCGCTCCGCAGCACGTCCGCACGGTGTTCTCGGTTGGCACGTTGGGGTACAACAGGCACGAGATTGCCAGCCCCTGCCGCTTTTGTTCGACGCTCGCCTCGCTTGGATGCTTCCTTTTATTGTCGTGAGGAAACACACGATGTGTCGGCCGACGCCCGTACCCTCGATCGCTGACCAGGCTCCGAGCGAGGATGTTCTCACCGCCTACGACGAAAGCCATCTCGTCGTGTATCTCCGTCTCCTCGACGCCGAAGCGGATGGTGCGGATTGGCGCGAGGTCGCCCGGATCGTCCTCGATATCGACCCGGAGAAAGAGCCGGACCGCGCCCGGCGCGCCTGGGAAACGCACCTGCGACGAGCCGAGTGGATGACCGAGCACGGTTATCGTCACCTGCTCGAGCGCAAGTCGTGATGGCGAAAAACTGGACCGTGGCGAGCCCAGGGCTATCGCGTTTGGGCGGGGAGCTCGAGGAGGAAGTCGTCGTTCCAGCCGGCCTGTCTGAGCTTCCCGGCGAGTGAGCCCTTGGTCCGATCGGCGCTGGGATGGGTCTTCTTCGTCGTGAGAAAGCACGCCTCGGCATCACTGCACAGCGACTCCTGGTTCCCCTCCAGGGCGAGACAGTAATCGCCGCCGCGGGCGACCACGCCGTCGGCCATGCCACGGTGACAGTGCAGTGCATCCGCCGTGACGATCTTGCCGGCGAGGTCGACCAGGCCGAGCAGCTCGAGGGCGGCGGAGACCTCGTCGCCGTCCTCGGCGGCCAAGCACGACAGCGTCATCCGCATCTCGGCCGCGAACGCCGACACCATCGTCTTCGGGGCGTGCGCCTTGCCGGCCTCGTAGGCCCGCCGCAGAGCCTCGCCGTCGATCGCGACGACCTCGAGCGCACCGAAGGGGCTTCGCCAGCGAGTCCCCGAACGCCGCCATGAAGTCGCGGAACGCCGCCTCGAACGCCTTCGGGTCCAGTATCCGGAACACGGTCGAGAACGTGTCGTGCGACGGAACACCGTGGCTCATCCGGCGGCGGTCAACTCCGCCACCTGCGCCTCGACCCTCCGGCCGACCCTCTGGCCGTCCGGCGAGACCGTGGCGTCACGTCGACATGCGTTTGGGCAGGGGTGGCGCGGGATAGCGCCCCATCAGCAGATTCCAGTAGGCCCATGAGCGCGGGTCGATGATGCCGGGAGGAGCGCGGTCGAGCGCCTCTTTCAGGTCGTCCTCGTCGAGGTAGCGACGCAGCAGCTTCATATCCTCGTGCGTCGCGCGGGCGAAAGCGTAGGCCATGAAACGTACCGGATCGGCGAGCGCCTCGGCGGCCGGCTCGAACCAGACGATGCGTGCCGCGGCGGCTTCGGTATCGTTGTCGAGTGGGATGGGCTTCATGACGCTCCGCCTTCTGACGGGCCGGGCGAGGCCGTGACAACGGGAAGCCGGTCGAGATCGACGGCGCGGACCGCCTCGGCCAGCCCGTCCTTCACCGCTTGCGGCAGTTTTCGCAAGTCGCCCTCATCGAAGTAGGTGAGGGCCTTCAGGGTGATCTGCGGATTGAACTCCGTGCCGTACATGGCGCGCGCGGCGGCGAGCGCCATCGGCAGGCCGATACGGCCATCCTCCAGCAACGCGGCGATGTCGAGATAGTCCTTGGCCTCCGCCCGCATCTGCACGACGCGAGCTTTTGCGCCCGCGAGATCGAGCAGGGCGGCAATGCGCAAGCCGGTATCGGCTGCAATCAGCGGTGGGCGCAGGCGCGGGAGGGCGGGGACGCCGAAGAAAGAGAGCTTGACCGGACCGCCCCGCTCAACGGTGCAGCTCAACGTGTTCGGCTCGCGCTGCGTAACGGTCGCCCCCGCGAGGAACGGGATGGCGAGGGTGAGCGCGTTTGGATCGAGCGGTCGGTTGCCGAAGAAAGGGAAATCGACGGAATTCCGGTGCCCGAGCTGTAAGGCCAGCGCCGTGCCGCCGTACAGCACGAATTCCGGGGGCGTCTGGGCAAGCTCATCCCACAAGCGGCGCTGCGGGGCGGGCAGGATGTCGAGGCAGGGGGCGAAGGTGCCGAGCATGAGGTCTCTCTAAACTCAAGAGATCATAGGAGTTTCGAGAGGCCGGAACCAAGAATGAGTTTCTCGAGGCGGTCTGGCCGGTTTTCGGGGCGGCGGCGCTGCTCCGGCCACGCCGCTCGGTGGAGCGGGATTTTTTAGCCAGGAGGTCCGGCAGATGAGCGCGGCGGACCGGCGAGAGACGCTCGATCGCGGCGACGCGACGCTTTCGGTACGGCGGCAATGTGCATTGGTCGGGGTGGCGCGGTCGAGCGTCTATCGGC
>NZ_AKZI01000201.1 GCF_000293785.1 Rhodovulum sp. PH10 | reverse complement strand
ATCGACTGGGCGCCGATCGCGCGAGACCTCGACGAGATCTCGTGCGCAGCAAAGGGAGAGCCGGCGTGGCCGCCGCTCGCCCTGTTCAAGGCGCTGCTGATCGCGGTCTGGTACGACTTGTCCGACGTCAGGCTCGCCGAGGCCCTGGACGATCGCGCCTCGTTCCGACGCTTCTGTGGGTTTTCGGCCAGTGAGCCCACACCGGAGCGAACCGCCTTCGTCCGGTTCCGCAAGGCGCTCGCGACACATGGCCTGGAGCGAACGCTGTTCGCGACGATCACGGATCAACTCGCCGCGAAGACGATCACGGTGAAGACCGGGACGCTGGTCGATGCGACCATCATCGAGTCGGCGAGCAAACAAGAC
>NZ_AKZI01000200.1 GCF_000293785.1 Rhodovulum sp. PH10 | reverse complement strand
CCGACCACGACCCCGCCGTGCTGCTCCGCTGCGTCGCCTGATCGTCTCGGGTTCGATCACGTGTCGCCCGCGGGCGACGAGGAGTTTTCGATGCGTGTCCTGATCACCACCAACGAGTATCCGCCCTACGTCTATGGCGGCGCCGGCGTTCACGTCGAGTATCTCACGCGCGAGCTCGCCAAGCTCACCCAGGTCGAGGTGCGCACCTTCCACGACCAGACGCTCGACATGGATCAGCTCCATGTGCGCGGCATCAAGGTCGACACCACGATGTTCGCCGGCTGCCCGCAGTCCTACGTCTCGCCGCTGAAGGCGCTCTCCACCTGCCTCGGCTTCGTCGGGCAGGGGATCGGCAGCGAGCTCGGCGGCAATCTCGAGATCATCCACTGCCACACCTGGTACACCCACTTCTCGGGGCTGCTCGCAAAAATCCTCTACAACGTGCCGATGGTGATCACGGTGCACTCGCTGGAGCCGCTGCGCCCGTGGAAACGTGATCAGCTCGGCCACGGCTACGATCTCGCCAGCTGGATCGAGCGCAACGCGCTGGAGAACGCCGACGCCGTCATCGCCGTCTCCAAGAGCACCCGCGACGACGTCCTGCGGCTGTTCGACGTCGACGAGGACCGCGTCCACGTGATCCCGAACGGCATCGACACCGACGAGTACCGCCGCATCGAGAACCCCGAGACGCTGGTGCGCCTCGGCATCGATCCCGACCGCCCGTTCGTGCTGTTCGTCGGCCGCATCACCCGCCAGAAGGGGCTTTATTATCTGATCCAGGCGATCCCGCATCTCGATCCCGATCTGCAGGTGGTGCTGTGCGCGGGCGACGCCGACACGCTCGCCATGCAGCGCGAGATCGAGGACATGGTGGCGAGTCTGCAGCGTCGCCGGCCGGGCATCGTGTGGATCCCGAAGATGCTGCCGCGCGCCGACACCATCACCCTCTACTCGCACGCGACGGTGTTCTGCTGCCCGTCGATCTACGAGCCGTTCGGCATCATCAACCTGGAGGCGATGGCGTGCGGCACGCCAGTGGTCGGCAGCGCGGTCGGCGGCATCAAGGAGGTGGTGATCGACGGTGAGACCGGCCTTCTGATCGATCCCCAGCTCTCGCCCGAGCCGCCGCACGATCCGGTGGCGCCGGCCCGCTTCAGCAAGGCGCTCGCCGACGGCATCAACCGGCTGGTGCGCGATCCCGAGCTGCGCGCGCGGATGGCGGAGGCCGGCCGCCTGCGGGTCGAGCAGAATTATTCCTGGCAGAGCGTGGCGCGCCAGACCTACGACCTGTATCTGAGACTGCGCGGCCAGCATCGGCCGCTCTCTCAGTGACGGTCGAACGAGGACGGGCGTGACGGCAATTCTGCTCGGCGACATCGGCGGCACCAATGCGCGCTTCGCGCTCCTCTCGGAGGGGCTGATCGGTCCGGTCGACCGCCACGCGGTGGCCGACTACGCCTCGGTGAAGGACGCGATCGCCGCCTTCCTCGCCAGCCGCAGCGGGGCGTCGGGGCACGGGACGAGCGTGCGCGGCGCGGTGCTCGCGGTCGCCGCGCCGGTCGAGGGCGAGCGCAGCGCCTTCACCAACAGCCGGTGGGTGGTCGACGCGGTGGAGCTGCGCGCCGCCTTCGGCCTCGAGCGGGTGCTGCTCGTCAACGACTTCGAGGCGGTGTCGTCCTCGCTGCCGCATCTCGGCCCGAAGGACGTCCTGCGGATCGGTGGCGGCACGCCGCTCGCCGGCGCGCCGCTGGCGGTGCTCGGGCCCGGCACCGGGCTCGGCGTCGGCGCGCTGGTGCCGAGCGGCGACGGCTATGCGGTGGTGCCGACCGAGGGCGGCCACGCGACGCTGCCCACCGTCACCGAGCGCGAGGATGCGGTGCTCGCCGAGATGCGCCGGCGGTTCGGCCACGTCTCGGCGGAGCGGGCGCTGTCCGGCATGGGGCTCGAGAATCTCTATGCCGCGATCGCCGCGCTCGATGGCGCCGAGGTCGCCACCCGCTCGGCGCCCGACATCACCAAGCTCGCGCTCGAGGGGGCCTGCCCGACCTGTCGCGCCGCGCTCGCCATGTTCTGCGCGCTGCTCGGCACCGTCGCCGGCGATCTCGCGCTGATGTTTCGCGCCCGCGGCGGGGTTTTCGTGGCGGGCGGCATCGTCCCGCGCTTCACCGCGCTGTTCGCCGATTCGGAGTTTCGCACGAGGTTCGAGGCCAAGGGCCGCTTCCGCCCCTATCTGCAGGAGATTCCGACCAGCGTGATCGTCCACCCGACGGTCGCCTTCATCGGCCTCTCGGCGCTCGCCCGCGGGCATTTCGACGTGGCGTGATCGCCCGCGGCCCGTGCAACGCGCGAAAAGTCTGGCGACCCCGGCAGGATTGACCTATCCGTGGAAGATCAATGGTTTCCGATGGCGAACCTTTGACGAACCTTCCCGCTCATTCCCGCCTCGCTTTGCCGGACGGCATCAAGCGGACCGGTCGCGTCCAGCGGTCGATCGCCGCTTGGGCGAGGCGGCGCTGCTCGGCATCGCGGGTGTAGCGCTCGGCCTCCGCGAGCGTCCGGTGGCCGAGGATCGCCATGATCTGGTGAGCCGTGCAGCCGGCATCGGCGAGGCAACGGCCGGCGGTCTTTCTCAGCCCGTGCAGTCGGCAATCGTTCGGCAGCTCGGCATCGGCGATCGCATCGGCCATGAGGTTGCCGAAGGATTCGGTGGTGTACGGCGTGCCGTATTCCGTCGCGATCATCGCCGGGCCGTGCCGGTGCGTCTCCGCCAGGATCGCGCGGAGATCCGGGTGGGCAGGAATCCACAGTGGGGCGCGAGTTTTTTCCTGGACGACGGCGATGCCGGTGCCGTCGAACGCGCTCCACCGCATCGCCGCCAGGTCGGCGCGGCGCTGGCCGGTATAGAGCGCCAACGCGAAGGCGAGCCGCTCACGGGTGCCGACCTCCCACCAGTCCTCGAAGCGCTGCAATTCGGCGTCAGTCCAGCCCCGGTGACCACGGAGCGCTGGCCGATACTCGACCCGATAGGTCGGGTCGTGGTCAATCCAGCCGAGATCGAGTGCGACGAGGCACGCCTTGCGCAGGAATTTCAGTACGGCGTGTCCGGCGTGGGGCGTGGCCGCGTAGGTGCCGATGATGCGCTTGACGTCGGCCCGGGTGATCTCGGCGACCGGCGTGCCCCCGTAAAGCCGCGAGGCCCCGGTGGCAATCGGAGAGGACAGAAACCGCTCGGCCACGCCGGTCTGCTGGTAGGCCGACGACGGGCGCAGGGATCGCCACTCGTGGGTGCGCTGGATCTCGACCCAGGCATCTCGGAGTGTCGGCATGCCTTGCGGTGACGACGGCCGGCGCACGCCGGCGGATGCTTCGGCATAGGCCGCGGCGAACTCGGAACTGCCGGGGAGCCCCGGCAGTTCACGCGACGGAAGGCCCTTCCGCCGGAACCGATAGCGGATTCGGCCGTGCCGATCTGGGTAGGCCGTTACGTTCGGCGGGAGGTCGTCGTGCATCGCGGCGCCCAATCTGCGCCGTCCAGGTAGCGTCGTCCAGCCGGCTCAGCGAGGGCATCGATCGCGAGGTCGAGCCGGCGCAGGTCCCATATGACACGACCGTCGATCCGAAACGGGGGCGGCATGCGACCGTCCCGGACCATCTCGTCGAATTTCGTCGGTCCGATGCCGACATAGCGGGCCGCTTCCTCGCGCGACAGCCCGCGCCGCGGCTCGGTCACGACCCGGACTGGCGTGATAGGCGCGTCTTCGGCAGGGATCCGCTCGCGAGGCCGGGGCATGCTCAGGCTGCCTCCTCGTTCCGCCCGAGCCCGAACCGCTCGCGCAGCTCGGCCTCGTGCCGGTGCACCCAGCGGAGCGTGCGGGCCGCGGCGTCGAGAACCGGGATTCTCTGTTCGATGATCGCGAGCATTTCGGTTGGGCGGGCCTCACGCCCGGTCTTCCGCCGCAGCACCTCGAGGTGGCCGCGGTCGTTCTCCGCGGCGAGTTCCACGGCGTCGACCTGGGCCGCGATCGAGGGGCGATCACCCATGCTCGGCGTCCCGAGCATCTTCGGGCTGTTCGGACAGCCACGTCCGTGCCGCCGCGCAGGCCTCCGCACGGGACTCGTCGTCTGCGTACAGCACCGCCCGAAGCGCCATCTCGAGATCATCCGCTCGCGCGCGGAGTGCGTCGCGCTCGGCCTTGAACCGATTGCGCTCGACGGCGAGGGCGTCCACGATCAATCGCGCCCCGCGCAATGCGCATGCGATCTCGTCGCTCATGCCGCAGCCTCTCCCTGCTCGGCATCTCCGCTCGCGCGCGCGTCGACTTCTGCCGCCTCGGTTTCGCCCGAGGATGCGGAGCACGCCTCGTTTGCGGCGTCGGCGCTGCCGTCCAGCGACGCGGCAAAATCGTCGAGCGCTTGTGCGGCGGAGCGCGGCGGGGTGACGTCGCGCATGTCCCTTCTGCTCTCCGGCTCGATCTCCTCCAGCACCGGCATTCCGAGCATCACCTCGGGGCAATAGAGCCGGACCAGCATTGCGGCCGAACGCCAGCGAAGCATGTGCTCGGGCATCGAGGCGTACTTCGGATTCTTCGTCCATCCTTCGGCCTTGGCCATCGCCATGTCTGCAGTCACTCGGACCTCCTCGCCGCTGTCGGAAAGAACGGCCTTGGCCGTGACGCCGAGCGTCTGGCCGGCGCCGGTGGTCTCCCACGTGATGCGGCTTTTGAACACGCCGGCCTTGTTCGCCCGCGCGATCACGTACTCGGTCTTCCAACCCGGCCGGCCGCTGACCACGTAGATGTTCTGAAAGACGGTCAGTGGCTCCTCGTTGAGCCGGCGCGCGATCTGATAGGCAATGAGGCAGTCGGCGACGTTGCCACGAAGATGCGGCGGCACGAGGCTGGACGAAGCAAACACCTTCGCGACGCGCTGCGCATGCTCGAACGTGGCCGCGTCTGCGAAGACGTCGCCGGCCGGCGCAATCTGGCGTGCGGTGGTGGGCGCGGGAAGTGACGCGGTGTCGGTGGTCATCAGGCTGCTCCTCTCGATCGAAGGTCGGATACCCGAAGGACCCTCATGTCCTTCGCGGGGATGATCGTCTCCTTGCGGTGCTGTGTGCGCCAGGTCACGCGCCAACCCGGCAGCCTGCCCTCCGGCGCATCGCCGAGTGCGCTTTTCAGCTCGGTGTCGATCGCGTCCTTTTCTGCTTCCGCGGCGCGAATGAGCGTCGCGAGCTCGATGCGGCGCTCCAAGATTTTTGGCAGCCGGTTCGAGTCGCTCAGATCGATCGGCTCGCCCCGCTCGTGCGGGAACATGGTGGAGAGCACGGCTCCGTCCCTGGTGAAATCGGCCGGAGGTTGTGTGCCGGTCTCTACGGCGGCCCAGAAGCCTCGGACCTTTTCGATGATCTTCCTCTCGGCGTCGGGGTGCCGCGGCACGTCGTAGATGTGGATCGGAAAATCGCGTGACCTCACGAGCACGGCAACAGCACCCCAGGACGCGCCGGTGAGCATCATCTGCACGAGACACTGCAGCGTCCACGCCATCGGCGGCCCGCCGTTCCAATCTCGATCGAAGACGACCGGATCGGCCGTCTTGGTCTCCAGAATGCCGGGACCACGGTCGTCCGTGGCATAGAAATCCGGGGTGGCGGCCAACCGCAGGTCCGGAGCCCGCACATACTCGTTCGCCTTGCCGATCTTCCATTGCGGCCGCTCCTCGGCGACCGCGATGGCGACGCCCGGTTCCAAAATGCGGCCGGCGCGCATCGCCGCGTCGTCGGCGCGGTCGACGCCTTCGCCGACCTTGTCGGCATAGACCTGGAGGGCGCTTCGGTATGGATGGCAGCCGAACAACGCGCCGATGTCGGAAGCCGTCACGTCGTGACGCCGAAGCTCCAGCCACTCGGCGCGAGACGAGACCGAGATGCGCTCGATGTTTTCGATCTGATCCATGCGCGCTCCTGATCACGCCGCCTCGGGCGGCTCGGGGTCGGTGGTCGTGTAGACGGCGCACTCCCGGCGTTCGCTCGCCCAGCGCGGCGAGACGTTCCACCACGGCGAGGCTGCATCGAACCGCCGGGGCACGAGACCGAGCGCCTCGCGGAACCAGCGGACGTTTCGGACGGCGTCGAGGTCGACGATCGGCGTCGGCTCGGCCGGGCGGGGCGCTTCCCGGCGCGGGCGACCGCCCGGTCGCAACAGGACGATCTCCGCGCTCGTGCCGGGCGTGGTGCGGGCTTTGGTCATCCGATTGCCCCTCCGAGCAGCATGTGCAGGGCGATCGCGCCGACCACCATGCCGGTCATGCCGATCGTGATCAGGACGAGTTCGGCCCAGGTCCAGGGATCGGACAGGTCGGCGAGGACTTCGGCGAGCAAGGTGCGATCCATCAGACCCGAGCCTCCCACGCTGCATCCGCGCCGCGGCTGGCCGCGAGGTCATCCATGCGGTCGATGATCTTCTCGGCGATCCGGTCGGCCTCGTCTTCGAGGCCCTCGCAGATCGTGCGCCACAGGTAGGCGTCGACCCGCTGGTCGAGGTGCACGCGGCGGCTCTCGGCCTCCCACCCGATCTTCCCGTTGTGCCCGTCGAGCACGATCGCGATGACGCCCCAGTCGTGGGGGCCGGTGTAGGTGATCTCCGCCCACCCGCTGACCATGCCGGCAACCGTATCGTCGTCACGCCCGCGAAACACGGGCAGTTCCTCGAAGTGATAGCTGAGCGTGTCGCGCATCTCATCACTCCGCTTCGACCGGCTGCCCGCTCTCGTCGAGCGAGTACCAGGTCATGGGGTTGAGGCCGTCGCGCCCGACAATGCCGGCCCAGGCGTGAGTGATCGCGCCATCGCCATCTCGGCGATCGAGATGCAGGGATGCCCCGACCACGCCGCGAGCGCGCCCATCTGGACCGCTTGCATGGGCAGTGGCTGTGGAATGTAGAGCTTCCGCCGCGCCCTGATCGCCGGTGGCGGAGGCCGCGCCCCAATCGCCAGTGGCGGAGGCCGCGCCC
>NZ_AKZI01000199.1 GCF_000293785.1 Rhodovulum sp. PH10 | reverse complement strand
CAGCGCCGTGCTGTGGATCACGACCGCCGTGGTGATCGTCGCCGCGATCCCCGCCGTGCAGCGCGGTGCCGCCCGCATGATGGGATGGAACAAGGCGTGATGCGGTCTCGGCCGAACGAGGCGGCTTTTCACCCTCTCCCGTGGGGAGAGGGGGGCCGCCGTGCCGTGATCGAGACCCGAACCCACGACCCGGATTTCGTATGATGCGTGTCTCTCTCTGCAACGAGGTGCTCGGCGATCTGCCGTTCGCCCGCCAGTGTGCGTTCGCCGAGGCGGTCGGCTACGACGGCCTCGAGCTCGCGCCGATGACGCTCTCCGACGAGCCGCACCGGCTGCCGGCGGCGGCGCGTGCGGTGCTGCGCAAGACCGCGGCCGACGCCGGCATCGCCATCACCGGCCTGCACTACGTGCTGAAGGCGCCGGCCGGCCTGTCGATCACGTCCGCCGACCCGGCCGTGCGGGAAAAAACCATCGAGGTGATGCGCGGCCTGTGCGCGCTGGCCGGCGATCTCGGCGGCTCGGTGGTGGTGCACGGCTCGCCCGATCAGCGCCAATTGGTGCCGGGTGAGGAGGCGGACGGCCGCAAGCGCGCCGCCGACGCGTTCGCCGCGGTGGCCGACGCCGCGCGGGCGGCGGGCATCGTCTATTGCATCGAGCCGCTGTCGCCGCCGCAGACGCCCTGCATCAACACGGTCGCCGAGGCGGCCGAGATCGTGAGAGCGGTCGGCAATCCGGCGCTGCGCACGATGATCGACTGCTCGTCGGCCGCGGTCAGCGAGACCGGGCCGCTCGCCGACCTGATCCGGCGGTGGGTGCCGACCGGCCTGATCGCGCACGTGCACTTCAACGATCCGAACCGGCGCGGGCCGGGCGAGGGCGATCTCGCCTTCGCGCCGATCGTCGCCGCGCTGCGCGAGGTCGGCTACCGCGGCGACATCGGCGTCGAGCCGTTCGTCTACCGGCCCGACGGCCCCGCCTGCGCGGCCCGCGCGATCGGTTATGTGCGCGGCCTGCTCGAGACGGTGCGCTGACGACCTCTGTTCCCCCGCACTTCGAGACCATCAAGGAAGAACAATGACCAACGAAGGGTTGTCGATCAATCTCGCCACCGTCCGCCAGCAGTGGAACCTCGGCGAGGCGGTGGAGGCCTGCGCCCGCCACGGCATCAAGGCGATCGATCCGTGGCGCGACCAGGTGGCGGCGTTCGGGCTCGCCGAGTCGGCCAAGGTGATCAAGGACAACGGCATGCGCGTCACCGGCTATTGCCGCGGCGGCATGTTCCCGGCGGCCGACAAGGCCGGCCGGCAGGCCGCGATCGACGACAACCGGCGCGCCCTCGACGAGGCGGCGGCGATCGGCGCCGAGTGCATCGTGCTGGTGGTCGGCGGCCTCCCCGACGGCTTCCGCGACATCGTCGCGGCGCGCGAGATGGTGGCCGAAGGGCTCGCGGACATCCTGCCGCACGCCCGCGCGGTGAAGGTGCCGCTGGCGATCGAGCCGCTGCATCCGATGTATGCCGGCGACCGCGCCTGCGTGAACACGCTCGGCCAGGCGCTCGACCTGTGCGATGCGCTCGGCCCCGATGTCGGCGTGGCGATCGACGTCTATCACGTGTGGTGGGACCCCGACGTCGCCCGCCAGGTCGCCCGCGCCGGCCGCGCGCGCAGGATCTTCGCCTACCACATCTGCGATTGGCTGGTGCCGACCCGCGACATGCTGCTCGATCGCGGCATGATGGGCGACGGCGTGATCGACCTGAAGGCGTGGGCCAGGATGATCGACGACGCCGGCTATCACGGGTTCCACGAGGTCGAGATCTTCTCCGGCGAGAACTGGTGGAAGAAGCCCGGCGACGAGGTTTTGGAGACCTGCCTCGAACGGTTCCGGGCGACGCTCTGACGCCCGTCCGGCGATCTCCCATCGTCTCGATTCGATCGCTGCAAAGCGCCCGCCCCACCCGGCGGGCGTTTTTTTCCGTCTCTTGCACCGTCTTTTGCGCCGCCTCGGGTCGCCGGCGGCACCTCGGAACCGCCGTGGCGGCGCCGCGTCTCCTCGGGCGAACCTTTTCCGGCGAAGACCTTTGGTGAGGGGAAGGGCTCGCGTCCCACGGCGGGCGCGCCCGAGACATCGAACGAATCGAGGAGACGGCAATGGCCGACACGTTGAGGGGATGCAAGGTCGCGGTTCTGGCGACCGACGGCGTCGAGCAAGTGGAGCTCACCGAGCCGGTGAAGGCGCTGAAGGCGCAGGGCGCCGAGGTGCAGGTGGTGGCGCCGGCGAGCGGCAGCATCCAGGGCTGGAACCATCACGAGAAGGGCCAGGCGATCCGGGTCGATCGCGGCCTCGACGGCGCCGCGCCCGAGGACTACGAGGCCTTGATGCTGCCGGGCGGCGTGATGAACCCGGACGCGCTGCGGCTCGAGCCGAAGGCGGTCGCCTTCGTGCGGCACTTCGTCGAGAGCGGCAAGCCGATCGCTGCGATCTGCCACGGCCCGTGGCTCCTGATCGACGCCGGCGGCGTGAAGGGCCGCACGATGACCTCGTGGCCGTCGCTGAAGACCGACCTCGCCAATGCCGGTGCCGAATGGGTCGACCGCGAGGTGGTCACCGACAACGGCCTCGTCACCTCGCGCAATCCGAACGACATCCCGGCCTTCAACCGCAAGATGATCGAGGAGTTCTCGGAAGGCCGGCACGACCGCCGCGCGGCCGAGTGAGGCGATGGGCGGGGGCAGAGGCGGGGCGACGGCGAGCACGCCGCCGGGTGGCTTCACAATGCTGCCCGGATCGCCCGCTAGGCTCCCGCCATCATCGATCGCGAGGTGATCACAGCGGCCCGGTCTCCGGGCCGCTGTCGTCGTCTCGGGATCCCCCGGTGGCGGCGGGACCGTCACCGGGCCATCAATGGAAAGACGACCCGACAACTCGGCGACCACGGCCGACGTTCAAGAAACCATGCGTACCAGTCGAAACCCCCGATGGTCGGCCCTTTCCGGGCCGGCGGACGCGCTGCGCGCGTCGTTCGAAAAGCTCGCCGCCGCACTCGGCGGCCGCGCCGCTCCGGTGCAGATGCTCGCCGGCGTTCGCGATCTGTCCCGCCGCGCGGTGCCGGATGCCGACGGCATCCGCCGCTCGTGGCTCTATCTCGTCACGATCGGCGTGCCGTTCGTCACCGCCACGGTGCTCGGCCACCCGCACGGCGCGGTGCTGGGCGGCCTGGTCGGCTTGATGTGCAGCTTCTCCGACGCCGACGAGAGCGACCTCGAGGCGCGCTGGCTGATTCTCCTGCAGGTCGCCTTCGGGATGACGGCGGGCGGCTTCGTCGGCTTCCTGCTCGGCGGCTACTCGGCGCCGTTCTGGGGGG
>NZ_AKZI01000198.1 GCF_000293785.1 Rhodovulum sp. PH10 | reverse complement strand
AGACACTGGCGATGACCGGGCGGTACGTGAACCGCGCCGACGATCCGATCCGGGCCTCGAGCGACCAGGTGGGGGAGCGGATCGAGGCCGGGCTGGCGGGCCGGTCGACCGCGAAGGTGGTGGCGCTGAAACGCGGATCATGATTGCGAGCCGCACGGATGCCCCACTGCGAGGAACTGCAGGGGACCGGGGGGGGGCGAAATCTCGTGGAGAATTCGCCTCCCGACCGGTGGGTCAAGCGCGCGCGGCGTGCCGCGAAAGTCGGAAGGAATTTTTTTGCCTTCAGGCGTTGGATCGGGAGCGCGGATCCGGAGAGCGGTCGAGATGACCGCCACGCCGCCACCGCATCCGGCGCCGGTGAACGAGTTGCGGTCGGCAGTGAGCCGACTTCGTTCTCCGCTTTCTCGTGTCGCGCTCGTGCTGAGCGGCGGCATCCGAGCCCGATCGATCGCCGGGGCGCGCTGCCGTGGCTCGGCGCGTCGTGCGATGCATGCACCGACCTTGCCTTGCCGGGTCACGGTGTCGGCGCCGAGAACGATCGGCGCACGCACGCGACCAGCCTGTCGCTTTCCTCGCCCGTGATCGGGGCACCCCAGTAGCCGCGTTCGGGCAGCGCCCCGCCGTACCAGCAGCCGGGGATACTCTTCAGTCGCTCGATTACCGCGCCACGCCCGAAGAACGACACCGTGTCGGGCATGACCACCAGAAGGTCTTCGGCGCCGGGCCCGCCGTACTCGGGCAGCACGAAGTCGACGATCGCGCTCGAGGTCGACGCCGTCGTGCGGACGATAAGCAGGTCCCCTGCCCGTTCTGCGGTAGCGAGCGCACGGCGCGACTCGGCCTCGACCGCGGCGGTAACGCCTTGGGCCCGCCTGTCGGCGTCACGGATCGCACGGATCTCCTCGGCGCTCGCGCCGAGACCGCGCAATGCCGGCGCGTGACCGACGTCGTTGGCAGCCACCAAAGCTCGCCGTCGGGTCCACGCCGTCGCCGGCAGGCCGAGGCGAGCGAAGATTTGTTCGAGCGCGGTCGGCTGGTCGGCACCTGCACGAGTGCCGTGATGATCGATATCGACCAACACGCCGCGGTCGATATCGGCCGGCAGATCGTCGGCGAGCTCGATCAGCACCGGTGTCTCGCCGCGCACCAGCGCGGCGCGGATCTCGCTTTCGTAGGCGCTCGCCCGCGCTCCCCAGGCGAGCGCCTTGTCGACCAGGCGACCGGCGAGCCCGGCCTCGACGAGGAGCGTCCGGATTTCCTCCATCTCGAGGTCGTGGCCACCGAGAAAATACCGGTCGTGAGACACAATCATTTTGCCGTCCAGAGGGCGGCCGCGACGAGCAGCGCGATCGCGCCGAGGCCGAGCGCCAACGGCTCCACCGGATCGTGCCGTTCCTCCCTGTCGCCGACCGGCTCGGTGGACCGCAAGTAGCGCAAGAGCGCCCAGCCGGCGACCTGAAACGCGCCGACGATCGTCAGTGCGATGAAGAGATGATGCGTCAGCGCCGACGAACCCGTTGCCGTGCCGATCCCGACGACGCCGTCCGAGAAGATCACGTTCATGCCGAGCGCACCGAAGGCGAGACCGAGCACCACGCCGACCGTCGCCACCTGAGACAATCGGGTCGCGGCGATGCTGGTGAGGGTCTGCTTGCGGCTGGACAGAAAGTCGTTGGCCGTGTGGATCTCGGTCTGAACGTCCTCGAACAGGTCGTCCAGCCCCAGCCGCTCGCGCCACTGATCGAACATCTCCTGTGCCTGGATCTGGTTCGACACGCCGGTGAAGCGGAAGCGGTGTACGAACTGTAGAAACTGCTCCTCGATCGCGGCCATCTCGGTCTGGAACGTCGCCCGGTCGTTCCCGACATCGAGCCGTCCGACGGCGCGCGAGATTTGCGAGGAGAAGGCGAGCAGGCTCGCCAGCTCGAAATGCGCGAGAAGCCCCATCTGGAAGTAATGCCGGCGCACGTGACCGACGAGCAGCGTGTCGAAGAACCATCCCGCTCCGACCGCCACGAATGCGTAGCCGGAGAACAGGAACAGCGTCCCCTTCGAGCGATAGCGCGTGTAGGCGTACTCGCTCCAGAAATTCCGTTCCAGGAACGTGCGGTCGTAGGGAAAGAACCCGTCCTCCTCGCCTGCAGGCGCCGGACGCTCCGACCCTTCCTCCCTTTCTTTCTCGGTCGTCCTGTCGTCGGCGAAACACAGCCGCATCAGGTCGCTGTCGCGAACGGCATCGTAATAGCCGCGCGTGCGCTCGTCGTCCCAGTCGGGCTTTCCGTCCCGCACCGGCGTCAGCGACACCGTCGCCATGCTGGGCATGCGCTCGTCGACCACCTGATGCCAGCGCGGGACGCGGCGGAAACCTTCGTCGCCGGCGAGGACGAGCGCGTCGTCGAGCAGGAAGCGCCAGTGGTCGAACACCGGCGGCAGGCGGCGCCCGTCGCCATCCCCCGCGAGCACCTGCTCGACATGCCGGTTCGCCTGGTGGTGAAGCTCCCACTGGCCGGCCTCGCACCGGCCGTCCCGTCGCTTTCGGCACAGGACGGCGCCGCGGCCGTGCCACGCCACTTTCTTCACGACCTTGTAACAAGCTTTACGCGCATTCTCCGCGTCCGAGTCGAAGAACGGCGCATAAACCCGGCGGACGTGATCGTGAAAGTCCTGAAACTCGGCGAGCGTCCAGCCGCTGCGGCCCTTGTCGAGGCCCTCGGTCGGGAGCGGCGTCACCAGCTCGGTGACCAGGATCGCGGCGCCGGTGCGAAAAAGATACAGGTTCAGGCGCTCGACCCGGAGCGTCCTGGTGGTTTCCGCAGGCCCGTTGCCGAAGGTGATCTCCATCGCGTCGACATCGGTGCGGCGAAACAGATGGAACGGCGCGTCGCGGCCGTCGGCGCGCTGCCGGCGAAACAGAAAGCGCTGCACGAACTCGTGGAAATACAGCGCCTCGGCATAGGCGTCGTTCTGCCAGCGGATGTATTTCGGGTCGCCCGTCTGGTCGGTCGGCGGCGGGATGTGGCGGATCGGGTCGGGCTCGTGAACCCACGCCGTCGCATCCTTGCGAGCGCGCGCCTTCAAGGCGTTCGCCACCGTCTCCACCGCCTTTGCCATCGTCGAGGCGTCGCAGGCCGGCGTGTCGAGATGCAGCACCAGCGGCCACATCAAAAGCAGCCGCGCCTCGCGCACGGGAATTTTTGTGGCCGGCAGCTTGGCGACCGGCGGCTTGGGGGCAGGGATCTTTTCGGCCGGCCTCGCTGCCGCGTCCGGCGCGCCGTCGCGCGCGGAAAACTCATCGGACATGAAAAGCTCCGACGTCTGAAAAAAACTCCGGCAAAGCTTAACGGACGCCTCGCTGCGGAACAACCGCGTCCGAGGCGGAGTGGATGCTGAACCCGCTCATGGCAATGGAGCCTGAGCCGGAGCCGTCTCAATCCGCGTCCGAGGCGGAGTGGATGCCGAACATACCCCCTTGCAGGCTGCTGCGCAACCTATGGTTTTCGGGCCGATTTCCAAGCGGTCGAGCCTTCGAGCGGAGGCTACTGGAACAAACCATGACAGACAGCCGATTTGACTGCTCGATACTTCAGAAGGTACAATGGCTTATTGAAATTTCCAAGCACCCTTTCGATTGTTCGAGCGACACAAAATGGTTGCAGATCAATCCGATCGGCCGATTCCGGCAGAACGGGCCGCCGGCGGCAGACCCGCACCGACCGGCGGCGACGGGTCGCCGAAAATCGACGACGCGGCGCTGTTCCGCGCTGCCACCGCAATCGAGGCGTTGTCGGAGGCGTGGTCGCGGGTGCTGTCGAACGGCGGCGCGGCCGGCGGCGACGGCGTCCCGCTGGCACGTTTCCTGGTGAACGCGCCGGCGCGGATCGCCCGGCTGTCGGCCGGCTTGCGCGACGGCAGCTACGCCCCCGGCCCACTGCGCCGGGTCGACATCCCGAAGAAGAGCGGCGGCACCCGGCCGCTCGCCATCCCGTGCGTGGTCGACCGCATCGCCCAGACCGCGGTGATGCAGGCGCTGGCGCCGAGGCTCGACGAAGAGTTCGCCGAATCGAGCTTTGGCTACCGTCTCGGCCGTGGCGTGCGCGACGCGGTGAAGCGGGTCGCCGCGCTGCGCGGAAAAGGCCATGTCTACGTGGTCGACGCCGACATCGCGAAATTCTTCGAGAGCGTGCCGCACGACAAGCTGCTCGAGCGGCTCGCCCAGTCGATGACCGACGGGCCGCTGATGCGGCTGATCGGCTTGTGGATCGAGCACGGCGGCGCGCGCGGCCGCGGCCTGCCGCAGGGCTCGCCGCTGTCGCCGCTGCTCGCCAACCTTTATCTCGACCGGCTCGACGACGCGTTCGCCAAACGCGGCGCCCACATCGTGCGGTTCGCCGACGATTTCGTGATTTTGGCCGAGAGCCGGCACGGCGCCGAGGGCGCGCTCGTGCGTGCCGAAAAGCTGCTCGCCGAGCACGGGCTGTCGCTCAATCGTGAAAAAACGCGGGTGACCTCGTTCGATCAGGGCTTTCGCTTTCTCGGCCATCTGTTCGTGCGCTCGATGGTGCTCGCCGCCGCGCCCGACGATGATTTTTCCGAGCTGCAGCAGGCGATGCGCGCGCTCGCGGCCGACGACGCCCGCGCCGCCGCCGAGACCGCCGAGGAGCGCGTCGCGTTCGATCATGCGCGCCGCGCCGGATACGATCCCGGCCACCGCGTGCTGCACGTGGTCTCGGCCGATCGGCGGCTGAGCTTGCGCAACCGCGCCTTCGCGGTCGAGGCCGGCAGCGGCGGCCCCGGTGCACCGCCGGTGTGGCGCGAGATTCTCGCGATCCCGCATGCCGCCGTCGACCGCATCGATCTCGGCCCGCAGGCCGAGGTGGACCCCGACGCGCTGCGCCACGCGCTCGCGACCGAGACGCTGATCGCGTTCGTCGACGGCCACGGCGAGACGGCGGGCTGGCTCGGCCCGGCGCTCTCGCCGCGCGCCGGCCGCCATCTCGCCCAGACCCGCCACGCCGGCGATCCCGCCCTGCGCCTCGCGCTCGCCAAGCGTTTTGTCGAAGGCCGCGTGCGCAATCAGCGCGCCCTGCTCCGTCGCCTGAACCGCGATCGCCACGACCCGACGGTGCTGAAGGCGCTCGCCGACATCAACGCGCTGCTCCGCCGCCTTCCGCAAGCCGACACCCTCGCGGCACTGATGGGCCACGAAGGGCGGGCCACCGCGCTGTACTGGCCGGCGCTCTCGCGCCTGTTCGCGCACGGCTTTCGGCTCGGTCCGGCCGGAGAGCCCCCACGACGCGTGCGCGAGATCGTGCGCGACCCGGTCAACATTTTGCTCAATGTCGCGGCCGCCCTGCTCGCCCGTGACGTCGCGGTCGCAGCCGTGCGGGCCGGGCTGCATCCGGGCTTCGGCCTCCTGCACGCGACCGACGACCACCGGGACGCCTGCGTGTTCGACCTGATGGAAGAATTTCGCGCGCCGCTCGCCGAGAGCCCGGTGGTGCAGGCGATCAACGGCCGCGCGATCGGCGATGCCGCCTTCGAGCCACGGCCGGACGGCGGCGTGCGGCTGAAGAGCGAGGGATTTGCCGCGATGGTGCGCGCCTACGAGCGCGCGGTGGCGCGCGAGGTGAAAAGCCTTCGCGATGGCCGGCGCCGCACCTGGCGGGGGATCATGCTCGACCAGGCGCTCGGCCTCGCCGCCCATGTCGAGGGCCGCGAGACTTATGCGCCGTACGTGATCGATTACTGAGGGCGGGATACGACGACCCCCCACCCCGTCCGTCATGGCCGGGCTCGGCACGGCCATCCATCGACCTGCTGAAGCAAGTCTGTTTTCCGATGATGGATGCGCGGGTCGAACATCGAACCCGCAGATGACGGGTCCGTGCTCGTGAAGGTCGGAAAACGACAAGCGGGGATGCCATGGCCGACCGGCCGATGCTGATGGTGATCGCCTACGACATCGTGCGCCCGAAGGTGCGGGCGCGGGTCGCCGACCTGTTGGAGGAGCATGCGGTGCGGGTGCAGGACTCGGTGTTCGAGGCGCGCCTCACGCGCGCCGCTGCCGACCGCCTATTCGCGCGCGCCAAAAGACTGATCGAGGACGGCGACTCGTTGCGCATGTACGCCGTCTCGTCGGCCGGCCTCGAGCGCTCGCGCGTCGCCGGCGGCGCGCCGCTCCCCGAGGACGGCGATTTTTGGCTGGTGTGAGGACAGCGACGGCGGGCGACCGTTCGCTTTCAACCGAGCGGCGATCGCGGCCTCACGGCCCTCCCGGTCGATCCACGTCCGCGTCCGCGTCCGAGACGGAGTGAGTGCTGAACCGACCATCCCGGATTCGAAGGGTCCCATCGGCATGTCTCAATCCGCGTCCGAGGCGGAGTGATCACTGAACCGGTGTCAACGCACGCAACTGGCGCACCCGGTGTCTCAATCCGCATCCGAGGCGGAGGGATCACTGAACACCACTGGAACGTCATCCTTCTCGACGAAAAGTCTCAATCCGCATCCGAGGCGGAGGGATCACTGAACGCTGGAAGCCGCGGCCAATTCGATCGTCGGCGTCTCAATCCGCATCCGAGGCGGAGGGATCACTGAACAACGCCTACGAGCGCGTCCTCGCCGAGGTTCCGTCTCAATCCGCATCCGAGGCGGAGGGATCACTGAACCTACCCCCTCGTATGTACTTGGTCAACAAACACGATCGGCGACCTTTTCCAACCGGTCGGTGCTCTCGGAGCGCGGTTTTGGAACAAAATGTGATCACATCGCCACTCCAGCATCTCTTAATCATTATATTACAATATGATATATGCTTTTCCAAGGACCCCGACGGCGGCTCGAGCCTCGATTTCCGACAATTTTGGTCGCCGAACCGCGACCGCGTCCGCACCGCGGTCGCAAACGATCCGGCGCAGGGCATCGCAGCATATTGTTCCGAACACGTACCTTGCCGTTGTGCCCGGAGGTGCGTACCACCATGCCATGACCGATGCGCCCGCCGTCCTGGACCGTCCGGCCTTCTCCGCCCTCGCGGCCCGTCTGCTCTCCCCGGCAGCCGCGGTGCCGCTCGACGCGCTTTCCGCCTGCTGGGTGACCGCGACCATCGAGGCGACCGTGCCGGGGCACGGCGCACTCGCCGGCGACCTCGTGCTGATGGCCCGCATCCGCGGCGCGCTCGGGCGGGCGCTGATGGAAGGCGCCTCGGCCGAGGCGATCGCCGAAAAGGCTTGCCCGTGGGAGCCGCCCTGCGCGCTCGACGTTCTCTTTCGCGAGCAGGTGCGCAGCGGCAGGCACGGCGTGCCGAAGCCGTGGGTGCTGGCGCTCGACCGGCGCGGCCTCGACCTCGTGGTGCGGATCACTTTGTTCGGCTTCGCGATCGACTGGGCCGGCGCGGTCGGCCATGCGCTGGTGACGGCGCTCCGCCGCGGCATCGACTTTCACGACCGCGCCGCGGGGCTCTTTCTGCCGGCACCAACAGTGTCGCGGCTCGTCGTCCGCGAAAACGGCATCGCATCGCCGCCGCCGCGCGAGACGGTGCTGCTCGACCTGGTGACGCCGCTCGACGCCACCGGCGACGATCCGCTCGACCGGCCGGCGAGCGTGATCGGCCGCCTCGCCCGCCGCATCGATTCGATGGCGCGCTGGATGGACGTTTCGGTCGATGCCGACTGGCCGGTTCTCGCCGCGCACTGGAACGCGCTCGACTACGACGCCGGTGGGCTTTTGCGCGATCGGCTGGACAGCCGGTCCGGCCGCCAGCGCGACGGCACCGGGGCGCACCGCCGCTTCGCGCGCCCGCTCCTCTCCGGCACCCTGGCAATCGGTGGCGACCTCGCACCGGTGTGGCCGCTGCTGGTGCTCGGCGAGACCTGCCACGCCGGCCGCGGCGCCACCGCCGGCCTCGGCCGCTACCGGCTGGGGTGACGACCGTGGCGCGGGAGAAAGCCGTTGCCCGACGAATTCACGGTTGCGAAGCACCGTGGATCATTCCTACACTTGCGTGACCCGGATTAGGGGCAAAAGCCCGTGCAATACTTATTGTGGCTCGAGGGCGTCGATTTCGACGCGACACTCACCGATACCAACGACCTTTCGACCATCCGCGGCGGCTCGTTCACGCTCCTGGACGCGTTCGTCGCCGACCAGGATCCGGACAGGATCGCCCGTGCGCCGTGGCGCCTGCTGCCACGGCTTCACCATGTGCCCGGCGTCTCGGCCGACCTGGTGTTCGCCGGCGCCTCACAAGGATTGTTCCGCCTCGACGGCTCGGAGCAGGCAGTCGCCGCGGCGGTCGACGGCCTGAAAACGCACCTTTCGACCTGCGGCCTCGTCCCGGAAAAGACCTCCTCCGGAACGCCGCGCAAGTCCCTGCCGCTCGCTCACATGCGTTGGGTCACTGGCCTCGCGCCGATCGACGGCACCGGCGAGGCGGCCGAGGCGGCGGCACTGCGGACCGCGCATTTCCGCGCCCGGCGCACCCAGATGGAGGACACGGCGGCGCGCCGGCCCGTCGTGCCGGCGGACAGGATTTGCCGCGTAGGCCGCACACGGCCGGCCGACGACGAGATCGAGATGCCGTGGCGGCAGGCCGCGGATTACGGGGTCGACGTCACCGGACTGTCGGCTGATGACCGCGCACCGGTTCCCGTCTCGGCCGCGGTCAAGGCACGCAAGGCGGTCGGCCGTTACGCCCGCTGGTGCTTCCATCAGGACAAACTCGGCTGGCCGGCGGACTGGCGTGACGAATTCGGGTTCGTCGATCATTTTCAGCAGATGATCGCCGAGCCGTATGTCGACCCGAAAAAGCCGACGATGCGCGAGGCCGTCTCCGGCAAGCTCGCGGTGTTCTATGCGGACGGTAACGACTTCACAAAAATCCGCACGGAAATGGGCGGCAGTCCGGACGCGTTCGCGCGGTTCTCGCACGAGGCGGCGAGGCTGCAGGAGGCCATGCTGCGGCGGATCGTCGACGACACGCTGGTGCCACTCGCCGGCGATCCGGACCCGCAGGTGTGGCGCCTCGCCGCGACCGGCCGCTTGCGCGAACCGGACGACGAGGAAGAGCGGTCCGGCAAACGCTGGCTGCGGTTCGAGACGCTGCTCTACGGCGGCGACGAGATCTGCTGGGTGGCACCGGCCTGGCTCGGCATGCTGCTGGCAGCGCGGACGTTCGAAGCGATCCGAGGCGCGACGATCGAGGATCCGCACACCGAGGATCCGCACACCAAGGACAAGAAGCTTCATCCGCTCACCATCGAAGCCGCGCTCGTGTTCGCGCCCGTGAAAATGCCGATCGCGACCGCGCGCGCGCTGGCAAAGGATCTCGCCGACAGCGTCAAGTGCGGCAAGACCAACCGGCTCGGCATCCATGCGTTCGAGAGCGTCGAGCCGCCGATGGGCGGCCTCGCGGCGCTGCGCAAGCGGCTGATCGGCGACGAGCAGGCTTTTCCCGCGGCGCACCGCGCGCTCGCACTCGACGGCGACGCCTTTCCGGCGCTCGTGGAAAAAATCTCGGCGTTGAAATTGGAGGGCCGCCTGCCCCGCTCGCAGCTCTACCGGCTTTTGCGCGCGGCGGCACGGACCGGCGTTTCCCCAGAGAAGCCGCCCCGTCTGCTCGGCGACCCGGAGGCCGGCAGGCAGGCGCACCTGATCTTCGAACGATATTGTCGCGGCGCCGAGAGCAACACCGGAGAGGACGATCTGCTCCTGTTGCGGTCGGACGATCCGAGCACGCCGCGTTCCGATCTGGCCGCCGTGAACGCCTGGTTCCTCACCCACGTGTGGGACTATGTCGACCCGACCGGCGACGGCACGCTCGATCCGGCGCGGGCGCTCGGGAGGCCGTCATGACCCGCCTCGACGTCACCATCGCGCTGCGCAGCCCGTTCCTGTTCCAGGGCCTCGACGTCGCCGCAGGCGGCATCGACGCCAGCGCCATTCGCGACGAGAGCGACAAGCCGATCATCCCCGGCGATCACCTGCGCGGCCACCTGCGGCACGCGTTCCTCGCGATGAACCGCAAGAGCCCGGTGGCAGTGCCGGATCGCTTGGTCGAAGTGCTGTTCGGTAAAAGCTCCGCCGATGCCGGCCGCGATCCGGCGGGCGACGAGGGCGCCTACACGCCGGATGGCCGCAGCACCCTGACGGTGAGCGATCTCGTCGCCGATGCCACGGCCGAGGCCGACGGCGACACGATCCCGCTGCCGGGGCGCGGCGCCGCGCTGTACACCCGGGTCGCCATCGACGACGCCTGCGGAGCCGCCGACGACGGCAGCCTGCAGACCCTCGAGCTGGTCGCCGGGCTCGACGCGGTGGTGAGGTTCAAGGGAACCATCGACATCGCGCCGCATTCCGCCGTTCCGGCGAACATCGACGCGCTGATCGGCAGGGCGCTGCGGCTGGTGCCGGCGATGGGGGCGGTCAAGTCGTCGGGCTTCGGCGAGATCGTGCACGAGCAGTGCAGGGTCGCGCGCAGCCCCTCGCCGACGGCAACGGCCACCGTTATTCCCCCAGGCGATCGTCTCGATCTCACCGTCGCGTTCGACCGCGCGATCATGGTGGACGCGATCCGCAGCGCCGCAAACTCGTTCGCGAGCGCCACCATCGTGCCGGGCGGCGCCATCAAGGGCGCGCTCGCCGAGGTGATGAAGCACACGCATTCCGGCATCGCGACGCCGGGGGACCCGTTCGGCAAGGCGTTCTCGAAAATCAGGATCGGACATGCGTTTCCGCTGGCGGACGGCACGCTGGCCGATCGCGCCGTACCGAACTGCCTGGTCTCGGTGCCGGTCGGGCCCGACACGAACGAGGTGGTCGACCTGCTCGAAGAAACCCGTGCCGATGCCGTCATCGCGCGGGCGATCGCGACGCCGGCCTTCCCGCTCGACTGGAAGGGCAAGGTGTTCGCGGCGGTCCGTGCCGACCTGCAGCGGCCGGAGTCGAACGTCTCGCCGCAGCCACGCGGCCGCGTGATGATCAATTCTGACGGCGTCGCCGAGGAAGGTGCGCTGTTCGTCACGGCGCCGGTCCCGACCCGCGACGACGAAGGAAAACCGCGGCACTGGCGGCTCACGATCGACAGCAACGACGCAGATCCAGCGGCGTTCGCCGACGTCGTCGCAGCCCTCGAGGCCGGCCTCGGCGGCGTCGGCCGTACCGGCGCCGTCATGAAGATTGTCAACGGCACACCCGCGACGCTGCAATCCCCACACCCTGCCGTCTATCAGGGCCAGGCCGCCGTCGTCCTCCTGCTGGAGACGCCGGCGGTGCTGACCGATCCGGACGACGGCGCGAGCCCGGCCGCGCAGTATCAGGAGACGTTCCGGGCGCTGGCAGGGATCGACGATATCGCGCTGCTGGCGCACTTCGCGAGACGCAAACTCGCCGGCGGCTATGCGGCGCTGCGCTTCCGCGCGTTCGGACCGACGCCGGAGGGCCGGCCGCGCTATCAGCCGTTCGAGCTGACGGAGCCCGGCGCCGTGTTCGTCCTCGCCGCGGACGCAGCAGGTCAGGTGCTTGCCTTCGCGGAGCGGATCGCGCGCACCGGCTTGCGGGCGATCCGCCGCACCGGCGACCGAACCATCTGTCTCGATTGGCGCGCCTGCCCGTTCGTGCCGGAGAACGGTTTTGGCGAGGTGACGGTATCGCCGGACCTTTCCGGCGCCCGAGTGACGGTGAGGTCGTGATGTCGATGTACGACGGACATCTGATCGTCGAGGCCGTGGTCGAGACGACGAGCCCGCTGCACATCGGCACCGCGCTCGGCGCCATCCCGGACGCGACGCCCGAGGATGGAAGCAAGACGGCCGACGGCGAAACTCGCGAGATTGCCCCGGTACAGCTCGATGCGCGTCGGCTGCCGATCATCCCCTCGACCACCCTGAAGGGTGCGATGCGGGCGCTCGCCGAGTCGGCTTACACCCAGGACGAGGTCGAAAGGCGCGATCGCGAGATCGGCGAGATCTTCGGCGCGATCCGCAATTCGGACCCGAACACGAGGCCGACCGGCAATCCGGGCGTGCTGGTGCCCTATGCGGCCCGATTCCTGAAACAGGATGAGCTAGCGGGCCGGGTCGAGGGCAAGGCGAACATCTGCGCCTCGGCCCGCACCTACGTCACCACCCGCACCGCCATCGACGACGGCTCCGGCACGGCGGATCACCGGAAGCTGTTCAGCCAGTGGGTGGTGGCGCCCGGCACGCGGTTTCTGCTGCGGCTCGCAGTGCTGCAGAAGGTGGAGAACTTCACCGACGATCCCGTCGGCAAAGTGCTGGTGCGCCTGCTGAAGACGCTCGACGAAGATCGCTTCGCGATCGGCCGCGGCCGTGGCGACGGCCAGGGCGCCCTGGCGCTGGTCGAAGTCCGGACGTGCCGTGAAACCACCCTCACCGACACGGCCGAGATCCGGGAGGAGGATCGCCTCGACGAGCTGCGCGCGGCGGTCGCCGACGACCGCACAAAGCCCTTCCGGCTGCACCGGCCCCTCGGTGTCCTGCACCTCACCGGGGCCGACGCCTTCCTGGTCAAGGTCGAAGACGCGGCACCGCTCGGGAAAGCGGCGCGGCGCAATCCGCGCGACGCCGATGCCGAGGGAAAGGCCAAGCGCAACGTCCAGCGGGCGTTGCGCGACGGCGATGATCTCCCGGTGCTGCCGGGATCGAGCCTGATGGGGGCGCTGCGTGCCCGTGCCGAATGGTATTTTTCACGCGAGGCGCTGTGCGGCCGGGCGCCGCCGGACACCCCCGGCGACCCGTCGAAAGACGACTGGCCGCTGCGGCATCCGGTGAACCGGCTGTTCGGCGCCGACGCCGACACGCTGAAGAAGATCCGCCAAAATGCATCCGACCGACGGACCACTGGCACCGAGCCGCCGAAGACCGGGTGGGCCGGGCTCCTGCGTATTGTCGTCATCGAGGCCAGCCGGGCAAAGCCCCGCGCGCTGCCGTCGGTTCGCATCGACCGCTTCTCGGCGGCGCCGTTCGACAAGGGTTTGTTCGAGACCGAAGCTTTTGTCCACCCGACATTCCGCGTGACCCTCACGCTCGATGCCCGCGCGACCGAGCTCGACATGGACACCGCCGACGCGTTCCTGCGCTCGCTCACCCGTGGCCCTGGCAAGGGTCTGATGCTCGGGCACGGCGGCAACCACGGCTACGGCTGGTTCGACGTGGAATTCGAGAAGAACCCTGCGAGCGTGAAGGAGGCCGCACGATGACCGAGCCGCCCAAGCTGTCGGTCGACGAGCAGCTCCGCCGCCTCGAGGTGATGCTGAAGGCCAAGCTGATCACGCAGGAGCAGTACGACAAGCGTGCCGCCGCCGTGAAGGCACCGCCGGCGCCCGCCCCGCCTGCGTCCGCCGAAGCGCGGCGTGGGCCACCGCCGCGGGGACGCTCCGTTCTCCCTGGGCGCCCGCGCGAGGACCACTCCGATCTCGCGACGGCGCCGTACCGGTTCGTCACCGTGCCGTCGATCATCGTGCCCGCCGAGAAGGACGCGACCAGTCCCCTCCACGAGGTGAAGCGAGCCGGCTTCTGCGCCGAGATCGCGGTGACCTTCGAGGCCGAGACGCCGTTGCTGATCGGCACCGAAGGCGAGGGCAATCAGGTCGTGCCGATGACGCTCGATGGCGCGGCCGGCTACGTGATCCCGGGTGCGACGCTGCGCGGCGCGATCCGCGCCGCCGCCGAGATCGTCGCTTTCGGCCGACTCACCCAGGTCAACGAGAACCACGCCTTCGGGCTGCGCGACTTCGACCATGCGGCCTATGGCGAAGGCGCATTTCCAGTCGGCCGGGTCGGCGACGTCGAGGCGGCGTGGCTGCGCCGCATCGGAAAGGACGACGACGGCGAGGCGACCTATGCGATCGCGCCGTGCGACTGGTGGGCGATCGAGGCCGACCGGCTCGTCGGGTCGCGCCACCTCGCCGGGTCCTTCGCCGACGGAAAGGCGTTTACCCGCAAATCATTGCGCGAGAAGTACGAGGCCGCCGGCTATGCGACCCGCGGCGAGGAGCGGAACACGTTCGTGCTCGACTTCGCGCCGAAGACGTTCCGCCTCGTCGAGGAGATCAACGGCAAGCCCGCCGTCGCCCCGGCCGACGGCGGGTCGATTCGTGGCGTGCTGGTGTTCTCGGGCAGGTCGCCGTCGGGCAAGCGCCTCGAATACGTGATGACGCCGCCGCCGGACGACCCGGGCATCCCGCTCGATCCTCCGGTCGCCCGTCTGTTCGAGCGTATGCACGGCACCATGGTGAAGGACACGTTCCGTCCCGACGGCTCGCTCGCCGACCTGATGCCAACGCTCGAGGCAGGAAAACCGATCCCGGTGTTCTTCGTCGGCGACCCGCATGCCCAGGACCCGCGCCGCTTCGCGGTCGGCCTCACACGGCTGTTCAAGGTGCCGCATGCCAGCACGGTCGGCGACATCGTCGGCATTCGCCTGCCGAAGCTCGGCGACGGCGGCCTCGAGCCGGACCTGGTGGAGAATTTGTTCGGTTACGTCTACGAGCCCAACCAGTTTCCCAAGACCAAGGGACTGAAGGACGGCGAGGTGCCGCCCGGCCTGCTCGCCCGGAAAGGCCGCGTCGGCTTCTCGTTCGCCCGGCTGGCCAACCCCGACGACGTCGCGCTCTCCGCGCCGGTCGAGACCGTGATGATGGGCGCCCGCGCCTCGTTCGCGCCGTTCTATCTGCGTGGCAGGACCAAGGACTATTCCGACGCCATGGCCCGCATCGCCGGCCGCAAGCGGTATCTTCCCCGCTTCCCGGCCGCACGGAGCGACGGCGCACTCGACACGGCCGCCGACAAAATCAAGGAACTCCTCCGCCGGCAGGTGGACGTGCTGCGCGCCAGCGGCGCCCAGGTCAACGACAAAGTGACGACACGCCTGGTATTCCTGCAGGCGAAGCCGGGCCGGACGATGCAATTCGAAAGTCGCATCCGGCTGTTCAACGTCACCGCGGTCGAGCTCGGCGCCGTGCTGTGGACGCTCACCTTCGGCGGCGAGCCGGAGAAGTACCGCCACATGATCGGCCGCGCCAAGCCGTTCGGCGCCGGACAAGCGAGGGTGGCAAAGGCGACGCTCGACGTCGAGGCGAACGTCTCGCCCTCGGATCTGATCACGCCCATCGGCGGAGCCGGCCCGCTCGCCGCGTGCGCCGATGCCGATCACACACCGTTCCTACAGGCGTTCGAAGCCTATATGACCACCCAGGTGCCGGGCTGGCGCAGCACGCCGACCCTCACCGACTTCCTGAAGGCGAGCGACCCCGCAGTCGGAGCTGCGCTCGCCGCCAAGGGCAAGCTCGGCTATTTGCCGCTGAAGGTGGACGTCGGCGGGCGTTCCGAGAATCCGTACAAGCTCCTGCGCGACATGACCAAGCCCCGCAAGGATGGCGTCGCGCCGATCGGCCGGGAGAGATTCCTCGATTTCGAGTGACGGCCCCACTACCGATCGGAATCCTCCGGTCTTAGTACTACAGTTGCGGATATTTGAATCCGCGCGACTTGTAATGCGCGCGACGGGCCTGCTCGTTGTGCTGGATTTTCCACGCGGCCCACATGAAGAAGTGCTTCGTGAGCCGCCATCCGACGAGAACGCGGGCGATCAGG
>NZ_AKZI01000197.1 GCF_000293785.1 Rhodovulum sp. PH10 | reverse complement strand
CACGGCACGGCCTCCACCTCTCCCCGGCGGGGAGAGGTCGGACCGCGAAGCGGTCCGGCCAAGGGGGACCTCGAGCAAATCACCGAAGCATACGCCCCTTGGCCCGTCGAGCTGCGCTCGCCGACCCTCTCCCCACGGGAGAGGGTAAGAACCCGAGCCGTTCAGCCGGAAACCGTATCACTCCACGTCGAGTGGCTCGGTGCCCTTGGGCTTGCCGGCGGCGTCGAGCGTGATCTTCTCCACCCGCGCCTCGGCCCGGCGCAGCAAATCCTCGCAGCGGCGCTTGAGCGCCTCGCCGCGCTCGTAGATCGCGACCGACTCCTCGAGCGGCACCCGGCCATCCTCCAGCCGCGCGACGATCTGCTCGAGCTCCTCCAGCGCCTTCTCGAAGGGCAAAGCGGCGACGTCGGTCTTCTTCTCGGTCATCGGCAGACCTCTCGTTCTTGGTGGTCTTCTTGTCGAGCGTCCGGCCGGCGGCCACGGACGGCCCCGGTTCTCGCACACGCCGGCGGCGAGAAAAAGCTCACCGGCCGGCCATCGCCAGCGGCGGCGCCGAGGCGTCGGCCTGGCGCGGCTCGGCATGGCCGATCACACGCCGGATCGCCGGGTATCGTTTCCGCAAGCCGCGCTCCAGCTCGTCGACCGCCTCGTGCACGTCGAGCACGCTGCGCGCCGGATCGATGTGGCAGTGGAACACGACGATCTCTCCGCCCGGCGTTTCCCGAACCCGCACGTCGTGCACGTTGCGCAGCGCCGGATTGTCGATCGCGAGCGTCGCGAGCGCCCGGTGCAGCTCGGCGACCCGCGCGGGCTCGGCCTCGCGGCCGGGCAGCTGCGGCGCCTGCAGCGGCTCGATATGGGTCTCCACCTCGACGGTCGGGCCGAGCTCGGCCGCCACCGCCTCCTCGAGGCCGGTGGCGATCTCGTGGGCGCGGCCCATCGGCAGGTCGGCGTCGACCTCGAGATCGAGCGCGACCGCCAAGCGGTCGCCGATCGCCTGGACGGTGAGGTGATGCACCGCGAGCCCGCGATTGCGGGCGATCACCATGATGCGCTCCTGCACGCTCTCGTCGTCGAGCGCGACCGGCGTGGTCGAGACGGTGAGGTCGGCGTCGCCGAGCGAGCGCTCGACGGTCGCCTGGAGCTGGCCCTCGAGCGCGGCGACGCGGTCGAGCGGCATGGTGCGCGGCACCGCGATGGCGGCGTCGACGAAGTGGCGCGGACCGACCATGCGCACCCGGAGCCGCTCGATCCGCACCACCCCCGGCACGGCGGTGATCATCCGCGCGACGCGGTCGCGGATGCCGGGCGGCGCGGTGTCGATCAGCGCCAGGATGGTACGGCGGCTCATCCGCATACCCAGGCCGGCGACGATGGCGGCGACCGCGAGGGCGGCGGCGGCGTCGCCCCAGGCATGGCCGTAGGCTGCGAGCACCAGGCCGACGATCACCGCGACCGAGCTGTAGATGTCCGACGTGAAGTGCAGCGCATCGGCCTCCAGCGCCTGGCTGCCGGTTTCTCGCGCCGTCTTGCGCAGCGCCCAGGCGCGCCAGCCGTTGATCACCATCTCCACCCCGAGCACGGCGAAGGGGATCACCGAGAAGACCGGCGGCGGCGCCTCGGTGCGAAGCCGCTGCACCGCCTCCACCGCGACGCCGCCGGCGAGCACGAACAGAAGCGCCGTCTCGGCGAGCGCGGCGAGGCTCTCCACCTTGCCGTGGCCGTAATGGTGCTCGGCGTCCGGCGGCTTGTCGGAGATGCGCACCGCGAACCAGGTGACCAGCGTCGCGCCGAGATCGATCAGGCTGTGCAGCGCGTCGGAGATCAGCGCGAGGCTGCCGATCGCGATGCCGACGACGAACTTCGCGGCCGCGAGCGATCCGCTCGCGACCACCGACACGGCGGCCACCCGCTCCTTCTTGCTCAACATGGGCGTCTTCCGATCTCGTCCGGCAATCGCATCCGTGCGCGCGGTGCCAAAGCACCGGCGCCGATCTCGCCTCCAGGGAGAATAGCGGATCGTCGGGGGAATTTCACGGCGGCCGCCGACAGCACGGGGGCGCGGAGCGCCGTTGGGACCTCGGTTTCGAGACGGTGCCCCACGGCCGGAAGCGGCGACCGCCGGTCTTCCTCTCGCCATTCAATTGAGGCGCAACCAAGCCGTAACGCGGTCGACTGCCGATTTTGTCACAGAAGCGTGGACGCACGGCCTCAGCTTACCATGCGTCCCGAAGCCGGGGCCTAGCCCGAACAGCCGGATGCGCGACTCCCTGCACGAGGGCGCGACGGGTGCGAGGGCGCGAGGGGCGGGCTGCGCTCACACCCGCTCGACCGCCAGCGCGACGCCCTGGCCGATTCCGACGCACATGGTGGCGAGGCCGAGTCGCCCGCCGGTCGCCGCGAGCTGATGCACCGCCGTGAGCACGATGCGGGCGCCCGACATGCCGAGCGGGTGGCCGAGCGCGATCGCCCCGCCGTTCGCGTTCACTCGCGGGTCGTCGTCCCGAAGGCCGAGGCCTCGCAGGCAGGCGAGCGCCTGCGAGGCAAAGGCCTCGTTGAGCTCGATCACGTCGAAGCTTTCGACGTCGCGGCCGAGCCGGGCCAGAAGTTTTCGGGTCGCCGGGATCGGGCCGAGCCCCATCACCCGCGGCGCGACGCCGGCCGACGCCATGCCGAGCACGCGTGCCCGCGGTGTCAGGCCGTGTTTCCGAACAGCCGCCTCCGAAGCGAGGATCAAGGCGGCTGCGCCGTCGTTGACGCCCGAGGCGTTGCCGGCGGTGACGGTGCCGTCGGGGCGCACGATCGGCCTCAGCTTGGCGAGCTGCTCGGGCGTGGTGTCGGCGCGCGGATGTTCGTCGGTGTCGATCGGTTTCGGCCCGGCCTTTCCGGCCGGCACCGAGACCGGCACGATCTCCTCGGCGAAGAAGCCGCGCGCCTGCGCTGCCGCCGCGCGCTGCTGCGAGCGCAGCGCGAACGCGTCCTGGTCGGCGCGGGAGATGCCGTGATCCTGCGCGACGTTCTCGCCGGTCTCCGGCATCGAGTCGGTGCCGTAGGCCGCTCGCATCGCCGGATTGACGAACCGCCAGCCGATCGTGCTGTCGAAGATCTCGGCCGCCCGCTGGAACGGCTCCTGCGCCTTGCCCATCACCAGCGGCGCGCGCGTCATGCTCTCCACGCCGCCGGCGATGCACAGGCTCGCCTCGCCGAGCGCGATGGCGCGGGCCGCCTGGCCGACCGCCTCGAGCCCCGAGCCGCACAGCCGGTTGACGGTGACGCCCGGCACGCTCTCCGGCAGCCCGGCGAGCAGCAGCGCCATGCGCGCGACGTTGCGGCTGTCCTCGCCGGCCTGGTTGGCGCAGCCGAAAAACACCTCGTCGACCGCCGCCCGGTCGAGGGTTTGGTGGCGCGCCAGCAGCGCGGCGATCGGCGCGGCGGCGAGGTCGTCGGTGCGCATGCGGGCGAGCGCGCCGCCGTAGCGGCCGATCGGCGTGCGCACCCAGTCGCAGACGAAAACGGCATGGTCCATGAAAAAGCCCCCCGAACGGAAAAAGTCCCGCGGCCGGTTCTCGCGCGACGCCGGCCGTTCGGCTGCATGATACCGGTAAAACGGATAGGGAGTGCGGGAATTTTGCCCCTCTCACCGCGGCGGGTCGCCGCGTTGCCCCTTTGCGGCGGGGCGCCGCGACGGCTCGCCGTCCCGGCGGACGGCGATGCCGGTCGGGCGGAGCGGCCGTCAGGCGGAGCGACGGCGCGATTGGCGGAAGCGGGCGTAGCGGTTCAAGAGGTCGTTGATGATCTGCTCGTGGGTGAAGCCGGTCACGTCGTGCGACTGCTCGCTCTCGGAGGATTCGGCGATCGCCCGATAATGGCGGCGGTCGGTGTCGTGGCTGCGCCGCGTCTCGACCCAGGCGAAGCTCGCCGCCCGGTAGCCGCGCGCCCGGATGGTGTAGGCGAACACGCCGCGCTCGCCGTGCGGCACCGTCAGCTCGATGCGGTCGTCCTGCCGCAGGAAGCGTGGCTCGAGATGGTTCTCCCGCATCTGCGCGGCGACCGCCTCGAGCGCCGGCGCCGCGGTGTCGGCGAGGAAGGTGAGGACCTCGCGCTTCTCGTGATAGTGCGTGATGCTGGTGAGTCGCTGCTGCCAAGTGACGCCGAGATCCTCGTCCGGGCCGTCGTCGGCGGTGGAGAGGTCGGCCGGCACGCCCTTGCCCTCGGTCTGCAGTGCGCGCAGGAGCCCGTAGCAGATGAACACCATCACGATGGCGAACGGGAGCGCGCTGGCGATCGCCGCCGTCTGCAGCGCCTTCAGCCCGCCGGCGACCAGCAGCACCGCGGCGACGACGCCGGCCGACACCGCCCAGAACACGCGCTGCCACACCGGCGGGGAATCGACGCCGCCGGAGGTGATCATGTCGATCACCAGCGCGCCGGAATCGGCCGAGGTGACGAAGAAGGTGACGATCAGCAACACCGCGATCGCCGAGCTGACGGTGGCGAGCGGCAGGTGCTCGAGCGTCTCGAACAGCGCGACCGGGAGGTCGTTCGCCACCGTCGCGGCGAGCGGCGCGGCGCCCGACAGATCGAGCGCGATCGCGGTGTTGCCGAACACCGTCATCCACAGGAAGGTGAACAGCACCGGCACCAGCAGCACGCCGGTGACGAACTCGCGGATGGTGCGGCCGCGCGAGATGCGGGCAATGAACATGCCGACGAACGGCGACCAGGCGATCCACCAGCCCCAATAGAACAGCGTCCAGTTGCCGAGCCACGGATTGGGCTCGTAGGCGTACATGCGGAAGGTACGCTGCACCACCGCGCCGAGATAGGCGCCGATGTTCTGCACGAACGCCTGCAACAGAAAGATGGTCGAGCCGGTGACCAGCACGAAGGCGAGCAGCGCCACCGCCAGCACGATGTTGATCTCGGAGAGCCGCTTCACGCCGCGATCGAGGCCGAGCACGACGGAGGTGGTCGCCATGCCGGTGATCACCGTGATCAGCACGAGCTGCGCCGGCAGCCCGGTCTCGATGCCGAACAGATGGGCGATGCCGGCGTCGATCTGCAGGACGCCGAGGCCGAGCGAGGTGGCGATGCCGAACATCGTGCCGAACACCGCGAAAATGTCGATCGCGTGCCCGATCGGCCCGTGGATGCGGTTGCCGATCAGCGGGTAGAGCGCCGAGCGGATGGTGAGCGGCAGCCCGCGGCGAAAGGCGAAATAGGCGAGCGCGAGGCCGACCACGATGTAGATCGCCCAGGCATGCAAACCCCAGTGGAAGAAGGTGAGCACCATCGCCTGGCGGGCCGCGCCGATGGTGTGGCCCTCGCCGACCGGGGGCGAGGCGTAATGCTGGATCGGCTCGGCGACGCCGAAGAAGATCAGGCCGATGCCCATGCCGGCGCTGAACAGCATCGCGAACCACGAGACGTAGCTGTATTCGGGCTCGCTGTCGTCGGCGCCGAGCCTGACGTCGCCGTAGCGGCTGAACATCAGGAACAGCACGAAGATCAGAAAGCCCGCCACCGCGACGATGTAGAACCAGCCGAAGTCCTGCACGATCTCCGATTGCAGCAGCGTGAACATCTGGGCGGTGGCGTCGGTGAACACGGCGCCGAGCAGCACGAAGCCGATGATGAGGGCGGCCGAGACGTAGAACACCGGCGGCACGACCTGTATCTTGGGGGAGCCCACGGCGGCGGCGACGTCGCTCGCCGGTGCGCCGTTCAGGGTCGGTTCGCTCGGCTCGGCCTTCTTCACCATCGTGACGGTCATCTGTCCTCCCGGTCGGGGTGCATGTCGGGTCGGTTTATGGCCTCGGCGGGCGAGGAACAAGTCCGGGTTCCGCAACGGAGGGTTTTCGCGGATTTGCCCCGCGAGGCGATGGCGCGTGGTGCTCGCCGCGCACGCCTGCAATCGTCGGTCGTGATCCCGCGCGCCGAAACGGTGAGACTACGTAGGTGAAACCGAAGACGCGGAGGTTTCGGCCCGAGCCGCATCCGTGCGTCGAGACGATGCCGAACGACGGCGATTTGGTCGATTTCATCCCGTCCTCCGCGTCCGATCCCGCCCTTCATGGCAAGCTGCTGGTCGAGAACCGGAGCGGTTGTTCGGCGTCGAAAAGGCGATGTGATACCGACGCCGGCCGGGGGCGGGCGGAACGATCGGCGCCGAGATGGTCGCGCGTGCGGCGCCCGACGGCTACACCGTGCTGGTCGGTCCCAATGGCCCGCTGGTCAACAACCATTTCATTCAGGCGAAGGTCGGCTACGACACGCTGAAGGACCTCCTGCCGCTCGGCATCACCGGCATCACGGCGCACGCGCTGGTGGTGACGCCGTCGCTCGAGGCGAAGACGGTGGCGGAGTTCGTCGCGCTGTCGAAGACGTCGCCGATCGGGGTCGGCACCAGCGGCTATGGCAGCGCGACGCACTTCACGCTGGCGCGCTTCGCCGCCAAGACCGGCGCCAAGGTGACCCACATCCCGTATCGCAGCGGCGGCGCGCTGATGCCGGACCTGATCGGCGGCAACCTGCCGGCGGCGATGACCGAGGTGTCGATCCCGCTGCCGCTCCATCTCGACGGCAAGGTGCGCATCGTCGCGGTCGCCTCGGCGGAGCGGTCGCCGCTGGCGCCCGACGTCCCCACCATGATCGAGAGCGGCGTGCCCGACTTCATCGCCGGCAGCTATGTCGGCCTGCTGCTGCCGGCCGGGGCGCCGAGCGGCGTGGTGGAGAAGCTGCAGAAGTCGCTCACCGTCGCGTTGGCCTCGAGCGCGGTGCGCGATCAGTTCGGCAAGCTCGGCATCCAGGAGGTGTCGCCGGAGCTGACGACGCCGGCGGGCTTCACCGAGTTCCTGCGCAAGGACATCGAGTTCTGCCGCGGCGCCGCGGCGGCCGCCGGCATCACCCCGAAGTGAGATCGTCTCCGTCGTCGCGCGGCCGGGCCGGCGCCGTTTCGTCGCGGCGTCCGGTCGGGCAGCTGCTCGGCAGTGTGACGAGCGGGCGGTGTGACGAGCGGCGGTACTGGTTGCTCGCCTCGCCTCGCCTCCGCGTGGCGTCGGCGAAGGAGCGTGTGGCGGACGGGCGTGTCGTTGACACACGCCGCCTTTTCGTCCGACTTGGAGCGTGCGGGACCGGGCAGCGGTCCCGCCGTGCGCGCCGAGAGGGCGGCCGAACGCGGAGGCCATGACGATAAATCAAAGGCATAGATTCTCCGTCGCGCCCATGATGGATTAGGATGAAACACTTTATATTTCAATGACTTGGTAGGGAGTCGTGTGCAAAATTTGCACACGTATGTTCTGCTTTTCTTTCCTGTCCGTTCTCCCGACACGGTCTCCGGGAGTCGCCGAAACGGCTCTCCGTCGAGGCGTTCAGAGGAAGAGTTCGGCGGGTTCGCCGTGACGGGATTGGAGGCCGAGAGAGAGGCTCTCGGCCTGCCCGTCATGGGGATGCGCCATGACTCGGATGCAGGCGAAGGCCGCGGCTCGCGGCAGAACCACGAACGACCGGACCAACCTCTACGAAGAGATCACGACGAAGATCATCGCGGAGCTCGCGGCCGGCCGCGTGCCGTGGGTCCAGCCGTGGGGATCCTCGGCGGTGCGGGCGCCGCTCGCGCTGCCGAAGAACGCATCGACCGGACGGCGGTACTCCGGGATCAACGTGCTCATTCTCTGGGGCGCGGTGGTCGCGCTCGGGTTCGCGTCGCAGAGCTGGCTCACCTTCCGGCAGGCGCTCGCGCTCGGTGGTCACGTCCGCAAGGGCGAGCGCGGGACCACGGTGCTGTTCGCCGATCGCTTCGTTCCCGACCGCGAGCGCGAGCGGGCGCGCGAGACCGGCGAGGACGCGCAGGCCATCCCGTTTCTGAAGCGGTTCACGGTCTTCAACGCGGAGCAGTGTGACGGCCTTCCCGAGGGGGTTGCGGCAGCGGCTCCGCCGGTCGAGATCGGCCTGATCCTGCCCCAGGCCGAAGCTCTGATCCGCGCGACCGGGGCCGACATCAGAATCGGCGGCGATCGCGCCTTCTACGACGTGATGGCCGACACCATCCGAGTGCCGCCGCCGCAGGCCTATTTCGAGCCGGTGAACTGGCATCGGACCGCGCTGCACGAGCTCGGCCACTGGTCCGGCGCCGAGCGCCGGCTGGCCCGCGACCTGTCCGGATCCTTCGGCTCGAAGAAGTACGCCCAGGAGGAGCTCGTCGCCGAGATGACGGCGGCGTTCGCGTGCGCGTCGCTCGGCATCGTGCCGACCGTGCGGCATGCCGACTATCTCGGCTCATGGCTCGATGTGATGCGGGAGGATAACCGCGCCATCATCCGGGCGGCTTCGGCGGCGTCCAAGGCGGCCGATTATCTGCTCGCCTTCCGGCCCGACTGCGAATTGCCCGGTGACATCGCGGTTCCGGATCGCTGCCTCACCAGCGACATGCAACCGCTTTGATCCGAACCTCCAGACGTCTGGACCACCGGAACGACCGCTCTCGGTCCGATTTTTGCGGGGGCGCCACGTTCGAGACGTCCCGACACGCGTCTGCCGACTCGACCACCTCTCCCACTCGTTGCTTGGCAGTGTGCTCCCGACGCGTCTCTTCGGACGGCTCGTCGGGTCGTGCACGAAGGCCGAGGCTCGGAAACGAGGAAGCCGGGGAGGCCCCGGCTTCCTGTCACCGTCGATCGTAACCGTTCCCGAGAAACGTCCACCATCTCTCGATTTCGAGTTCTTCGACGGCGGTGGCGGGCGATCTCGCGATCGCGCGCCTCTCGGGACCGGCGGTGCTGGCGCCGGCCACGATCTCGTCTCGTCTCAGGTCGCGTGGCTCGTTGCCGTCGTGTCGGCGTAGTTGGTCCGCATCTGCTCGCTGACGCCACGAACGCGGGCGGGGGCGGTCTCGCGGGTCATCAGGCCGCACGCTGTCGAGACGACGCCGAGCGACATGAAGATCAGTGCCGGGCCGATCCAGCCGACCGCCCCGTACACGGCGGTGGCGATGAACGGCAGGAAGCCGGCGATCAGCGACGTGCCGTTGTAGCCGAGCGAGATGCCCGAGGAGCGCACATTGGTCGGGA
>NZ_AKZI01000196.1 GCF_000293785.1 Rhodovulum sp. PH10 | reverse complement strand
ACGGATCCGAGCCGAGCCAAATCAAATCCGTGAATGCCGTAGCCCCGCAGGCGGGGAGAGGTGAGGTCCGGATTCGCTCGAGACGTGATGGATGCGCCCTCCCGCCTCACCGCAGATCGAGGGCAGGCGGCGGCATGTCGGGCATCTGGATGCGGAACTCGACGTCGGCGGGTGCGATTTTCGGCGCGTCCTTGTAGTGCATCACCATCTGCGGGAAGAGGATCACCAGCGCCACGCCGATGATCTGGATGATCACGAACGGCACCGCGCCCCAATAAATCTGCGCCGTGGTCACCGGCTGCATGATCTTGCCCGTCAGGCGGTCCGGATACGGCTCCTTCGGCGACACCGAGCGCAGATAGAACAGCGCGAAGCCGAACGGCGGGTGCATGAACGAGGTCTGCATGTTCACCGCCAGAATTACGCCGAACCAGATCAGGTCGATGCCGAGCTTGTCGGCCACCGGCGCGAGCAGCGGAATGATGATGAAGGACAGCTCGAAGAAGTCGAGGAAGAACGCCAGCACGAAGACCAGGATGTTGACGACGATCAGGAAGCCGACCTCGCCGCCGGGCAGCGAGGTGAGCAGATGCTCGACCCAGCGGTGGCCGTCGACGCCGTAGAAGGTGAGGGAAAACACCCGCGCGCCGATCAGGATGAACACCACGAAGGCCGACAGCTTGGCGGTCGACTGCGCCGCCTGGCGGACGAGGTCGAGCGACAGCCGCCGCTTGACCAGCGCCAGCGCCAGCGCGCCGACCGCGCCCATCGCGCCGCCCTCGGTCGGCGTGGCGAGGCCGATGAAGATGGTGCCGAGCACGAGGAAGATGAGAAACAGCGGCGGCACCATCACGAAGGTGACTTGCTGGGCGATGACGGAGAGGAACCGGACGCCGAACAGCGCGTCGATCACCCGGTTCACCACCGCCACCGCGAACGCGAACAGGATCGCGAAGAACAGCGACAGCACCACGTAATCCGCGCCGTGGGCGTCCGAGCCGCGCATCACGGCCCAGGCGAAGACGCCGCTCGCCACCGCGAGGATCGCGAGCGATGTCATGCCGCGCCGGCCGCTCGGCTCGCGAAATCCGACCGCCTCGGGCGGCAGGCCGGGCGCGGCGTCCGGCTTGGCGATCGCCACCAGGAAGACGTAGCCGGCATAGAGTGCGGTGAGCATCAGGCCGGGCAGGAAGGCCGCCTCGTACATGTCGCCGACCGAGCGGCCGAGCTGGTCGGCCATGATGATCAGCACCAGCGACGGCGGGATGATTTGCGCCAGCGTGCCGGAGGCGGCGATCACGCCGGTGGCGACCCTTCGGTCGTAGCCGTAGCGCAGCATGATCGGCAGCGAGATCAGCCCCATCGAGATGACGGAAGCGGCCACCACGCCGGTGGTGGCGGCGAGCAGCGCGCCGACGAAGATCACCGCGAGCGCGAGGCCGCCGCGTACCGTGCCGAACAGCTGGCCGATGGTGTCGAGCAAGTCCTCGGCCATGCCGGAGCGTTCGAGAATCAGCCCCATGAAGGTGAAGAACGGGATCGCCAGTAGCGTCTCGTTGTTCATCACGCCGAAGACGCGCTCGGGCATCGCCAGCAGGAAGTCCGGGCGAAACAGGCCGAGCTCGATACCGATCAGGCCGAACATCAGGCCGTTGGCGGCGAGCGCGAAAGCGACCGGATAGCCGAGCAGAAGAAAGACCACCAGCGACGCGAACATGATCGGCGCCATGTTGGCGATGAAGAACTCGATCATGATGCGCGGCTCCGGGCGCGGCGAGAGACCTCCTCGGGCGTCGGCCGGCCGGCCATGAACTCTTCCGCGTCGGCGGCGAACGACGAGGCGGCGTGGCCGGCCTTGCCGTCGTGCGGATCGGGGAGTCTTCCGAGCACGACGGCGATGCGCTTGATCAGCTCGGAGATCGCCTGCACCAGCAGCACCGCGAAGCCGGCGAACACCAGGAATTTCGCGGGCCACTGCGGCAGCCCGCCGGCATTGAACGACTGCTCGCCGAGCCCGAGAAAGAGCCGCCACCAGTCGGCGAGGTTGGGGAGCCAGGCGGAGACCGGTGCCTCGAATACCGCCGGAAACGCCGAGAAGGCGCCGGCGAAGTCCGCGCGGCTCGGCGCCGAGGCGAGGAAGAACGGCCAGCTCGTCACCAGCATCAGCACGCACAGCGGGATCAGAAACAGCGTGTGGCCGACCAGCTCGATGGTGTTGCGCAGCCAGCGGGGGAAATGGGCGTTCACGATGTCGATGCGGATGTGCTCGTTGGCGAGCAGCGTCCACGGCGAGCACAGAAGAAACACCGCGCCGAACAGCACCCATTGCAGCTCGAGCCAGGCATTGGCGGAGACGCCGAAGAACTTTCTCACGAGGGCGTTGACGGCGGATATCAGCACCGCCACCACGATCAGCCAGCTCAGGCTCTTGCCGAGCCGGGCGTTCACCGCGTCGATGGCGCGGCTCACTGCGATCAGCGCGTTCACCCGTCCTCGCCCTCGCGGCTGTCCGGTTCCCGGGCGGGCGCCGGCGCGTTTCCTCGTGCGCCACGGGCCTCGGGTCCGGTTGTGCCGGGCCTCGTGTCGGTGCTCTGGCGCGAGGGCAGGATAACCCGCCGGGCGGCAGGGGCGTCAATCGATAGTTTGGATGAAGGGGGAGTGGCGAGTAGGGAATGGCGAGTGGCGAGTGGCGAGTGGATGGCGCCGGTCTTTCTATTCGCTATTCGCTATTCGCCGGGCGGCCCGCCGCCCGCAGCGCTCATCCCCCCGTCACGCTCATGTGCCGCGACAGAGCGGGGCGGTTCCTGCGGTCGATGACGAAGTCGTGGCCCTTCGGCTTCCGGGCGATCGCCGCCTCGATGGTGTCGTGCAGCACGTCGTCGGCTTCCGAGGCGCGCACCGCCGCGCGCAGATCGGCGGCGTCCTCCTGGCCGAGGCACATGAACAGCGTGCCGGTGCAGGTGAGCCGCACCCGGTTGCACGATTCACAGAAATTGTGGGTGAGCGGCGTGATGAAGCCGAGCCGTCCGCCGGTCTCCGCCACCCGCACGTAGCGGGCCGGGCCGCCGGTGCGGTAGTCGATCTCCTGCAGTGTGAAGCGATCCTCGAGCCGGGCGCGGACGGTCGAGAGTGGTAGATACTGGTCGAGCCGCATGCCGTCGATCTCGCCGAGCGGCATCACCTCGATCAGCGTCAGATCCATGCCCTCGCCGTGTGCCCAGCGCACCAGGCGGACAATCTCGTCCTCGTTCACGCCCTTCAGCGCGACGGTGTTGATCTTCACCACGATCCCCGCGCGCTGCGCCGCCGCGATGCCCTCCTTCACGCGGGTGAGCTCACCCCACCGGGTGATGGTGCGGAAGCGGTCGGGGTCGAGCGTGTCGAGCGAGACGTTGATGCGGCGCACCCCGCAATCGGCGAGCGCGGCGGCGTGTCTGGCGAGCTGCGAGCCGTTGGTGGTGAGGGTCAGCTCGTCCAAGGTGCCGGTCGCGAGATGCCGCGAGAGCGAGCGGAAAAGCCCCATGATGCCGCGTCGCACCATCGGCTCGCCGCCGGTGACGCGCAGCTTGCGCACGCCGCGCGCGACGAAGGCCGAGCACACGCGGTCGAGCTCTTCGAGGCTGAGGATGTCGGCCTTCGGCAGGAACGTCATGTGCTCCGACATGCAGTAGACGCAGCGGAAATCGCAGCGGTCGGTGACCGAGATCCGCAGATAGCTGATGGCACGTCCGAACGGATCGACCAGCGGCGCGGCCACTCGTGGCGCGGCCACTCGTGCCGTCGGCCGGTGCGAGCACACCGGCTGCAAGAAGGACTCCGCTTCCGCCTCGGGAGGGCGAGGCTCGAACGCCGGGCTCTCGAAGTCCATGGGGGTCTCCTCGGACGTTTTTTCGGTTGGGACAGGGCGCTGTGCCGGCGCCGCCGCCCGTGCAGGCTTCGAACCCTGAACGATATAATGCTTGACTTTGCTCCCGAGGAGATCGGTTTTTGCCGTGCCCGGGCGCCCGTACGGCATGCCGCAGGGCATGTCCCGGTTCCCCGGAGGCCGCCGATGACCGAGCAATCCGCACCCGCGAACCCCGCCACCGCTCCGAAAGTGTGGCCGACCGAGCTGCGGTTGCGCAAGGACCGCTCGGTGCTGGCGGTGGCCTTCGACAATGGCGAATCCTACGAGCTGCCGGCCGAGATTCTTCGCGTGCGCAGCCCGAGTGCGGAAGTCCAGGGCCACTCGCCGGCAGAGCGCAAGCTGATCTCCGGCAAGCGCGACGTGACGATCCTCGAGGTCCAGCCGGTCGGCAATTACGCGGTCCGGCTGGTGTTCGACGATATGCACGACAGCGGCATCTTCGGCTGGGGCTATCTTTTGGACTGCGGCCGCGACCTCGCCCGCTGGCAGGCCGACTACGAGGCCGAGCTTTCGGCCGCCGGGCTTTCGCGCGACCCGCCGAAGCGCCGGTAGTTTTGCACCTTCGCGGTGCCGCGCCGATGCCTCGGGGGCTGGGGCGATGGCGCCCGGGTGCCGCGCCGGCCTCTCTTCACCTCTCCCCGCCAGCGGGGAGAGGTCGGAGCCCGAGCGCTAGCGAGGGCTCCGGGTGAGGGGGGCGCATCCGCTTCGTCCAAACCGCCCCGCGGCCCGACCCTCTCGCCGCTCCTTCGAGGAGAGGGTGGGCAGGCGCCGAGGCACGGCGCCGGCGCCGGGGGAGCCCGCAGCCTATCTCAGCACCACCACCTTGGCGCCGACCCGCACCCGCTCGTAAAGGTCGATCACGTCGTCGTTGGTCATCCGGAAGCAGCCGGACGACACCGCCTGGCCGATCGTCTCCGGCTCGTTCGAGCCGTGGATGCGGTAGAGCGACGAGCCGAGATAGAGCGCGCGGGCGCCGAGCGGGTTGTCGATGCCGCCCTTCATCATCGCCGGCAGGCCGGGCTGGCGGCGACGCATCTGGGCGGGCGGCGTCCAGGTCGGCCACTCCTTCTTGGCGGAGACCGCGGTGACGCCGGCCCAGCGGAAGCCGTCGCGGCCGACGCCGATGCCGTAGCGGATCGCCTGGCCCGGTGCGGTGACGAGATAGAGCCGCCGCTCGCCGGTGTTGACGATGATGGTGCCGGGCGCATAGGCGCCGTCGAACGACACGGTGGTGCGCGGGATGCGCGAATAGCCGGGTGAAAAATGCGTGCCGTAGCTGCTCTGGGCGCCGTAGATTCCGTTCACGAAGCGGCCTTCGGGATCGAAGTTCTCCGCCGTCGCGACCGTCGCCGTGCCGACCACCAGCGCGAGCGCCGCCATGATCGCCCCCGTCTCGATCACACCCGTCTTCCGCATCGATTTCCTCCTCGAGACCGCGTTTCTCCGAACCACTGCAGCGCCGTGCGTCCGGCAGAGCGGACGCCGTCACGATGGCCCGACCGCGCAAGGGTGCGCGGCGGGAGGCGACGAGAACAAGGCGACGACGCCCCGAAAGTGCCTGCGAACCGCCTTTTTCGACGAGTGTGACGGCCTCGCCACAGGCGACGGGCGATCGTTGCCGAAAGCCCGGTACCGCAGCACCCCAAAATCCCGCGCGAGCGGCCGAACGTGATGGAACCGTTAAAGAATTTGCCCGATCCTGGGGTCGGAGGCGGATCGGCGGCCGGTTTTGCGAAGCAGTCGACCGCAGTGTAGTGTGACGACAATTCACAGAATCTCGCGCCGGGGTCGAAACCGGGCACGAGAGGGGACGGCGAGCCCACGGCACGCCGGGGGGAGTGGGGACAGTGAGCGAACAGAAGCGTTTCGGCGCGGCGAAGATCGCCGCCTCGGTGGCCGGGCTGGCGCTCGGCACCGTGCTGTCGGCGGGCGTGGCGGGTGCGGCCGATCTCGGTGCCTACCCCGGCAATTACGGCGCCTACAAGGCCCCGGTCGCAGCGCCGGCCTGGGTCGTCACCCTCGGCGTCGAGGGGATGGTCGAGCCGGAGTTTTTGGGCTCGGACGACTTCACCGTGCGGCCGGCGCCGATCTTCAGCTTCCGCCGGGCCGGGACGCCGGAGAAGTTCCGGTCTCCGAACGACAATATCAGCTTCGCGGTGATCGACCTCGGCGGCTTCGAGCTCGGCCCGGTCGGCAAGCTGGTCTCCTCGCGCAAGGAATCGGACTCGCACGCGCTGTACGGCCTCGGTGACGTCGGCTGGACGGTCGAGCTCGGCGGCTACGTGCAGTATTGGTGGACCCCCTGGCTGCGCACCCGCGCCGAGGTGCGCCAGGGCATCGGCGGCCACAGCGGCGTGGTCGCGGACATCACCGGCGACGTCGTGGTGCCGGTCACCCCGCAGCTCACCTTGTCGGGCGGCCCGCGCGTGCAGCTCGCCACCGCCAAGGCGAACGATCCCTATTTCAGCATCGATCCGTGGCACTCCTTCATCTCCGGCCTGCCGACTTACGACGCCGGCGGCGGGGTGCGCTCGGTCGGCGCCGGCGCGCAGGCGCGCTACTTCTGGACGCCCACCTTCGCGACCCACGTCTATGTCGAGTACGCGCATTTGATGGACGACGTGGCCGATTCGCCGCTCGTCACCTATCGCGGCTCGGAGGATCAGATCACGGTCGGCGTCGGCTTCACCCAGGCCTTCACCATCCAGCAGTTCTGGTGAGAGCGGCCGGGCCGGCGGGTTCTTCCCACCGGCAGCTCCGGCTCACGGATATCAACGGGACGCACCCCGCCGGGCGGGGTGTCGTCGTTTTCGGGGGAGCGGTCGCGAGAGCCGGGACGGCCGTGCGCGACGCGGGGCGATGCGGATCATCAGGACCACCGGCCTTCTCGGGCTGACGATCGGGCTCGCTCTGCTGATCGGGCTCACCGTGTGGTCCGGGCTCGAGCCGGTGCGGGCGGCGATCGCCGGCATCGGCATCGGCGTTCTCCTGGTCGTGCTGGTGCGCGCCGGCACCGCCAGCATCGCCGCGGTCGGCTGGTGGGTGCTGTTTCCGCCGAAAGAGCGCCCGCGGCTGACCACCTGCCTGTCGCTGCGCTTCGTGCGCGAGGGCGCCAACGCGCTGCTGCCGCTCGGCCAGGTCGGCGGCGATTTGATCGGCGCGCGTCTTCTCACCTTTTGCGGCGTGCCGGGACCGCTCGCGACCGCGAGCGTGATCGTCGACGTGCTGGTGCTCGCGGTCACGCAAGCCTTGTTCGCGCTGACCGGCCTCGTCGTGCTGGTCGCGCTCGGGGTCGACCCGACGCTCGCCTGGATCGCCGGCGGTGGCCTTCTGCTCGCCATGCCGATGCTGGTCGGCTTCTGGCTCGCGCAGCGCCGCGGCGGCCGGGCGGTGGTGGTCGGCCTGCTCGGGCGCTTCCGGGGCGCCTGGGCAAAGACGCTCGCGGAAAAGGCCGAGCGGCTGTTCGTCGATCTCTCGGCGCTGCATGCGAGCCGCTCCCGCATGGGGGCGAGCGTCGCGCTGCATTATCTCGACTGGCTGACCGGCATCGGCGAGGTTTTCGTCGCGTTCTACTTCATGGGGCACCCGGTGAGCCTCGCCGAGGCTTTGGTGATCGAGAGCTTGATGCACGCGATTCGCGGGGCGGCGTTCGCCATTCCCGGCGCGCTCGGCGCGCAGGAGGCGGGGCTCGTCGCGCTGTGCGCGGTGTTCGGCATCCCGCCCGACCAGGCGATCGCGCTGTCGCTGGTCAAGCGCGTCGCCGATCTCGCCACCGGCGTGCCGGGCCTGGCGATCTGGCAGTGGATGGAGGGCCGTCGCTGGCGCGGCCGCCGCACCGCCGCCGCGCCGGGTTCCGCATCCGATGCCCCGGCGGCCGGGGTCGTCGCCGCGGCGCCGCCGGGGCACGCCGCGCCATGATCGACGCGCTGATGGCGGTGATGCTGCTCCTGGCGCTCGCCGGATGTGCGTATCTCGTCGTCGCGACGCTCGCCGCCGGGCAGTGGCTGGGCCGGCCGGTGCCGGTGCTGCCGAAGGACCCGCCCTCGGTGACGGTGCTCAAACCCCTGTGCGGTGCCGATCCCGGGCTTTACGAAAACCTCGCCTCGGTGTGCCGGCAGGATTATCCGGCGCCGCTCCAGGTGGTGTGCGGGGTCGCCGCCACCCGCGATCCGGCGATTGCGGTGGTCGAGCGGCTCGTGGCCGAGCACCCGGAATGGCCGCTCGAGCTGGTCGTCGACCCGGTGGTGCACGGGGCGAACCTGAAGATCTCCAACCTGATCAACATGGCGCCGGCGATCCGCCACGACGTGATCGTGCTGTCCGACAGCGACATCCGCTTGCGCCCCGGCGACATCGCGCAAGTGGTGGCGGCGCTGTCGCGGCCGAATGTCGGTGCGGTCACCTGCCTCTATACCGGGGAGGGCGCGACCGGCGTGTGGTCCGATCTCGCCGGCCTCGGCATCACCGCGCACTTCCTGCCGAACGCGATCGTCGGGCTTCTGCTCGGGCGGGCGCGGCCGTGCTTCGGCTCGCTGATCGCGCTGCGCCGCGAGACGCTGGCGGCGCTCGGCGGCTTCGAGCGCTTCTCCGACACGCTGGCCGACGACTACGCGCTCGGCGCCGCGGTGCGCGCGCAAGGCTTGCTCGTCGAGGTGGCGCCACCGGTGGTGGCGCATCGCTGCGACGAGGATTCGCTCCAGGCCCTGTGGCACCACGAGGTGCGCTGGGCCCGCACGGTGATGAGCCTCGACCCGCTCGGGCACATCGGGCTGCTCGTCACCCATCCGCTGCCGCTCGCGCTTCTCGGCGCGCTCTATGGCGGCGGCCGGCCGGCCTTCGGCCTCGCCTTTGCCGCGATCGCGTGCCGTGTAGGGCTCGTGGTGCGGCTCGGCCGGCTGGTCGGCGTGCGCACGTCGAGCGCGGTGCTGGTGCCGCTGCGCGATCTGTTGACCTTCGCGGTGTTCGTGGGAAGCTTTCTCGGCCGCGGAGTGAGCTGGAAGGAACGGCGATACCGCATGCAGGCGGACGGCGCCTTCACCGAAACCGACACCCGAGGGCGATTGGACCTATGATGCGAACTCTCCTGATGCAGGGCCCCTCCTACGACGGCTGGGACGGGGGCGCCGGCGCCCGCTATCAATCGAAGCGCGAGATCCGCTCGTTCTGGTATCCGACCTGGCTCGCCCAGCCGGCCGCCCTGATCGACGGCGCCAAGCTGATCGACGCGCCGCCCCACAAGCTCGGGCTCGACGACGTGCTGCCGGAGGCGAGCAAGCGCGACCTCGTGGTGCTGCACACCTCGACGCCCTCCTTCTCCTCCGACATCCGCACCGCGGAAGCCTTCAAGGCGGCCAACCCGAAGCTGATCGTCGGCCTGGTCGGCGCCAAGGCGATGGTCGATGCGCGCGGCTGCCTCGCCGCCTCGAACGCCGTCGACTTCGCCGCCAGCAACGAGTTCGACTTCACGCTGAAGGAGATCGCCGAGGGCCGCCCGCTCGCCGAGGTGAAGGGCATTTCCTGGCGCGACCGCAACGGCTCAATCGTCGACAACGAGCACCGTGCGCTGCTCGAGGACATGGACGCGCTGCCGTTCGTGAGCCCGGTCTATCAGCGCGATCTGGTGATCGAGAACTACTTCTCCGGCTATCTGCGCCACCCCTATCTGTCGTTCTACACGGGCCGGGGTTGCAAGTCGCACTGCACCTTCTGCCTGTGGCCGCAGACGATCGGCGGGCACCGCTATCGCGTCCGCAGCGTCGGCCACGTGATGGACGAGCTGCGCTGGGCGGTGAAGGCGTTCCCGCAGGTGAAGGAGTTCTTCTTCGACGACGACACCTTGACCGACAACACCGCGCGGGTGGAGGAGCTCGCCCGCGAGATCGGCAAGCTCGGCATCATGTGGTCGTGCAACGCCAAGGGCAACGTGCCGCGCGAGACGCTGAAGGTGATGCGCGACAACGGCTTGCGGCTGGTGGTGGTTGGCTACGAGTCCGGCAATCAGCAGATCCTGCACAACATCAAGAAGGGCATGCGGATCGACGTGGTGAGGAAGTTCACCAAGGACTGCCACGACCTCGGCATCCAGATCCACGGTACCTTCGTCCTCGGCCTGCCGGGCGAGACCAAGGAGACGATCGAGGAGACGATCCGCTTCGCCACCGAGATCAATCCGCACACGATTCAGGTGTCGCTCGCCGCACCCTATCCCGGCACGTTCCTCTACGATCAGGCGCTCAAGAACGGCTGGCTGCTCGACGAGAACATGGACCTCGTGTCCGAGCACGGCGTGCAGGCGGCGGCGATGAGCTATCCGCATCTCTCGCACACCGAGATGTTCAACTCGGTCGAGGATTTCTATCGCCGCTTCTATCTGCGGGCGCCGAAGATCGCCTCCATCGTGTCGGAGATGATCACCAGCCCGCAGATGATGAAGCGCCGGCTGCGCGAGGGCGTGGAGTTCTTCCGCTTCCTGCGCGAGCGCAAGGAAGCGCAGGCGTGCTGATCGCCTCGTCGATCTGATCGGTCGGCGGCGTCTTCACCTCTCCCCGCGTGCGGGGAGAGGTCGGAGTCCGAGCGGATGCGAGGACTCCGGGTGAGGGGCTTCTCCTCCATTCCCGGCGTTTGTTCTGGGCGACGAGCG
>NZ_AKZI01000195.1 GCF_000293785.1 Rhodovulum sp. PH10 | reverse complement strand
GCGCGCCGGGCCCGCGCGCGAGCCGCCGGCCGCCGCCGCCGCGCCGGCGAAGCCGGCCGCGGCGCCGCACGCCGCGCCCTCGCGGGTCGCCCGCCAGCAGGCGCCGCAGCAGCCGCGCGAGCAGGAGTCGTTCTTCGGCTTCTTCGGCCAGCCGTTCCGGCAGGATCAGCGGCAATACCGGCAGGCGCCGCAGCAGCGGCCGACCTTCTTCCCGTTCCTGTTCGGCGGCGGCCGCTGATCTTTTTCTTCTCCCCGGCGTCTCGCCGGTGGCGAGCCGCGCCGCCTCCTCGCCCCCACTCGGCCCCTACTCGCCGTCGCCGAGCACGCTGTCGGGCTCGAAGCGATAGCGGGTGTTGCAGAACTCGCAGGTCACCTGGATGCGGCCGTCCTCGACCATCGTGGCGCGCTCCTCGACCGGGAAGCTCCTGAGGATCGTCTCCACCCGCTCGCGCGAGCAGGAGCACTTCGCCTCCACCTCGCCGGAGCGAAACACCCGCACGCCCTGCTCGTGAAACAGCCGGTAGAGCAACCGTTCGCTCGACAGCTCCGGATCGATCAGCTCGAGGTCCTCCACCGTCGCGGCGAGCGCCTGCGCCTCCACCCAGGCGTCGTCCTCCGGCACCACGTGCGGCACGGTCCCGTCCGGCGCGTCGCCCGGATCGAGATCGGCCACCTTCTGCCGCTCGAGCGATTTCGGCAAAAACTGCAGCATCAGGCCGCCGGCCCGCCAGCGTCGCTTCGCCCCGCCCGCCTCGGCGGAGAACTCCTCCGCCACCGCGAGCCGCACTTTTGTCGGGATCTGCTCGGAGCGCAGAAAATACTCGTGCGCGGCGTCCTCGAGCGTGCCGCCGTCGAGCGCGACGAGCCCCTGGTAGCGGTTCATGTCCGCCCCCTGGTCGATCGTCATCGCGAGATGGCCGTGGCCGAGCAGGTCGCCGTCGGTCGGCTCGGCGAGCGTCTCCACCGCCGCGCGATCGAACTGGGCATAGGCGCGCACCAGGCCGGGCGAGCGCCAGTCGACCACCAGCATGCCGACCGGGCCGTCGGTCTTGGTCTGCAGGATGAAGCGGCCCTCGAACTTCAGCGCGCTGCCGAGCAGCACGGTGAGCACGATCGCCTCGCCGAGCAGGCGCGAAACGGAAGTCGGATAGTCGTGGCGGGTGAGAATCTCGTCGACCGCGGCACCGAGCCGGACGGTGCGGCCGCGCACGTCGAGCGTCGCCACCTCGAAGGGCACCACGGTGTCGTCGGCGGGAATCCGTCCGGGCTCCCGCGAGGGCATGGCGTTCTCGCTCATCGGGTTCCTTGCATACAGTCGTGGCGATCCGCTCAGGCGGCGTGTGCCTGCGCGGCGGAAAACCATCCGTGCCGAAAGGTCGACGTCCGCTCCCCGGGAGCGGGCGTCCGCATCACCGATAGATAGGTGTCACACCGCCGCGTTGAAGCACCAGGCGAGAACGCTCTTCTGGGCGTGCAGGCGGTTCTCGGCCTCGTCGAACACCACCGACTGCGGACCGTCCATCACCTCGGCGGTGACCTCCTCGCCGCGATGCGCGGGAAGGCAGTGCATGAACACCGCGCCGGGCGCAGCCTCGGCCATCAGCCGGGCGTTGACCTGATAGGGCTTCAGCAGGTTGTGGCGCCGCGCGCCGTCCTCGTCGCCCATCGACACCCACATGTCGGTCAGCACGCACTCGGCGCCGGCGACCGCGGCGTGCGGATCGCTGCCGATCTCGATCGCCGCACCGGACGCCTTCGCCCAGGCGATCAGCTCGGGTTTCGGGGCGAGCTCCGGCGGGGTCGCGATCGCCAGCTCGAAATCGAGGCGCTCGGCCGCGTGCATCCACGAGGTCAACACGTTGGTGGCGTCGCCGGTCCAGGCGATGCGCTTGCCGCGGATCGGCCCGCGATGCTCCTCGAAGGTCATCACGTCGGCCATCACCTGGCAGGGATGCGACAGCTTGGTGAGGCCGTTGATCACCGGGACGGTGGCGACCCGCGCCAGCTCCTGCACGCCGTCGTGGTCGAGCGTGCGGATCATGATGGCGTCGACGTAGCGCGACAGAACCTTGGCGGTGTCGGAGATGGTCTCGCCGCGGCCGATCTGCATCTCCTGGCCGGACAGCACGATGGTCTCGCCGCCGAGCTGGCGCATCGCCACGTCGAACGACACGCGGGTGCGGGTCGACGGCCGATCGAAGATCATCGCCAGGATTTTTCCCGCGAGCGGGCGCGCCGGATCGCGGCCGTTCGCCTTCAGCGCCGCCTTCATCGCGCGGCCGGCATCGAGCATCCCGCGCAGCTCCTCGGCCGGGATGTCGGTGAGATCGAGAAAATGACGGAGGCCGTTCACCCCGGAACTCCTTCCAGCTTGCCGTTGCCGGCGGCCTCGCCCGACAGGCGCGCCGCCGCGCGATCGATGCGCTCGGCCGCCTCGGCGATCTCCGCCTCGCTGACGATCAGCGGGGGCAAGATTCGCACCACGTTGTCGCCGGCGGGAACCGCCAGCAGCTTTTCCGCGCGCAAGGCCTCGATCATCTTGCCGTTCGGCACGCCGCAGGCGATGCCGAGCAGCAGGCCTTCGCCACGCACCTCGCGGATCACGTCGGGATGGCGGTCGCGCACGGCGGCGAGCCGCTGCTTCATCAGCAGCGCCTTGCGCTGCACGCCCTCCAGGAAGCCGGGCGCGGAGATCACGTCGAACACCGCATTGGCGACCGCCATGGCGAGCGGGTTGCCGCCGAAAGTCGAGCCGTGGGTGCCGAGCGTCATGCCCTTGCCGGCCTCGGCGGTGGCGAGCACCGCGCCGACCGGAAAGCCGCCGCCGAGCGCCTTGGCGATCCCCATCACGTCGGGGACGATGCCGGCATGCTCGTGGGCGAACAGCGTGCCGGTGCGGCCCATGCCGGTCTGCACCTCGTCGAGCACGAGCAAAAGCCCCTTCTCGTCGCACAGCTCGCGCAGGCCACGCAGGAACGACGGCGGCGGCACCTTCACGCCCCCCTCGCCCTGCACCGGCTCGACCAGCACGGCGGCGGTCTCGGGACCGATCGCGCGCTTCACCGCTTCGAGGTCGCCGAACGGCACCTGGTCGAAGCCCTCGGCCGGCGGGCCGAAGCCTTCGAGATACTTCTTCTGACCGCCCGCCGCGAGCGTCGCCAGCGTGCGGCCGTGGAAGGCGCCCTCGAAGGTGACGATGCGGACACGCTCCGGATGGCCGGAGGCGGCGTGGTACTTGCGCGCGACCTTGATCGCGCCCTCCATCGCCTCCGCCCCGGAATTGCAGAAGAACACGAAGTCGGCGAACGTCGCCTCGCACAGGCGCGCGGCGAGCCGCTCCGCGTCGGGGACGCGGAACAGGTTGGAGACGTGCCAGACTTTTTCGCCCTGCTCGCGCAGCGCGGCGACCAGCGCCGGATGCGCATGACCGAGCGCGTTCACGGCGACGCCACAATGGCAGTCGAGATAGCGGTCGCCATTGGCGGCCACGAGCCATGCGCCCTCGCCCCGCTCGAAGGAGAGGTCGGCGCGCGCATAGGTCGGGAGAAGATGGGAGGACATCGGCCGGATGCTCGTTTCACGGCATGAAAATGAACGTGCCGCCTCTCGGGGCGGCACGAGCCGAGTATTCTAGGTCCGATGCCTGCTGTGTCAACCATGCTACGGTCGTGACGAAAGCGCCACGGGCCGACTCGAAACCGCCATGAATTGTGGATGCAATACTGGGGACTCTTGCGCGGGACTCGCGCGATATAGTAGCCTTTTATCTGCACTTATACGACATCTCGTGCGGCGGACTGTTCTCTAGGTATCACACTGTCGTTCTGCGTACCCCGCTGGTGGAGAGGCACCACCCGGCGGCGTTGGTGGATTCTGTGAGCGCTATTCCGACCGCCCGAGGCGACGAAGCCGCGAGGCGAAGAGGAACACATGTGGACCGACGAGCGCGTGGAACTTCTCAAGAAGCTTTGGAACGACGGTCTATCCGCGAGTCAGATCGCCGTCGAGCTCGGAGGAATTACCCGCAATGCCGTGATCGGTAAGGTACATCGGCTCGGACTGTCGGGTCGTGCGAAAACGCCGGCGGCGGCGGTGCCGCGCCAGCGCAAGGCACGCCCGGCCGCCGCGCCGATGCTGAGGGTGGCGCGTCCGGCCGTGCGCGGCAACACGGCGCTGGCGCGCGCTCCCGTCTACGAGGTCGACTACGAGCCGGAGGCCGATGCGGTCGGCAACGTGGTCGCGATGGGCGAGCGCTGCTCGCTCCTGGAGCTCGGCGAAGGCAAGTGCCGCTGGCCGGTCGGCGATCCCGGCGCCAACGACTTCTTCTTCTGCGGCGGCCGCACCTCCGACGGGCTGCCCTATTGCAGCTATCACGCCCGCATCGCCTATCAGCCGGTCGACCGGCGCCGCGACAAGCGTTTGGCGCGGGGCTGACCCGCACCGTTTCCTGTGATTTTCCGGCGCACGAATGGGCCGGATGCACCAGACGTGTTCGGCGCGCGAGCGCCGGATTTTTGCGACCGGATCGGCGCGCGAGCGTGCCGGATCGTCGTAAGCTGATCGGCGCGTGTGCGCGCCGGATCTCTGCAAAGCCGGCGTGCGAGCGCCGGATCTACAAAAGCTCGGCGCGCGAGCGCGCCGGCGGAAAACCAGACCCGCGCCGCGCGAGGCCACGACCGATCGCTCGCAGCGATCGGCCCGCTTGCCCTCGTGCGTCGCCCGAACGGCGTCCCGATCGGATCCGGAAATCCCGGGCCCGCACGCCATTCGGACGATCGACGTCTCCCCGGCCGCCCCTTTCTTTCGGGCGACCGCCGGGACGACTTTCCCGCCGACGACCGATTTCCGTGACGAATAGATGACGTGCCGCCGACCAAAGCCCTGTGGAAAAGGGGTTTTGGCAGCCGCCTTGCCAAGCGCGCCGCCGCGCACTAGCACTCGCCCACCTTTCGTTGCGCGCCGCGCTCCCGCGAGCGCCCGCACATTCACACCCACCCCTTCGACACGAGATCCCGACATGGCGACCCACAAGCTCCTTCTCCTTCCCGGCGACGGCATCGGCCCGGAGGTGATGGCCGAGGTGAAGCGGCTGATCGCCTGGATGAACGCGCACGGCCTCGGCACCTTCGAGACCGAGGAGGGTTTGGTCGGCGGCGCGAGCTACGACGCCGACAAGGTGGCGATCACCGACGCCACCATGGCGAAGGCGCTCGCCTGCGACGCGGTGATCTTCGGCGCGGTCGGCGGCCCGAAATGGGCGAGCGTGCCCTACGAGGCGCGTCCCGAGGCGGGCCTCTTGCGACTGCGCAAGGACCTCAAGCTGTACGCCAATCTGCGCCCGGCGATCTGCTACCCGGCGCTCGCCGACGCCTCCTCGCTCAAGCGCGAGGTGGTCGACGGCCTCGACATCATGATCGTGCGCGAGCTGACCGGCGGCGTCTATTTCGGCGAGCCGAAGGTGATCCAGGACCTCGGTGACGGCCAGAAGCGGGCGATCGACACGCAGGTCTACGACACCTTCGAGATCGAGCGGATCGGCCGCGTCGCCTTCGAGCTCGCGCGCAAGCGCAACAACAAGGTCGCCTCGTTCGAGAAGCGCAACGTGATGAAGTCGGGCGTTCTGTGGAACGAGGTGATGACCGCCCTTCACGCACGCGAGTTCCCGGACGTGACGCTCGAGCACGTGCTGGCGGACGCCGGCGGCATGCAGATGGTGCGCTGGCCGAAGCAGTTCGACGTGATCGTCACCGACAATCTGTTCGGCGACCTCCTTTCGGATATCGCCGCCATGCTGACCGGCTCGCTCGGCATGTTGCCGTCGGCCTCGCTCGGCGACGTCGACCCCGCGACCGGCACCCGCAAGGCGATGTACGAGCCGGTGCACGGCTCGGCGCCCGACATCACCGGCAAGGGCGTCGCGAACCCGATCGCGATGTTCGCGTCGTTCGCGATGGCGCTGCGCTACTCGTTCGGGCTGGCGAAAGAGGCCGACTTCGTCGAGCAGGCGATCGCCAACACGCTCAATGCCGGCATCCGCACCGCCGACATCAAGGCCGAAGGCTGCAAGGTGGTCGGCACCCGCGAGATGGGCGATGCGGTGATCTCCGAGGTCGCCCGGCTCGCCGGCGCCTGATCGGAACGGGCGGCGACGGCGCCCGATCCTTTCATGCCGTTTCTGAATGATCAGTTCGGAACATCGGTCACGGCACCGCCTTCACCTCTCCCCGGCGGGGAGAGGTCGGACCGCAAAGCGGTCCGGCCAAGGGGGATTTCGAGCGAACCATTGGTGAATACGCCCCTCACCCCGGCGAGCTGCGCTCGCCGACCCTCTCCCCACGGGAGAGGGT
>NZ_AKZI01000194.1 GCF_000293785.1 Rhodovulum sp. PH10 | reverse complement strand
GGTGGCCGGGCGGGCGGCGGCGGACGCCGCGGGCGAGGCCGCGAGCCGATCGGCCGCCGGAAGGCGGAGGATATCGCTCATTGCCAGGCTTTCTTGAGGCGCATCACGTAGCTCACCACCTCGGCGACCGCCTTGTAGTGCTCGGGCGGGATCTCCTGGTCGATCTCGACGGTGGCGAACAGGGTGCGGGCGAGCGGCGGGTTCTCCACCACCGGAACGCCCTTCTCGGTGGCGATCTCGCGAATCTTGAAGGCGATGCGGTCGGCGCCCTTGGCCAGGCAGATCGGCGCGTTCATGCCGCGCTCGTATTTCAGGGCGATCGCGAAGTGGGTCGGGTTGGTGATCACCACGGTGGCCTGCGGCACCGCGGCCATCATCCGCTTGCGGGCGCGGCCGACCCGCAGCTGGCGGATGCGCGCCTTGATCTTGGGATCGCCCTCGGTCTCCTTGTACTCGTCCTTCACCTCGCGCAGCGACATCTTCTGCCGCTCGTACCACTGGCGATACTGGAAGAGGTAGTCGGCGCCGGCGATCACCGCGAGGATCGCCACCACGGTGGTGAGGAGCTCGAGGGTGAGCGAGCGCACCAGCGGCAGGATCGCCGCCGGATCGGTCGAGACCATCGCCTCGAGGCGGTGACGCTCCGGCCACAGCAGCATCGACAAGACCGTGCCGACCAGCGCGAGCTTGAGGATGCCCTTGACGAAATTGGCGAGCGCCTGCTTGGAGAACATCCGCTTGGCGCCGGCCAGAGGCGAGATCTTGGAGAATTTCGGCTTGAGGCTCTCGGTCGACCACACGAAGCGGTGCTGGATGACGTTGCCGGCGAGCGCCGCCAGCGCGAGCAGCAGGAACGGCAGCGAGATCGCCGCCAGCACCTCGAAGCCGGTCTCGCGGGCGAACCGCACCAGCGCGTAACCGTCGGTCGAGATCTGCCAGGAATTGGCGAGCAGGCCGCTCATGGTGGCCGACAGCCCGCTGCTCGCCCCGCCGGAAAACACCGACAGCGCCAGCGTCGCCGCGCCGATCACGAACCAGGTGCCGACCTCCTGGCTCTTGACGACGTCGCCCTGCTCCAGCGCCTTGTCGAGCCGTCGTTGTGTCGGGTCTTCTGTCTTGTCGGATTTGTCGGGTTCTTCGGCCATCCGCGGCGCCTCGCGTCAGGTCGCCGGGGCGAGAGCGTGCATCACGCTCTCGAAATAGCCGAGGAAGGTCGCCATCATCGCCGCGATCACCACGACGAACACCAGAAGCCCGCCGACGATCGACAGCGGCATGGCGACGAAGAAGACCTGCATCTGCGGCATCAGCCGCGACAGGATGCCGAGCCCGACATTGAACAGGAGCCCGAACACCAGGAAGGGCGCGGAGATCTGCACGCCGAGGCCGAAGGCGCCGCCGACCATCCGCACGATCAGCGCCGCCATGTCGCCGGTGGCGGGAAACTCGCCGGGCTTGAAGATGGTGTAGCTGTCGCCGAGCGCGGCGATCACCAGGTGGTGGAGGTCGGTGGCGAAGATCAGCACGACGCCGAGCAAAGTGAGGAAGTTGGCGACGATCACGCCCTGCTGGCCCTGGGTCGGATCGACGGTGGTGACGAAGCCGAAGCCGAGCTGCTGGGCGACGATCGAGCCGGTCACCTGCAGCGCCGACAGCGTGAGGCGGGCCGTCATGCCGAGCAGGAAGCCGATCATCATCTCGCCGCCGAGCATCGCCAGCACCGGGCCGAACGAGGTGGTGTCGAGCACGTAGTCGCCGCGATGGAGCGGAAACACCACCACGGTCAGGCCGAGCGCGATGGCGAGGCGAAAGCGCGCCGGCACGCTGCGCTCGCCGATCCCCGGCAGCAGCATCACCATGGTGCCGGTGCGGGCGAAGATCAGCAGGAAGGCGGCGGCGAGCGCCGGCAGGAACGAGACGTCGATGCGCATGGCGCTCCCGAGGCGTCAGCCTCCCGAGGAAATGCGGGTGGCGATTCGGGTCATGTAGCCGTTGAGGACGTCCGCCATGAACGGCAGCGCGAGCAGCATGGCGACGAAGATCGCGAGGATCTTCGGCACGAACACCAGGGTCATCTCCTGGATCTGGGTCAGCGCCTGAACCAGCGAGATGGCGACGCCGACCACCAGGCCGACCAGCATCAGCGGGCTCGCGACCAGCACCAGCGTGGTGATGGCGTCGCGCGCGACGTCGACGATTTCCGGACCCGTCATGCTTCCCCCGCCCCCGCGCCCGCCGGCCGCCGGCCGCCGGTGTCCCGTCCTACGAGATTCGCGCGCGCCGTTCACGCCGCCGTTCGCAAGCCCGTCCCTGCCCGTGGGCATGGCTCCGGGCTCGCGGACCGGACGCCGGCACCACGACGAAGCCCCGACCGGACGACCCGGCACGGACGATCGACGGCCCACGGCCGAGCGCCGACGACCCGGAGATCGTCCCCCGCACTGCCGCCACGTGGCTTCCGCCGGACGCCCGCCGCCGCACGCTCGCCGTCGGCCGGCCCGCGCCGCGCCAGGCGCGGACCGGCCTCACCGCGGCGCGCGGCGTCAAATCGTCATCCGCATGATTTCTTCGTAGGCCTGGATGACCTTGTCGCGGACCGAGACGAGGCTCTGCACCGCCGTCTCGGTCTCGGCGACCGCGGTCACCACGTCGACCATGTTCGCCTTGCCGGCGACCATCGACGCGGCCTGCGCATCGGACGCGTGGCCCACCGCCTCGACGCCGCGGATGGCGTCGCTCAGCACCGAGCCGAAACTCTGGTCGCCGGTCTCGGCGGCGCCGCCGATGGCGGCGTCCCCGATCGTCTTGCTGAGCCCGGCGCTCGGCTGTCCCAGCCGCGCTGCCGTCGCATAGGCGTTGGCGGCAACTCCCGGAATGGCCATCGATCAGTCTCCCTTCGCGAGCAGTTGGCGATCACGCGCGCAAGATATCCAGCGTGCGCTGAATCATTCGCCGGGTCGCCCCGACGACATTGATGTTGGCCTCGTAGGACCGCTGGGCCTCACGCATGTCGGTCATCTCGATCAGCGTGTTGACGTTCGGATAGCGGACCATCCCGTCGGTCCCGGCGAGCGGGTTGCCGGGCTCGTATTTCAGGCGGAAATCCGAGGTGTCGGTGCGCACCGGGCCCATCTGCACGGTGCGGGCGTCGAGCGAGCGGTCGAGCTCGGAGCGGAAGGTCGGCACGCGACGGCGGTACGGATCGGCGCCCGGCCGGGTCGGCGTCGTGTCGGCGTTGGCGATGTTTTCCGCGATGATCCGCATGCGTCCGGCCTGGGCCCGGAGGCCCGACGCGGCGATGGCGATCGACTTGACGAAATCCATGGTGACCTCAGGCCTGCTTGCCCATCGCGATCTTGATGAGGGCGAGACTGCGCGTGTAGAGCGCGGTCGCCGTCTGGTAGTCCGTCTGGTTGGCGGCCACCTTCATCATCTCGTCCTCGAGTTGCACCGCGTTGCCGGCCGGGCGGACCTCGAACTGCTCGCCCTTGCCGCGGAACGATTCCCCGCTCGCTGCGGCGATGTGCAGCGGATTGGTGCGAACGAGCGCCACCGGCTTCGGCTCTCGCGGGTCGAACGACGGCGGCACCAGGTCACGCGGGCGGAAATCCGGCGTGTCGGCGTTCGACACGTTCTCGGCGAGCACCCGCTGACGCTCCTGATGCCACTGCATCTTGGTGCGCAGCATCGAGAAGATCGGGATGTCCGAGATCGGCATGTGGCGTCCTCCTCGCGACTCGGCACCATTGCGACCCGGCAAAGATTGCCGGCCGGATGGTTAATGAACCGTTAACCGTGCAACCACCCGTCACGCCACGCTTTTGCCGCATCCGGAAAGTCCCTGACAGAGCATCCGCGGTGGGCGCCCCTGCGCAATCGTGTTAAGGAAACGTCTACGTGTCGAACGGCAGCTTTTGCCGATTGCGTTAACCCTTTCGCGAATCGGCCCGGCGCGCGGGGTACGAGCGAAAAAAGGATGAACGGACGATGGACCAGGCGCTGAAATTCTTCATCGCCTTCGTGATCGTGCTGGCGCTGATCGGCGCCGTCGCCTGGCTGGTGCGCCGATTCGGGGCCGGCGGCCTCGGCTCCGCGTCCTCGCGCGGGCGGCAGGCCCGGCTCGGCGTGATCGAGGCGACCGCGGTCGACAACCGCCGCCGGCTGGTGCTGGTGCGGCGGGACAATGTCGAGCACCTGATCATGCTGGGCGGCCCGAGCGACCTGGTGGTCGAGGCGAACATCGTGCGTGGCCAGCCGGCCGGCGCCGCCCGCGAGATGCCCACCCCGCGGATGCCGGAGCCGGTGCGCGGCCCCGAGAACGGCATGTGGCCGGCGCCGCCCGAGCCGCCCTTTCGCGGCTCCCGCGCGTCCGAGCGGGCGATGATGCCGCCGGTCGGCGAGGAGCTGCCGCTGCAGCCCCACCCGGAGCCGCCGCTGCGGCCGCAAACCTCCGACCGGCTGGCCGGGCTCGCCGCCGAGATCGCCCGAACCGCCTCCCACTCCCCAGAGCCGCGAATTCCCGAGCCACGCGTGGCCGAGCAACGGGCCGAGCCACGCGTGGCGGAGCCGCCACGGCTCGCCGATCCCCGAATGGCCGATCGTCTGGGAGAGCCGCGCGTGGCCGAGCCACGAGTGGCCGAGCCGCGTTTCCCGGAGCCGCGCTATCCCGAGCAGCGCGCCGAGCCGCGCGCGCTCGACCCGCGCCCGGCCGAGCATGCGCCGGAGCCCCGGCAATCGGAGCCCCGGCTGCCGGATTTCCGCCTGCCGGAGCCTGCCGAGTCCCGCCCACAGGAGCCGCGCGCGCAAGAGCCGCGGGCGCCGCTTCCCGACTTCAGGCATCCCGAGCCGCGCCACGCCGAGGAACGCGGCGAGACGCGGACCGAGACGCGCCCGCCCGAGACGCGCCCGCCCGAGATGCGGGCGTCCGAGATGCGCCGGCCCGAGCCGCGCCGCTCGTTCGAGCCGCGTCGTCCGGCCGGTGCGGGCGAGACCGCCGGCGAGGGAGCCGATCACCACCTCGCGGCGATGGCCGAGCAGCTCGAGGCGGCGCTCCGTCGCCCGGGTGCCGCGCAAGGATCCGGCCCGGCCAGCAGCGGCCCGGCCGCCAGCGGCACGGCCATCGGGGAGAGCGCGGCCGCAGCGCCCGAACCCGCCCCTGCCCCGCCGGTGCCGCCGCCCGCCCCGCCGCGCCTGTAGCGCGGCCTGCGCACGCCCG
>NZ_AKZI01000193.1 GCF_000293785.1 Rhodovulum sp. PH10 | reverse complement strand
CGCTGTGCATCGGCGGCGGCATGGGCATCGCCATGTGCATCGCGCGCGATTGATAGCGTATCCGGCGAAGGCTCGGTAGACCCCGAGCGCACGGCCCCTTCCCTCTCCCCTCGCGGGAGAGGGTGGCGAGGACGGAACGGAAGTGACGTCCGAGCCCGGTGAGGGGGCGAGCCGTAGACTCGGAGCAGGAGGAGATCCCCCTCACCCGGTTCCTCGCTGCGCTCGGAACCACCCTCTCCCGCGAGGGGAGAGGGAAGAACCCGAGCCGTTCGGCCGGAACCCCACCAAAAAGAATCCTTTGCCAGCCCGTGCAAACGTCACCGCGGCGGTACCCCCGCCGCGGTTTTTCGTACGTGACCGGCAAGGGGGAAAGAAAAAAGGCGGGGGACGAGTCCCCTCAGCCGCGCGGCGACGATGCGGCGCCCGCACCCGTGGCACCGGCACCCGTGGCGCCGGCTCCGGCACCTGCGGCCGCACCCGTGTTCGGCGACGGCAGCGGCCGGCATTTCGCGGCGGACACCGCCGCATCCGCCATCGGCATCAAGCTCGGCTCCGGGGAGAGCGCGCGCACCACGATCAGCCCGGTCGGGGTCGGCGATTCGACGATCAGCCGGTCGGCCGCCGTCACGTCCTCCTCGGTCGGCAAGGCCTCGCGCTGCGCGGTCGTCATCAGGTCGAGCTCGATGATCTTCTTGCCGGCGGCGCGGTCGTTGATCGCGTAATAGGCGATGCCGTTGCGCGTGTAGAAGGTCACCGAGGTGTAGGCCTGGCTCACCGGCGCGGTGAGCTTGATGGCGCCGGTCGCGAGATCGTAGCGGCACACCGATGCGGCGAAGGCCGGGTCCATGTAGGGCAGCAGCGCCTGGTCGGGCGAGGGGGCGGGCAGCAGCGTGAAATCGTTGACCTTGGTGATCGGCTCGAGCCGGGCATAGGCGTCGCGCGGCGCGGTTTCCGGCAGCACCAGGATGGTGACGAGATGGACGATGCCGCCGAGGATCAGCCCGGCGAGCAGCCACAACAGCCAGCGGATCACGAGCAGCCCTCCGCGACGATCGCCGGCATCGGCGCCTCGCGCTCGGCGCGCGTCGCGATCCCGACCGGCGTGTCGTAGACGCGCAGCACCAGCACGTAGCGCTCGACCCCGCCCGTCGGCAGCCAGTTGCCGGCGCGGGCGCGCGGCGACGCGACGATCTCGAACGAGCCGTCGGCGTGGCGCACCAGCTCCTGGCTGGTGAAGCCGTAGCGGCCGAGCGCATTGGCGACCAGCCGGCCTTCCGGCGTGTAGAGCGTGATGGTGAAGAAGCGCGCCGGCGGCGTGGTGCCGGCGATGCGCACCTCGCAGCGGCCGTCGAGCCTGCGGCCGCGATCGTCCGCCTTGGCGGTGAAGGCGACGCCGTCGCCGAGCCCGACCGGCAGCGCGCCGGCGCGCGCGACCGCGGCGCGGGCATAGGGGTCGATGTCGGCGCTGCCGGCATAGGGGTGGGCGGTCCAGGCGCCGAGCGTCAGCGCGTCGAAGGCGACGCCGCGGCTGAGCGCGAGCCACGTCCCGCCGAGCCCGACGGCGGCGGCGACGATCAGCGAGAGGAGGGCGCCGATCAGGAGGCGCATCGGACGCTCCGGCGGGTGGGGTGCAACAGGGTCATGCGCGTGCGTCCGGCGGGGTCAGTCCGGCAGGGCGGTCGGCGAG
>NZ_AKZI01000192.1 GCF_000293785.1 Rhodovulum sp. PH10 | reverse complement strand
TCCGCAGGAGTGCGTCTCGAAGGGCGAGGCCACGGTGCGGGCCTCATCCTTCGAGACGGCCGCTTCGCGGCCCCTCCGGATGAGGTCATAGTTTCCCGCCGTCGGTATCAATGCGCTGCACAGCGTCGGAGCAAACGAACAAACAAACAAACAAAAATGCACCGGGAGCAAACAAGAAGGCGGCCGGATCCGCGAAGAATCCGGCCGCAGGGAGATGGTGGCGTGAAACCCGGGCGTCCCGCTGGCCGCGGGACGCGAGAAGAACGGTGAAGCGTGTCCTACTGCAGCGATGCGAGCTTCACGCTGGAGGGTGCCTCGACGAGGCATTTGCTGAGGATGTGGGCCATCTGCGGCGAGGCGATCGGGCTCGCGGCGGTGTCGCAGCCCTCCGGGATCCGCGGCCGCTTGACCGGGGCGTTGACCGGCTGGGCCGGCTCGCGCGAGACGGTCGGCTGGTTCGGGATCACCGGCGGCGCGGTGTTGGCGGCGACCGGCTCGACGGTGCTCTTGCGGGTCTCGCGCACCGTCACCTCGGGCAGCACCACGTCCTTGGCGACCACCGTCGCGTTGCTGAGCGGGTCGCTGCGATAGAGCACCCGGCCGTCGCGGTCGCGATAGACGATCGCGGCGTCGCGCAGGCCCACCACCTCCACCGAGGTGATCACGTGCCGGTCCGGCGCGAGCTGCGCGGCCTGCGGCAGCCGATCACTTTTGCGTGTACGATCGATCGGGGCGGCCAGCGACGCCGTGGTGGCGTCCGCGCGCCCGAGCGAGCCGAAACTCCAGTCCCCGGACACCGCCACCGCGGCCCACGCGACGAGCGCGGACACACCGACGACGGAAAGCGTCTTGACCGTGCCGAAACGGTTGCTCATCGAACGAATGCTCATCGATGTCTTCCAGGAAATGCCGAGACCGCCCCGTGCGGCAGACCGTCCCCCGTGGCCGATCCAGGGGTGTAACGGTTTGTTAAAGGCTCCGTTCCTTCACACCCACGTGAGGTTCACGTGAGCGACCGATTCGTCGCGCGCGACGGCGGTACGGCGGGCCGCGCACGCGGCGGCACGGCGGCCGCCACGCCATCGGTCTTCGAGGCGAAAATTCGCTGAGTGTGAAAGGTCAGCGCGCGGCGAGCAGGTGCGAGGCCGGGATCACCATGCGGCAGCGCACCCCTGCGGGATCGAAGGTGAGGTCGACCTCGGCGTCGAGCGAGCGGGCGAGGTTCTTCTCGACCACCAGGCTGCCGAAGCCCCTGCTCGCCGGGGTGACGACGTCCGGCCCGTTCTTCTCGATCCACTCGATCTCGACCGCGTCTTCGCCGTCGGGCGTCTCACTGCCGGCCGCCCGCAGCCGCCAGTGAATGTCGACCCGCCCCTTGGGCACCGACAGGGCGCCGAACTTTTCCGCGTTCACCGCGAGCTCGTGCAGCGCGAGGCCGAAGCTCTGGGCGGCGGCCGGCTTGAGGTGCACCGGCGGGCCTTCGACGGTGACGCGGCTCGCCGCGCCGTCGAGATATTTTGCGAGCTGCCGGCGGGTGAGGTCCTGCAGCGAGGCGCCGTACCAGCCCTCCTGCACCAGAAGGTCGTGCGAGGTGGCGAGCGCCTGCAGCCGCGCGCCGAAGGCGTCGAGAAAGCCCTCGATGCTGCCGGAGTGGCGGGCGGTCTGGCGCGCCATCGCCTGGATCACCGCCAGGAGGTTCTTCGAGCGGTGGGTCAGCTCGCGCATCAGGAGGCGCAGATGGCTCTCGCCGGTCTTGCGCTCGGTGATGTCGAACAGCGCGCAGGTGACGCCGACGATGCTGCCGGCGGCGTCCGGCAAGGGCTCGACGTGCAGCTCGTACCAGCGGGTCTTGCCGTCTCCCTCGCTGACGCTGACCTCGCCGCCCTGCGCTTTGCCGGTGGCGAGCGCGGCGCGGGCCAGCGCGCCGAACTGGGGCAAACTCTCGGCGGGCAGGATCTCGGTGTCGGCCCGGCCGACGATGTCGGCGACCTCACGGCCGAACAGCGGATTGCTGATCGAGGTGAAACGCAGCTCGCGGTCCTGGGTGAACAGCGTCATGTGCGAGCCGCGCAGGGCGATCTCGTAGCGCTGCAGGGCGGTGCGCAGCTCGTCGGCGAGGCGGCGCTGCTCGCTCTCCAGCGAGCGCAGCCGCGACACGTCGATCGCCGCCGAGGTGAGGCCCTCGATCGTCCCGTCGAGGCCGTGCGCCGGCTCGACGTGCAGCGCATAGAGCGCGTGCTCGTGCGGGGTGACGGCGGCGACCTCGCAGGTCTCCGGCGTGCCGGTCTCCAGCACCCGGCGCTTCACCTCGATTGCCGCCTCGCGGTCGGCGGGCGAGAAGATCTCCTCGTCGGTGTGGCCGAGCATGCCGGCGCCGTCGCGCCCGCTCGGATCGTAGACCCAGGTGTAGCGGAGGTCGCGGTCCTGCGAGAAGCCGTGCACATAGGCGCCGCGCAGCGCCGTCTCGAGCCGCGCGGTCACCAGGCTCAGCTCGCGGGTGCGCGCCTCCACCCGCGATTCCAGCTCGCGCTGCACGGTCTCCAGCTCGCGCAGCGTCACCTCGTGGCCGGCGACCTCGCGGCGCAGGCTCTCGTTCGCCTCGGCGAGCTGGGCGGCGGAGGGGGCGCGGGCGAGCTCGGGCAACAGCGGCCACAGCAGCACCACGGTCGCCGAGGCGACCACCGCGACCGCCGCGTTCGACAGGCCGAGCAGGCCGAGCCACGGCACCACCGCGGTGACCGCGCCCATCGCATGGGCGATGGCGGAGAAGAGGAGAAACACCGCACCGGTGACGATCAGCGGCTTGTAGGCGTCGCCGAGATCGGGCCGCCGCCGGACGATCCACAGAAGGCCCAGCAGGATGCCAAAGAAGCTGAGGGAGACGAAGGCTTCCGAGGTGAACTGCAGGAGGGCGAGGGCGGGGCGGGTGCCGAAGCAGGCGGCGACCGACTGATCGCCCGACGCGAGGCCGAGCCATTCGACGATGCCGTTCATCCGCGTCACTCCCTGCGGGCCGTGCCCTGCCCATCATCCTGCCGGCCGACCTGGGCCTCGCCTTGATCTCCGGCAACTCGCCGCAGACCGCTCCGTCTCCCGCTCCGAGGGGCGCCCGAGGACCGGCGCGTCCGCTTCACGGAACGCCGTGGCGCCCGTGTTGGTTTCTGTGCCGATCCGGCAGCGCCGTCACCCCCCGGCGGGGCGAATTTTCGGGGGCGGCGCCGAGTCGGGGAAGGCTCGGTGTGGCGGGTGCGACACCAGCGACAAAAAAAGAGTCGAATGGCCGGAACCAATGTCCCGCGGGCCGGTTGTCCTGGTGACCGGCCGCCATTCCCCCTCCCCCCCCCGTGCTCGGCCGGCCATTTCAGGCGTTGTCGACTCCGTCGACAACGCCTTTTCTCTGTCCGGAGCCCTCTATCGGGGGATGCTCTCGTCGAAAGCGCCGTCGTCCGCCAGGGGCCGTGCCGTCACGTCCCGGCGGTCGGGCTGTGGTGATCTCGAACGCCACGGGAACCCGACGACAGCGCCGCGAGGACCCGAGAAGAAAGGGACAAGGGGACTAGTCCCCCCCCCCCCCCAAAACGGGGAGCCCCCGCGGCGGGGG
>NZ_AKZI01000191.1 GCF_000293785.1 Rhodovulum sp. PH10 | reverse complement strand
TCGCGACCCCCGACCAGCTCGCCAAGGTGGTGGACGGCGCGCTCGGCCAGACGTCCGGCCAAACGTCCGGCCAGGTGTCCGGCCAGACCTGGGTGATCATGTCGACGGTCGGCCCGGCGAGCATCACCGCGCAGGGTGCGCGGCTGGTCGCCGCAGGTGCCAAGGTGATCGACGCGCCGGTCACCGGCGGCGTCGCCCGCGCTGCGACCGGCGAGCTCACCATCTTCACCGCCGGCAAGCCCGCCGAGATCGCTCCGGTGAAGCCCGTGCTCGACACCATGGGCACCGTGCGGATGGTCGGCGAGGCGCTCGGC
>NZ_AKZI01000190.1 GCF_000293785.1 Rhodovulum sp. PH10 | reverse complement strand
GCCGAGCGCCTCGCCGACCATCCGCACGGTGCCCATGGTGTCGAGCACGTTGGCGACGGCGGCGATCTCGGCGGGCTTGCCGGCGGTGAAGATGGTGAGCTCGCCGGTCGCCGCGCGGGCGACGCCGCCGGTGACCGGCGCGTCGATCACCTTGGCGCCGGCGGCGACCAGGCGCGCGCCCTGCGCGGTGATGCTCGCCGGGCCGACCGTCGACATGATCACCCAGGTCTGGCCGGATATCTGGCCGGACACCTGGCCGGACGTCTGGCCGGACGTTTGGCCGAGCGCGCCGTCCACCACCTTGGCGAGCTGGTCGGGGGTCGCGA
>NZ_AKZI01000189.1 GCF_000293785.1 Rhodovulum sp. PH10 | reverse complement strand
CCTGCGGAGTGCTCCTCAGGACGAGGTCGGACTCTGTCGCCGTTGGTATAGGAGCGGCGCGCGATTGCAACGCCTCTCCCGTGATACCGAGGAGCACCCACCGGCCGCGTCTCGAACCATGAGGCCGCCCTCGGCCTTCGAGACGGGCCCTTCGGGCGCTCCTCTGGATGAGGGCGGAGAGAGGTGATCACCCACAGTTTCATGCAGAAGGGCCGCCCCGAGGGGCGGCCTTTCGTCTTTGAGAAAGTAGCGGACGGACGCGCGCGTCCTCAGTCGTTCGCCAGCATCTCGGCGACCTCGACCCGGCGGCCTTCGCGCGCCGAGACCGTGCCGGCCCGCACCACCGCGAGCGAGTTGAAGCCGTGCACGCCGTCGGTCTCCGGCTGCCCGTTGCCGCGCACCACGGCGGCGAACTCCTCGAGCTCGTCGCGAATGGCGTCGTTCTTCTCGAACGGGATCGGCGTGACGACGTCGGAGTGCCGCTTCTGCAGGCGCAGGCCGCCGTGCAGGTCGTAATAGGCGGTCGCCTCCTTGCCGTAGATGTTCATCAGATAGTACTCGCCGGCCGACGCGTAAGAAGCGTTGACGGTCGACAGGGCGCCGTTCTCGTGCTCGAGGATCATCGAGGCGACGTCCGGGTTGTCGCCCGGCAGGACCAGCTGGGTGGCGCGGCCGGAGACCGCCTTGATCGGGCCCATCAGGAAGGTGAGCACGTCGATGTAGTGGATGCCGATCTGCAGCATCACGCCGCCCGGCATGCCGGCCGCGGTGTGGCGCCAGTGGTCGGCGTTGAACTTGCCGAGCCGGTCGCGCGAGATGTTGGCCTCGGCATTGACCAGCTTGCCGAACACGCCGGCGTCGATCTGCTGCTTGATCCAGCGGAACTGATTCTCGCGGCGGCGCTGATAGCCGAGCTGGAGGATCACGCCGTTCTTCTTGCAGACCTCGGCGATGGCGCGGCCGGTCTTGACGTTGTTGGCGATCGGCTTGTCGAGGAAGACGTGCTTGCCGGCGGCCGAGATCTTCTCGGTGGTCTCGAGATGCACGTTGTTCGGCGTCGTGTTGATCACGCCCTCGATCGACGGATCGGCGAGGATCTCCTCGAGGGTGGCGACCGGCTTGCAGCCGTATTTCGCCGCGAACGCGTTGCGCTTCTCCTCGGTGCGGGTGAAGCAGGAGACGATCTTGATCTTGTCGGAGCGCATGATGGCGTCGGCGAGGACGTCGGACCACCAGCCCATGCCGATGCAGGCGACGCGTACGGGATCAGTGCTCATTGATTTTTGACCTTGTTCTTGACGAAGGAGCCCCGCCGGCTGCGCCGCGAGGCCGGCGGCTCACTTGCCGTCGATGCTGATGCTGGCGCCGATCGACTTGACCGCCTCCTCGGCGATCCGGCCGTCCATGTCCCAGCTGCCGCCGGAGACGCCGACGCCACCGACGCATTCGCCGTCGAAAATGATCGGGCAGCCGCCTTCCATCGCGGTCCAGTTCTCCGGGCCGGCGGCGAGCGCGAGGCCGAGCGCGTGGGCGGTGTCGAGCGGCTGGGCGACGGCGCCCTTGGAGGTGGTCGGCCGCTTGTTGGAGGCGCAGCACTTCGCCTTGGTGGTGGAGGAGTGAACGAGATGGAAGCGCGCGGTATCCATGCGCTCCAGCAGCAGCAGGTTGCCGCCGCCGTCGACGATCGCCACGGCGACCTGGATGCCTTCCTCGCGGGCCTTGGCGAAGGCGTATTCGAGGATCTTGCGGGCGCCCTCGTTGGTCAGGCGCTTCGTCGTTGCTGTGTACATGATCCGTCGTTCTGAGCTGAAGCTTCGATCGTTGCGGGATGACAGAGTGGTTCTGCCCTGCGGAGGACGCAATAGCACCACTGCTCGTGACGACTGTCGACGCCTATCTTGCGATCCCGCAAATGCAAAAGGAGCGGGGCTTTCACCCCGCTCCTTGCATATGTATCGACGTTACAGTGGGAAGCCGACGACTATACCGCCGGCTTTTCCCGTTCAGCCGAGCCCGTGCGCCACTTTGCTGCGCTGCTCCTGCACCCGGAAGTGGCCGAACCGCGGAAGGAACTTGTCCCAGTCGATCAGATGGGAGTCGAGCTCCGGCCCGTCGATGCAGGCGTGCTTTCGCACCATCTTACCGTCCACGGTGATCGGCACCATGCAGGCACCGCACATGCCGGTGGCGTCGACCATGATCGAGTTGAGGCTCGCCACCGTCTTCACGCCGTAAGGCTTGGTGAGGTCGGAGACCGCCCGCATCATCATCGGCGGGCCGATGGTGACCACCTCGGCGATCTTGCGGCCCTTCGACTGCTTGCCGTCCTTCAGCATCTCCTCGAGCGGCCCGGTGACGAAGCCCTTCAGGCCGAAGGTGCCGTCGTTCGACGTGTAGATCACGTCGAGCTGGTCGCCGTACTTGGCCTGCAGCTTGCCGACCCGCTCGTCCTCGCCGGTCCAGAACAGGAAGTCCTTGGAGCGGAAGCCCGAGATCAGCGTGACGTGATTGCCGAGCTCGAGATGCGCCCGGGCGATCGGATAGACCGGCGGCAGGCCGACACCACCGGCGGTGAACACCACGGTCTCGTCCTTGCCGTACTTGTGCAACTCGCTCGCCTGACCGAGCGGCCCGGCGATGCCGGCGAACGCGTCGCCGACCGCCATCTTGTTGATCAGCAGCGTCGAGGTGCCCATGCCCTGCACGACCAGATCGATCGTGCCGGCCTCGGCGTCCCAGTCGGCCAGCGTCAGCGGGATCAGCTCACCGTCGGCCCACGCGAGCACGCGGACGAACTGGCCGGCCCGGGCGGAGCGGGCCACCATCGGTGCCCGCACCTTGAACTCGACGATGCCGCCGGCGAGCGGGATCTTCTCCACGATCGTCTGCTCGACCTGGCCGAGCTCGGTGTACTTCGCCGCCTTCGCGACCTTCTCGACGATCTCGGCCGCCGAGAAGGGGATCTCGCCGACGATCTCGCGCGCCGCCGCCTGGCCGTCGCCGGCCGCACGGATGGCGGTGGACCCGCCACGCGCCGCGTCGCCGCCCGAATAGACGTCGGCGATCGAGGTCTTCTGCGAGCCGTCACCGACCTCGATGGTGCCCCATTTGGAGGTCTTCAGCTCGGGCTCGGCCTGCTTCATGATCGGGTTGGCGGTGTTGCCCAACGCCATGATCACGAGGTCGACCGGCACCCGCTCCACCTCGCCGGTCGGCTCGGGCCGACGGCGGCCGGACTTGTCCGGCTCGCCGAGCGCGTTCACCGCCAAGACCGCGTGGCTGATGAAGTGGGTCTTGTCGTCGCCGATGAACTCGATCGGCGCGCGCAGCGGCTTCAGGGCGATGCCCTCTTCCAGCGCGTGATGCAGCTCCTCGACGCGGGCCGGCATCTCCGACTGGGTGCGCCGATAGACGATCGTCACGTTGGCGCCGAGCCGGCGGGCGGTGCGGGCCGCGTCCATCGCGGTGTTGCCGCCGCCGATCACGAACACCTGCTTGCCCTTGGTGTCGGGCAGCGGGGTCTCGTACTTCGCGTCGAGGCCGCGCATCAGGTTGACGCGGGTGAGGAACTCGTTGGCCGACATGATGCCGAGCAGATGCTCGCCCGGCACGTTCATGAAGGTCGGCAGGCCCGCGCCGGTGCCGACGAAGATCTTCCAGAAGCCGGCCGCCTTGAGGTCCTCGAGCGTCGCGGTCTTGCCGACCACGAAGTTCTTCACGAACCGGCCGCCGAGCAGCTTGATCTTGCCGACCACGTCGTCGATCAGCTCGTTCGGCAGACGGAACTCGGGAATGCCGTAACGCAGCACGCCGCCGAGCTCGTGGAACGCCTCGAACACGGTGACCGGGAAGCCCTCGGCCGCCAAGAGATAGGCGTTGATCAGGCCGGACGGGCCGGAGCCGACCACCGCGATCGGCGGCTTCTCGGCCTTGGCCCACGGGCTGACGACGCCGGCGAAGCGCTCCTCGGCCGGCATGCCGACCAGCTTCTCGCGCTGCGGCAGGAACCATTCGAGCTGGCCGATCTCGATCGGCCGCTGGGTGTGCGTGCACACACCCTGGCACTGCAGCTCCTGCGGACACACGCGGCCGGTGACGTTCGGCAGCGGGTTGCAGCTCTCGATCAGCTCGAGCGCCTGGCGGAACTTGCCCTGGCCGAGCAGATCCAGCATCTCGGGGATGTGGATCTTGACCGGGCAGCCGCCCTTGTTGTCGCGCTTGCCCTCGATGTGCACGCCGAGCTCGCACGGCTTGTCGGCGCACTGCTTGTCGCGCAAGACCTCGAGCCAGACGAACATCTCGACCTCGCGCTCGGAGTAGCCGAGCGCCATGTAGCCGAGATAGCCGGTGTTCACGAGCGCGAAGTCGCTGGAGCGCTCCTCCGGCGGCCGGATGTAGGGCGGGATGTAGCTGTCGCCCGGCCAGCCGTCGGACAGGCCCTTGAACATCGGGTAGCGCTCGGCGAGGTGATCGTCGATCGCCTTGATGAACTTCCGCTTGAACTTCAGCGGAACGTTCCAGATGAAGCGCTGCAGCAGAACGCTCGCCTCGTCGTTGCGCAACAGCAGCGACCACAGCACCTTGGTGAAGGCGGCGCCCAGCTCCTCCTGCTGGAACTCCCAGGCGATCGCCTGCACACCGTCCGCCACGAAGGTCGAGCGCAGCGACTTCGGATCACCGAGCAGCCGCTTCTTGAGGAGCGCGAGCTGCTTCTGGAAGACCTCGACGGCCTCCGTCTGCTCCAGCTCCTCGAGCTGGCTGCGCGTCGCCGCGAGCACCGAGGTGCTCTGGGCGTAGCGCAGCAGGTCCTGGTTGGAGGCCGTGCTCATCGAATGATCTCCGCATCACAGTTGGCCGCGACCCGGGCCAGACGCGACTTCAGGTCGGGGGTCATCTGCACCGTCTCGAGCGCACCCGGGATGGCGTGGGCGACCTCCTTCGGAACGCCGTTGACGACGATCTTGGTCTTCTCGAAGAGCTCCGCCGCCGACTGGTAGCAGGTCTTGCAGTTGGTGCACTTCTCGATGTCTTCCTCGTGCAGCGTCGGCACGCCGGCGGCGTTGCCGTTGGCCGATGCCGCCGCAGGCGCCGCCGCGGCCGGAGCCGCCGCCGCACCGCTGCCGAGGCCGCCGCCGAACGGCGACAGCGCCGCGGCGAGCGCCCCGTTGGCCGGGGCGTTCGAGGAGGCGGCGAGCTCGCTCATCGCGCGGGCGATGGTGTCGAGCGTCGACTCCTGGGTGTCCACGGCCTGCTGATAACGCTGCTGCAGGGCGGCCAGCTCGACCTTGTGCGAGGCGTCGAGCTTCTCGACCGAGCGGCCGGCGAGGTACTGGAGCGTACGCCAGTATTTCCGCCGCTCCTCGACCAGATGGACGATCGCGTTCGACACCTCGAGCTTGACCAGGCGCTTCTGATCGTCGGTCGACCACACGAACGGCACCTTGGCGGCGCGCTGGTCGGCCGGCAGGTCGATGTACTCGTGGATCGGCAGGGCGTTCGCCTCGTCCTTCAGCTTGCGGTACTGCTTCTTGAAGCGGGTCTCCTCCTGGGCGAAGTAGGCCGGCGTCAGCGGCACGTCCATCAGCTTGACCGCACCGTCCTCGACATACTCGATCGTGGTGGTGGTCCAGTCCTTGTCGAGGTCCGGGTTGCCGTCGAGGTCGAACCAGCCGCGCAGCGACGCGCTCGACTTCGGATCGTGCACGAACACCGGGTTCATGCGGCTCTCGACCGCGAGGCGGGCGCGGCGGCTGGCCGCCGCGTCGGCGATGCCGTGCTCGGCCTGGCAGGGCGTGTAGACGTCGAGCACCGCCGGCGACGAGGTGTGGGCGAGATACGCCATCACGTTCTTCAGGAAGTGGCCCTGGAGCGCCGTCGAGGTCTGCACCACGAACACGTTCGGGTGGAACGCGGCGATCAGGCCGAGCTCCTTGCGGTCCTCCTGCTTGCCGTGATGGGCGGTGCCGAAGCGCGACAGGTCCGAGTCCTGGCCGGTCAGCGAGGCGGTGGAGGCCTGGCCGCCGGTGTTGGAGTAGACGCCGGTGTTGAGCACCACGACCTTGATCGGGGTGCGGGTGGCGAGGAGCCGCGACAGCGCGCCGAAGCCGATGTCGTAGGTCGCGCCGTCACCGCCCATGCTGATCACGGTCGGCAGCAGAGCGAGCTCGTCCGGCGTGAAGTTCGGCCACCCGAAGGTCTTGAAGTACTTGTCGTGGACCGCCGGGTCGTAGGCGTCGTCGAGCTCGAGCTTGGCGATGCGCAGCGCCTTCACGTCGTCGGTCGCCGCCGCCGTCAAGCCCTCGAACAAGCCCTTGGCGACCGCCGGGGTGTCCTGGAACAGGCTGTTCACCCACGGGTCGTTGTAGGGATTGAACGGGAAGGTCGAGGCATAGACGCTCGAGCAGCCGGTGGCGTTGGCGATCACCGCCGAGGCCGGGCCGTTGCCGGTCGGGCCGCTCTCCAGCATGTAGAGGCGCTTGTCGAGGATTTGGCGGGCCTTCTGGATGCGCTCGCGCCGCGCCGCGTCGTCCTGGATGCCGGCGAGCTTGGCATCGAGCTTCAGGATCAGCCCCTCGACCTCGCGGATGTGCTCCTTGCGCCGCTTGGCCTGGATCGCGTGGTTGGTCGAGGTGACCAGCCGGATCGCGGTGACCTCGCCGCAGCCGCGGCAGGCGCCGTGACCGCCGGTGGTGGCGTAGTAGTTGGCGCGATCGAGCATCAGCCGCTTGGTGTCACCGTCCGCCGCCAGCGCACCGTCGGTGAAGCGGGCCGGGGTGTTCGGCGTCGAGCCGAGGAACTCGAAGCGCTCCTGCAGCGTGTCGAGCAGCGCGACGTCCTGATGCTGGGACTTCAGCGCGCCCGGGCCGCACACGTCGATGCACTCGAGGCAGCCCGAGCACTTCCACGGATCGACCGCGACCGAATAGAGGCCGCCGGTGCCGGGCTTCTCCTTCTCCATCGCGTCGAAGAACGGCCGGGTCTTGGCGACCGGCAGCACCGCCAGCACCTCGGCGAGCTTGCCGAGATTGCGCTTCAGCGTCGCGTTGTCGGTGTCGAGCGTCGCCGCCGCGGCCGCGACCACCTCGGAGAACGGCTTGAACTCCTTGGTCGAGCGATAGGCCTCGCGGACGGCTTCCGAGAGCGGCCACACCTTGGCCCGCAGCGCTTCGCGCTGGGCCTCGGCGACCTCGAGATGCTTGATGCCGGTCTGCAAGAGCTCGTGGATGTCGATCACCGTGTTCGGGATCGCCGCGTCCGGGCAGACCAGGGTGCATTCCATGCAGCCGGTGCACAGGCTCGGATCGAACTCCGGCACCTCGCGGCGGAACAAACCCTTGTCCTTCCAGGCGGCGGAGCCGGCCGGCATGAACATGCCGGTGCCGGGCAGCACCGGGGCCTCGCCGACCGTGCCCTCGCGGAACGGCGCGGCGATCATCTCCTCGTAATAGTCCTTGTCGAAGAAGCCCGCGCTCGGGGCGACGCCGGCGGCGCGGCACATCTCGGCGGAGATGGCGACGCTGCGCTCGATCTTCTTGACGACGTCGCTGTCGGCCTCGGCGAACTCCGGCTTGGTGTAGTCGAGCACCTGGGTGGCCTCGGCGCCCTCCTTGATCACCGCCATGTTGCCTTCGACGACGGCGGCGCCCTTGGACCCGAACTTCTTCGCGATCTGCGAGCGGATCTTGTTCAGCATCACGTCGCGCGAGGCGTCGGCGACAATCCGGTCGACATGGCCGCAGATGGCGCCGATGAAGGCGATGCCCATCATGCGGGTCTCGAGCTCGGGGGTCGGCGCGTGCGCCTTGGCGACCTTGAAGCCGTCGACCACCAAAACCTTGATCTTCTTGTCACGGATGGTCTGGCGGGCGCGCTTCGGCAGCTGACGCCACACCTCGAGCGGCGGCAGGTCGGACTGCAGCACGAAGGTGCCGCCGGCGACCAGCCCGCGCAGGGGGTTGGTGTGGCTGAACACCTTGTGGTCCGGCGAGGCGACGATCTCGACGTCCTCGAGCTCGGCATTGGTGATCTTCACCGTCTCCGGGCTCAGCGTGATGTAGTAGTTGGTCGGCGCGCCGCTCTTCTCCGAGCCGTATTTCGGCGAGGCCTTCGAGTGCATGTCGAGGGCGCCGGCGAGGATGTCGGTCAAGAGCTTGCCGGTGGCGATGGTGCCGTAGCCGCCGACCGAGTGGAAGCGGATGCGGAACGCCTCGGGCGGCAGCAGGTTCGGGTTCTCGGCCGTCTCGAGCGCCATCAGCTCGGTCTCGGGATAGGCCGCCTTCAGCTTGTCCTGCAGCGCGGCGAGGCGCGGCGACGGGTTCTTGGCGAAGAACTGCGAGCCGAGATAGACGAACGGCGCGTTCTTGGTCTCCATGTTCTCGAACGCGGCGACCAAATGGCGCGGCTGCAGGTCGTGCGCGCCGAGGCCGAAGATCGCGGTGGTGATCTTGGGCAGCGTCTTGATGGCCGGGATGCCGGGGTGGCGCTCGCCGGCGGCGTTCTCGACGCCCTTGAACAGCGCCTGGGTGACGAAGCTCGTCAGCGCGGTGACGTCCGACCGCTCGAGCACGGTGACCGCCTTCTTGCCGGCCAGCGCCGCGACCAGCTCGGCCTCCGGGAACGGCTGCAGGAGCTTGATCGAGACCACGCCGACCTTCTTGCCCTGGCGGCGCAGATGGGCGGCGACCGCCTCGGCGTCGTCGGTGACCGAGCCGAGGCCGACCATCACGTACTCGGCGTCGTCGCACATGTAGGTCATCACCGGCTTGTACTCGCGGCCGGTGAGGGCGGAGTACTCGGCCATCGCCTCACGGACGAAGCCCGGCACGGCGGCGACGAAGTGGGTGCGGTGATCGACCGAGCCGGCCTGGAAGTCGGGCTGGTTCTGCACGCCGCCGGTGAGGCCCGGATTGTTGACGTCGACCAGCGCCGGCACCAGCTGGCGGGTGCCCTTCTCGAAGGCGTTGACCCACTGGCGGCGCCACTGGCCCTGCAGCTCCTCCGGCACGAAGCCGAGCGTCGCCGCGATCAGCGCGCCCTCGCCGTCCTTCTCGATGGCGTCGGCATTGGCCTGGAGATGCGCCTTCAGCGCGGCGAGGTCGGCCTCGGCGAAGTCGGCGGCGTGCTTGGCGAGATAGGTCTCGAGCTGGAACACGCGGCCCTTGGCGCCGAACAGCAGCTCCTGGGCGACGGTCGGCGCCTTGATGCGGCCGGCGGGGTCGCCGAGGAACTCGCGCAGCAGCTCGGGCTCCGGCATCAGCGCCTCGCTCATCATGTGCGAGGTGGCGAAGCCGTCCATGGCGTTGGCGACCGGGATCAGCGAGGTCGCCGACACCTTGTATGAAATGGCGGCGAGGTCGGCCGCCTCCTGCGGGTTGGAGCCGAACAGGATCGTGTAGCCGGACTGCAGCAGGGCGTACACGTCGTCGTGACCGGCCATCACGTTGAGCGAGTGCTTCGACACCACGCGGGCGGCGACCTGCAGCACGAAGCCGCCGACCTTCTTGCCGACCGTCACGTAGTGCGACTCGAGGCCGTACAGGATGCCCTGGCTCGACGACGCGTTGGAGACGAACTTGGCTCCGGTCAGCGCCGCACCGAGCGCGCCCGACTGTGCCGAATGCTCGCCTTCCGGCTCGAAGAAGAAGGGATGCTTGCCCCAGACGTTGCAGCCGCCGGCCGAGCGGAACGCCTCGTAGAGCTCCGAGATCTCGGTGGAGGGCGTGATCGGGTAGCCGATCACGCCGCCGCATACGTGGCCCATCACCTGAGCGACGGCGCCGTTACCGTTGATGACAGTCGGATTGCCGGGATATTTCGCGTTCATTTTGCTGCGTCCGTCTGGTCCGTGATCCAATGCCGTCGAGCTGGCGTTCCGTCGCTCGCGTGAGCCGGGGGGAGAGGGGGCGAACTGTCGCTTTCGCTCGCACGATCGGAAACGCGACGCTCCGCCCAGGCCGTCTTTTTTCGGCGTTCGGCCGCCGCGTGGACCTGTGATCCCGGGGGCGCCGTTCGGCCGTGTTCGACTTGCCGCGTGTTGTACTGCCGGCACCCTGGAACGGCTCTGACTATTGTCAAAGGGCCGGGCGCCGCGGCCGCTCGCACCGACGCGCAGTGCAGGCATGCGAGGGTGGGACGACGGCTCGCCGGCGGCACCGCGCGGTGCTGCGACGTGCCTTTCGCGGCAGCGCGAAAGCGCCTTCGCAGGTGCGGGAGAGCACCGAGACCGGTCGCCCAACGAACTGATCAGCTTGATGTTCTCGGATCGCCTCGACCATGGCCGGCGACTGTTCGGAACGGTTCGCAGACGCAGGAGCGCGCGGCCTCGCGCTGGTCCGCCGGGCGACGGCACGGCGGACGTGTGCCACCATCACGTGAAATATCAAGTGACACGCACGGTGTGCTGCAAAATGATATGCCCGAAGCTCGACGCTGACATGCGGGCGAGCGGTTTCTTTTGTCGGGCGAAGGGGGTGGAGGCGAGCCGGGAGGCGGTGCAGAGGTGCGGCGGGGCACACCTCCAGCCGGCTCGCGGCCGATGATTCGCGGCGCCCATGGCCGCCGCCGCGGCGCGCCGGCCGCGCCTCGCGGGCGAGCGGGCGGTCGTACGACGTGACCTCGCGCGGCCGCAGCCGGCGGAACGCGGTGGGGCCGCCAATGTCGGGCGCCGGCGTCGCGCGCCGGTGTCGCGCGCCGCTGTCGGGCAACGATGTCGGCAGCAGCGGCCGCGGCGGCCGACCGCGCGCCGCCGCACCTGCGAAAGAGAGGCGAGGCGATCGCCCGCACGTTTTCGTGATCCGAAACCTCGGTCGAAGAAGGCCGCGCCCGCGGACCTCCTCGGCCGTCGCGTCAGCACGGCCTGATCAGTCCGGTCGCCGACAGGACGCGCCTGACCAAACCCTCGACGCCGCCCTTGCGGCCGGGCTGCGGACGCGCCGCATCGGACGGCCGGCGTTCGCCGCCCGAACGCCCGCCCTCGCCCGTGCCGGCGCGCGGCGCCGTGCTCGTCTCACCGGCGGCGTGCGGCGGGTGGCCGAGCCCGTTCAGGGTCGCGGTCGGATTGGTCGGGTTCATCACGAAGCCGGCGCCCTCCACCGCCCCGGCCGCGCGGGCCCGCCGGGCTCGCCGCGGGTCGGCGAGCCCGAAGAATTTCACGATGTGATACGACGACGAGATGCCGACATCGATCAAGAACTCGCCGGGCACGCCGTAGCTGTCGTCGGTGCCGGTCGCGAGCGGCGTGCCGTGCGGCATCAGCGGGATCATCCAGCACTCGATCACCGGCGCGCCCTTGCGATCGGCCCACACCCGGCGCGGATAGCCGCTCACCGTCTCGGTGCGGGTCGGCGTGGTGCCGAGCCCGTGCACGTCGGTCCACTGCTTGAGGATTTCCTCGGCGTTCTTCGGCTTGACCACCGAGTCGGCGCCGCCGTGCCAGACCGCCACGCGCGGCCACGGCCCGCGATGCGGCGAGGCCGCCCGCACCAGATCGCCCCACTCCCGCGCGCTCTTCACCCGCACGCGAAACATGCTCTCGAACGCCTGCTTCATGTTGGTCGCGGCGCCGTACGGAAGCCCCGCGACGATCGCGCCGGCGGCGAATTTTTCAGGATAGGTCGCGAGCAGTGCCGCGGTCATCGCGCCGCCCGCCGACAGGCCGGTGACGAAGACGTTCTTGCGATCGATCCGATGCCGCACCGCCATCGCCTCGATCATCTGCACGATCGAATGCACCTCGCCGTGGCCGCGCGTGGCGTCCTCGGCGCGGAACCAATTGAAGCACGTTTTCGGGTTGTTCTGCGGGCGCTGCTCCGGCATCAGCAGATGGAAGCCGTAGCGGTCGGCGAGCCGCGACCAGCCGGCGCCGATGTCGTAAACCGCGGCATTCTGGGTGCAGCCGTGCAGCACCACCACGAGCGACGGCTGTGGATCGGCCGGCACGTACTCGAACATCCGCAGCTCGCCCGGATTGGAGCCGAAGTCCTTCACCTCCACCAGCCGCGACCGCTCCGGCGCCTCGCGGCGCGGCAGCGCGACACCCGGCATGCTGCGCAGAAACGCATCCCACTGGCGACGCTGACGAGCGAGCTCCGCGATCGTCGAATCCAGGCCGGGCACGCGAGATCTCCTTCTTGTCCGTGGCAGGCCGAACCAACGCGCGACGCGACGAAAGGTTGCCACGGCAGGCGTCGCCTCACGGCGGCCGGCGTCGTCGCCCACCGGGTATCGGAGCGGAGCAAGGCGAGAGAAGGGCGTTCGGGCGACGATGTCACGACACTGGTGATGTCACGACACCGACGACGTCACGACGCCGATGGCGCCGCGCCGACGGCGCCACGCCGGTGCGGGCGCAGGAGAGTGTCTTTTCGCGAGGACGCCGACGAGCGCAGGCGGAGGGCGAGACGCGCTCCCGCCCCGTGGCGACGGGGCGGGGAGGATCGAGGCGAACGGACGGCGCCTCAGCTCCTGTCGTCGTCGCGCCCGCGGAGCCCGCGGCGAACCTTCAGGCCGACCTCTTGGACGGCGCCGCCGACGATGATGAAAAGGAAGTTCGCGAGGTGCGACATCTTCATGGTGGTGGTCTCCGAAAGTCGTCGTTCACCGCGGCGTCCACCGAGGTGGCGTTCACCGCGGTCGCGTCAGCGGGCGACGCCGGTGACGAGCTTGGCGAACTCGAGGATCACGAGCACCCCGAGCACCGCGCCGATCGCCGCCAGCGGCATCACGAACGCCCGCGTCGTCTCGGTGCCGGCACCGAACACGGTCGAGACCAACAGCGTGACGAACGTGTCGGCGAGCATCGCCCAGATCAGGACGGTCATGCGCTCGCTGTAGGTGCTGCGATCGGTACGGCGCACCGCGATGTCGAGAGCGGCAGTGCGATAGCGGATCAAACCCTGGTTCATGCGTCGTCACCGGGATGGAGAATGGCTGCGCTCTCGGTTCGGCGAAGCGTGTCACGACGGGGCAGCCGTTCGCCCGTCGACGCATGCAGGCGACTTCTCACGTGTCGCCGCGACCTGCATGCATTCCACGAAGAGCGAATACGAGGATGCTCGCTTCGTTCCCGCTCGGGAGGTGCCATTCGGACGTCGACGGCAGAATTCGTGCGAATTGCCGCTCATCGTCGCGACGACGTGACAGTGCCGCGCGTCAATCTCGTGGCGGGTGTCGACTTGCGAGCGACGTGATCACGTCGCGGAGCGTCGCGCAATGTCGAGATCACGACCGTTGCCCCGGATCTACTCACGGCAACTCCGCTTCGCCAGTCTTCGCGTCGCTCCGGGTCGCCTTCTACTCGGCCTCACGGAACAACGCACCTTCTCCGTGCTTGAGAGATCGGAGCGGTCCGGTCACGCGCGACACGCGAGACGATCGCATCGGCGCCGTCACCGCCTTCGCCAAACCAGACAACCGATATCGCGGCCGCAGCCGTCGTTCCGGCGTTTGCGGCCCGCACAGCCGCCGATCCGGGAGCGACGTCATCGAAACGCCCCACGCCGAAACGATGCCGCCTGCGCGCCGCGAGCCGGCGCGAACGTCGCGCTCGGCGCCGCCCACGTCATCGGCCGCCTCGTCCGCCACCTGGCCGTCACGCACGGCCGTGCGGTGGAGCGTGGCGGCGGCGGCGGCGGCGTTTCTCGCGCTCGATCTCGGCCGCTCGCTGATCGCGCATTTCGGCTATCGCGCGCCCGCGGAGATGTGGCAGCCGGACGCCGCTCGTTATGCCGACATCACGTGGCCGCCGTCGTCCGCCGTGCCGGCCGGCGCGCCGCGCGGGCAACGCGTCTATCTCGAGAACTGCGCGATCTGTCACGGCCCGGACGGGCGCGGCAACGGCGCCGCCGCGCCCTCGCTGTCGCCGCGCCCGCGCGATCTCGTGCACGGCGCCTTCAAGTACAAGAGCACGCCGGAAGGCGAGCCGCCGACCATCGCCGACGTTCGCGAGGTCGTCGCCCACGGGCTCGCGGCGAGCGCGATGCCGGGCTTTTCCGACGTTCTCGGCTCCGCCGAGATCGACGCGGTGGTCGCCTATGTCGACGGCCTGCGCGACGATCGCAGCGAGATCGAGCCGACGCCGATCGTGGTGCCGCCGCGCCCGACCCCGACGCCCGCGAGCGTCGCCGCGGGCGCGCGGCTCTATCGCGAGCAGGGCTGCGCGAGCTGCCACGGCGACGATCTGCGCGGCGGCGACGTGACGACCGACGCGACCGGTCACCCGGTGACGAGCCGTGACCTCACGGCGCCGTGGACGTTTCGTGGCGGCGCCCGGCCAGCCGACGTCTATCTGCGTCTCACCACCGGGCTCGCCCCGTCTGCGATGCCGGCCTATGCCTCGCTCCCGCCACAGGCGCGCTGGGATCTGGTGGCCTTCCTCGAGTCGCGCGCCCGCGCCGCCCCGGGCATGCCGGGCGCCGTACTCGCCGGCCCCGGGCAAGCCGCCGATCCGGTCGCGCGCGGACGTTATCTGACACGCGCCGGCATGTGCGGGCTGTGCCACACCGAGGTGAGCCGCGGCGGCATCTATCGCGACGAGCGCTATCTCGCCGGCGGCATCCGCATCGGCGCGCATCCGCAGGGCGTGTTCGTCAGCCGCAATCTCACGCCCGATCCGGCGACCGGACTAGGACACTGGAGCGAGGACGAGATCGCCCGGGCGATACGCAGCGGCCGTACTGCCGACGGTCGCCTGCTGAACGTGTGGAGCATGCCGTGGATCTTTCTCCACAACATCTCGCAGCCCGATGCGCTGGCGATCGCACGTTATCTGAAGACGCTGCCGCCGGTGAAAAATCCGGTGCCGCGGCCGCTGCATTACGGCGCGGTCGAGACCTTGCTCGGACGCTTCGTGGACGGCGACGTGCTGCTCGGGCGCCCGCGCGTGATCACTTACGCCGCCGGCAATTACGCCTCGTCGGGCGGGATCGATCTCGCCCGCGTGCAGGACAGCCTGGTGGCCGCGCAGGCGGCGGTGATCGGCCTGTGGACCATGCTTCTGGTGATGACGCTGCCGATGCGGCCGTGGGGACCGCTCGGCCGGCGCAGCCTCAGCGGGCTGTTCGGCTGCTCGGCGGTGCTGGTCGCCTATTCGACGCCGCTGCTCGGGCTCTTCCCCGCCGACATGATGGCGGCCGAGGCGATGCGGAAGCTGCCGCCGGTCGTTTCCGGCGGCCTCACGCCCGAGCGGGTCGCCCTCGCCGAGCGCGGTAGATATCTGTTCGCGAGCGCGAGCTGCGCGTTCTGTCACGGCGTCGACGGCAGCGGCGGGCTGAAGCTCTCCGGCCCGCCCGGCACGATCTACACCGCCAACATCACCTCCGATCGCATGGCCGGAATCGGCGGCTGGTCGGATGCGGCGATCGCCCGCGCGATCCGCAGCGGCGTCGCGAAGAACGGCCAGCCGCTCTATTGGCAGGCGATGCCGTGGGATCACTTCTCGAACTTTTCCGAGGAGGACGTGCGCGCGCTGGTCGCTTATCTGCGCATGCTGCCGCCGGTCGCAGCACGTGTTCCCGACTATCGCCCGCCCTCGCCCGACGACTGCGTGGTCTACACCGCATGGACCCGACCGAACACCGCACCGGGCTGCCGCTGAGCAGGACGAGGAGGAGCAGCACGCACGACGAGACGCGACCGTTACGACACGGCACGACCAAACAGATCGCCGAACGGCACCGACCAGAGCACCGGCGACACGACGAACTCATCACAATCGAGAAGAGCGCGGGAACGAGCCGAGAAGAAGAGCGTCGAACAGCCAGGAGAAAACACATCATGACCCCCGATCAGAACGCCGCTTCCACGATCACTGCCCCTGCCCCGCACGGTCCGCCCTGCTGGGATCGCGACGGCCACGACTGGCCGAACCGCTTCGCCAGCCGCTTCGTCACCGCCGCCGGCATCCGCTGGCACGTCCAGCAGATGGGCGAAGGCCCGGTGGTGCTGTTGGTGCACGGCACCGGCGCCGCCACCCATTCGTGGCGCGACGTCGCGCCGGTGCTGGCGACGCATTTCACCGTGGTCGCGCCCGACCTGCCGGGCCACGGCTTCACCGAGGCGCCGCCGCCCGAGCGGCTGTCGCTCGACGCGATGGCCGAGGATCTCGGCACGCTCCTGAAGACGCTCGATCTCGATCCGGTGCTGGTCGCCGGCCATTCGGCGGGCGCCGCGGTGCTCGCGCGCATGTGCCTCGACGGGCGCATCGCGCCGAGCGATCTGGTCGGCCTCAACGGCGCGATGCTGCCGATCGACGGCTTCGCCGGCCGCCTGATGATGCCGCTCGCCCGTGCGATGGCGGCGAGCGCGATGGTGCCGCGGCTGTTCTGCCGCTTCGCCGGCGGCGACGGCTTCGTCGAGCGGATGATCGACGGCACCGGCTCGCGGCTCGATCCGGCGGGCGTCGAGTTCTATCGCCGGCTCACCTGCCGCCCCGGTCACGTCGCCTCGGCGATCCGGATGATGGCGAACTGGAAGCTGCGGCCGCTCGCGGCGGACCTGCCGAAGCTCTCGCCGCGGCTCGTGCTGGTCACCGGCGGCAACGACAAGACGATCGCCCCGCGCGACGCCGAGCGGGTGCATGCGATGGTGCCGCGCTCGATGCTGGTGCCGATGCCGGGGCTCGGCCACCTCGCCCACGAGGAGCGGCCGCAGGAGATCGGCGCGCTGATGGTCGATCTCGCCCGCGCCGCCGGGCTGTTGCCGCTGCTGCGCGCGGTGACGCCGCAGCCCGTCGCCGCGGCCGGCTGACCGACTCGTCGGCTGACCGACTCGTCGGCTGCAACACGTCGAATGCGACGCGTCGAATGCGACGCAGGGGCCGCCCCCGGAGACCGGGAACGGTAACGGCGTCTTCCGCATTGTCGAGCATCGGCCGGCGTCCCGTGGGGCGCCGGCGTTTCGTCGTACCCGGTCGGGTCGTACCCACTCGGGTCGTGCCACACGGGGAGAACGGGGATGCGATTACGGCTGCTGCTGATCGCGTGTCTCTTTGCGGCGCTGCCGGCCGCCGCGAGCGCGCAGGGCAAGGTGCGGACGCTGAACACCGACACCGGCAGCATCCGCGTGACGATCGTCACCGACCGGCTCGAGCATCCGTGGGGCGTCGCCTTCCTGCCGGACGGCCGGATGCTGGTGACGGAGCGGCCCGGCCGGCTGCGGATCGTCACCGCGGAGGGAGAGGTCTCCGCCCCGGTGAAGGGCGTGCCAAAAGTGTTCGCCCAGGGCCAGGGCGGGTTCCTGGACGTCGCGCTCGACCCGAATTTTGCCGACAACCGGCTGGTCTATCTCTCCTTCGCCGAGCCGGGCCCTGGCGGCGCCTCCACCGCGGTCGCCCGCGCAAAATTCGAGAACGACGCACTGACCGGCGTAACGGTGATCTTCCGGCAGGAGCCGAAGGTGTCCGGCGGCAATCATTTCGGCTCGCGGCTCGCTTTCGCGCCCGACGGCAACCTGTTCGTCACCACCGGCGAGCGCTTCGAGTTCGAGCCGGCGCAGGATCTCTCCGTCGACCTCGGAAAGATCGTCCGCATCCGCCCGGACGGAAAAATCCCCGACGACAACCCGTTCGTCGGCCAGAAGAACGCGCGGCCGGAAATCTGGTCGTACGGGCACCGCAACGTCGAGGGCGCGGCGATCAATCCCGAGACCGGCGTCCTGTGGGCGCACGAGATGGGGCCGCGCGGCGGCGACGAGCTGAACATCCCGCAGGCCGGCAAGAATTACGGCTGGCCGCTGGTGAGCTGGGGCCGCCACTACGACGGCCGGCCGATCCCCGATCCGCCGACTCGGCCCGACCTCGCCGGCTCGATCCGCCACTGGACGCCGGTGATCTCGCCCTCAGGCATGGCCTTCTACACCGGGAGCCTCTTGCCCGCCTGGCGCGGCAACCTCTTGATCGGCGGGCTCACGGCTCGAGGCATCGTCCGTCTCACGCTCGACGGTGAAAAGGTCACCGGCGAGGAGCGCATCTCGCTCGGCGCCCGCACCCGCGACGTTCGCCAGGGCACCGACGGGGCGGTCTATGCGTTGACCGACGAGGAGAACGGCAAGCTTTTGCGTATCGAGCCGGCCCGCGCTCCCGAGTGAACGCCGGCCCGCCTTCTGTGGAAAGCGGCCGCCGAGGAGCATCCAGACCACGAGAGGACATCCCATGGCGACCCCGAAGACCGACGATTTCCGCCTCGAGCACCGCGGCGAGACCCTGATCGTGACGCACACCCCGACAGGGGCGAGCTACGCCTTCGAGACCGAGCCCGAGCAGGGCAAGGTGTCCGCGCCGTCGGTCGAGCCGGCCGACGCCAACACCGACTATGCCGAGGAGGAGATCCGCAAGACCGCGACCGAGCTCGCCCGGCTCGCGCTGGTCGGCTCCGGCAAGCCCTGAGAGCCCGTTTGGGAACTCCGACGGGGCTGCGCCGGAGCCGCTTT
>NZ_AKZI01000188.1 GCF_000293785.1 Rhodovulum sp. PH10 | reverse complement strand
CGGGGCGCGGCTCGCTCCGGGCGGCGGCGGGCGCCGACGTCGCCGGCCGGGCCGGGCGCAGCCGGCGGCGGCGTGCCGAGAGCTGGCGCACCTTCTCCACCAGGTCGCGACGGAAATCGGCCGAGGTGGTGACGCCGCGATTGGTCTCGGGCTTCGGGATGTAGTCGGCGGCGCCGAGCGACAGCGCCTTCAGGCTGATCTCGGCGTTGTGGCGAGTCAGCGTCGACGCCATGATGACGACCAGGTCGCGCTTCTTCTCGAGCAGCAGCGGCAGCGCCGAGATGCCGTCGAGCACCGGCATCTCGATGTCGAGAATGGCGACGTCGGGATCGAGGCGCTCGACCTGGTCGACCGCCTCGCGGCCGGTGCGCAGCGTCGCCACCACCTCGAAGTCCGGCTGCTCCTCGAGCCAGCGCGAGACGAGACCGCGGACGACCACCGAGTCGTCGACCACCATCACCCGGACGCGATCGCCGGAGACGGGCGCCTTGGGCGCAGATGTAGCGGCGATGGCCATAACGCGGGTACCCGGTTACGCGACACGAACTCGGACGAACGGAATGTCGGGGAGGTGCGGGCGGGCCCTCAGACGAGCCCGACCTCCTGGAATTTTGCCGCGACGATGTCCTTGTCGAACGGCTTCATGATGTACTCGTCGGCGCCGGCATGGATGGCGCGGGCGATCTGGGCGACCTCGTTCTCGGTGGTGCAGAACACCACCTTGGGGCGATCGCCGCCGGGCATCCGGCGCAGCATGCGGAGGAACTCGTAGCCGTCCATCACCGGCATGTTCCAGTCGAGCAGCACCGCGTCCGGCAGCTGACGCTCGCAGGCGTCGAGCGCCTGCTTGCCGTCCTCGGCCTCGACGATCTCGAAGTCCATCCCTTCCAGGATGCGGCGCGCCACCTTACGGATGACGCTGGAATCATCGACAACCAGACAGGTCTTCATCACGCGCCTCGTTTGCCCATCGGCGGGCGCCGGCATCGGCCCGGCGCGCTCGCTGCCTCACGTGTCGTCGCCGCCGGTCAGGCCGCGATCGCCTCGCCCATGTCGAGCACCCGGTCGACGTCGAGGACGACCAGGAGCTGCCCCTCGAGACGATGCACGCCCGCGGAAACCCGGGCGAGGCGGGCATCGAGATTGACCGGGTTCGGCTCCCGGGTGTTCTCGTCGAGCTTGAGGACCTCGCCGACCGAGTCGATCAGCAGGCCGTAGGACTCGCCTTTCGATTCGATGCCGATCGCCATCGGCTTCTTGCCGTCGTCGCGCTTCGGCAGGCCGAGCCGGCGGCGCATGTCGATCGCGGTGACGATGCGGCCGCGCAGATTGAGCACGCCGGCGATCTCCGGCTGCGAGAGCGGCACGCGGGTCAGCCGCTCCAGCATGAACACGTCCTGCACGCGGGAGATCGGCAGCCCGAACAGCTGGTCGCCCAGCATGACGGTGACGTACTCGGTGAGCATCCCGCTCGGGTTGTTGTCGTTCGCCATCGTCGTTCCCATCACGCGGCCTCGGAGAGCGCGGTCTGTTCCTTCAGCGCGGCGATCAGGCCGGGCCGGTCGAACTTCGCCACGAAGTCGTGGAAGCCGACCTCGCGGCCTTTCTCGATCGCGTCGGGCGAGGTCAGCGCCGACAGCGCGATGATCGGCACGTCCTTGCTCTCCGGCAGCGACTGCACCGCCTGGGCGAGCTCGAAGCCGTTCATGCCCGGCATGTCGATGTCGGTGACGATCACGTCGATCCGCCGCCCCGACTTGATCACCTCGAGCGCGTCGTCGGCGCCGGGCACCGTGGTGACCTGATAGCCGGCGGCCTTGAGGACCGGGGTGAGCATGTTGCGGAAGAACGCGGAGTCGTCGACGAACAGCAGCGAGCGCGAGCTCTTCAGGGTCGCCGAGTCCTTGCGGCGCAGCCAGTCCTCGAAGGCGATCGGCAGGAAGTGGCCCATGTCGATGATCTCGGTCGCGTGACCCTTGACCACCGCCGAGCCGAGGATGCCGGGCACGTCGCTCGCCACCTCGATGTTGAGCGAGTCCTCGACGATGTCGACGATCTCGTCGACCACCAGCCCCATCGAGCGGCCGTCGTCGGAGAAGACGAGCAGCGGCTGGGTGCCCTCGGTGCGAACCTGGACGTCCTCGTTGACCCGCACCAGCGGCATCAGCTGGCCGCGATACTGCACCAGCCGGCGGCCGTTGGAGACCTCGATCTTGGTGGCGTCGATCTCCTCGAGGCGGGTCACCAGCGACAGCGGCACCGCCTTCGGCTCCGGCGAGCCTGCGCGGAACACCAAAAGCGAGGTGGTGTTGTCCTGCCCGGCGGTGTGATGGACCGCGGCGTCGCTCTCGCCCTGGGTGGTGCTCGTCGCGATGGTGCCGAGCGCGCGGGCGATTCCGTTCGGATCGATGATCATGATCACCGAGCCGTCGCCGAGGATGGTGTTGCCGGAGAACATCGCGATGTGCCGAAGCTTGGTCGACATCGGCTTGACGACGATTTCCTCGGTGTGGAACACGCCGTCGACGACGATGCCGAAGGTCTGCATGCCGACCTGGGTCACCACGATGAAGCCGTTCTCGGCGTCCTGGTGGTCGGTCGGCTCCTCCTCCATCTTGAGCAGCGTCTTCAGCCGGATCAGCGGCAGGAGCTTGTTGCGCAGGCGCAGGACGGGAGTGTCCTTGATGCGCTCGATGCGGTGCTCCGAGTTCGACTGCGCCCGCACCAGCTCGACCACCGAGAGCTGCGGGATGGCGAAGCGGTCGCCGCCCGCCTCGACGATCAGGGTCGAGACGATCGCGAGCGTGAGCGGGATCTTGATGACGAAGCTCGAGCCGGCGCAGGCGACCGACTTGACGTCGACCGTGCCGCCGATCTGATCGATGTTCGAGCGCACCACGTCCATGCCGACGCCGCGGCCGGACACGCTGGTCACCTTGGCGGCGGTCGAGAAGCCCGGCGCGAAGATGAACTTGTGGATCTGCGCCTCGCTCATCTTCTCGATCTGGGCTTCGGTGGCGAGCCCGCTGGACACCGCCTTGGCCTTGATCTTCTCGGTGTTGAGGCCGCGCCCGTCGTCGGCGATCTCGATGATGATGTGGCCGCCCTCGTGATAGGCGGACAGCCGGATCGTGCCCTTCTCGGGCTTGCCGAGGGCACGCCGCTCGGCCGACGACTCGAGGCCGTGATCGGCGGAGTTGCGCACCATGTGGGTGAGCGGATCCTTGATCAGGTCGAGCACCTGCCGGTCGAGCTCGGTGTCGGCGCCGTGCATCTCGAGCTCGATCTGCTTGCCGAGCTCGGTCGCGAGGTCGCGCACGATGCGCGGCAGCTTCTGCCATGCATTGCCGATCGGCTGCATGCGCGTCTTCATCACGCCTTCCTGCAGCTCGGCGGTGACGTTGGACAGCCGCTGCAGCGGCACCTTGAACTCGGAGTCCTCGTGACGGCGGACGATCTCGAGCAGCTGGTTGCGGGTCAGCACCAGCTCGGACACCATCGTCATCAGGTGCTCGAGCGTCTCGACATTGACGCGGATCGACTGGGTCGCGACCTTGCCGTCGTGCTTGTCGTCGTCGTTCTTGTGCTCGGCATTGGCGGCGAGCGCGGCGGCGGCCTTGGCGGCGGAGGTGGTCTGCGGCGCCTCGACGTCGAAGGCGGGCCCGGGCGTTTCGCGGAAGGCGCGCTCGAGGTCGTCGAGCGACACCTCGCCGGGGCGCAGCGGCCGCTCGAGCAGCTGATAGGTGAGCGTGCCGACCGTCTGGTCGGTATCGCCGGCCTTGGCGGCGGGCGCTGCGGCGGCCGGGGTCGCGGCGGCGGGCGCGGCAGCGACCGGGGCGGCGGCCGGCG
>NZ_AKZI01000187.1 GCF_000293785.1 Rhodovulum sp. PH10 | reverse complement strand
CATCGCAGCCGTCAAGAGAGGGCACCAAGCGTTAGATTCCATCCACTAGTGCGGTTCTTCGCCCGTCAGCTCATGATCGGGGCGTGGCAGGCGATGCGCTACCGCTCCGGTGCGCACTACGATCCCTGGGTCGCCACCGACGCCGGGTCGATCTTTCTCCTCTCGGTCGACGACGATCACAAGGCTGCGTTCGAGGCGCGGCTCACCGAACTCGTCGCCACCGGACTTCCCGAAGCCGGCGACATCCCCGAGCCGCGCTGGCAGCACTGCCCGATGGCGCGGGTCAACGGCTTCGGCGAGATCGGCGTGTGGACCCCGATCGAGCCGAAACGCTTCGGCGGCTGGTACGTCGACGTCAGGGTTTCGTGATCATGCTGATCGACCGAATCGAGTTCGATCTTCGCCTCGTCGCCGAGACCCCGCTGGCGATCGGGTCCGGGCAGCTCGTCGCCGAGGGCGAGGGAAGCATCGCGGAGCTTCACCGCGATCACGAGAACCGTCCCTGCATCCCGGCGACGACCGTCAAGGGCGCCTTGCGGGCCCACTGGGTGGGCGTCGACAAGAACGACGTCGTGAAGGACGCCATCTTCGGGGCGATCGGTGATATCGACGTCACGGGCGAACAGGCCGGCGTGGCCGGAACGCTGCTGCTGTACGCCGCCACGCTCGGATGTGACGAACGCCGTTGCACCCGCCGGACGAATACGGCCGGACGACGGGACTTTTGGTCGTCCCGCGACGGCCATCGACCGCGACACGGGCGCGGCCGCCGACAACAAGCTGTTCGCGCAGCGCGCCGTTGCGGCGGGGGCCGGATTCGATCTGCACGGTCGGCTCCTCTGCACCCTCGGCGAGGGTGCAGCGCAGCGGGAGACGGTCGATGCGGCTCTCGATCGGCTCGCCGTCGTTCTGGCGCCGCTCGCCGCCGGGATCGAGATCGGCAAGGGCACCCGTCACGGCTACGGCCGCCTGCGCCTCGCGGCGGTGACCTCGGTCGCCGTGCGCTGCTTCGGACCCGACGGCTACGGTCCGGCCGACGGCGACGCGGCGAAGAGCAACGCCGCCCGCGATCTGCAGCAGCGGATCGAGGCGCGACGACCGGCGACATCGCCCCGGGCACGACCGGCGACCCGCCGGCGGCTGGTGCTGGACGCGCCGGGGCCGTTCCTGATCCTCGATCCGGCGGCCCCGGAGGCGAGCGCCGCGCCGGCCGAGGACGCCGACGGCGCCGAGGTCCACATCAATGTCCGCGGTCTCGCCGGTGCGGACGGCACGCCGGTGCTGTGGCCGAGCTCGCTGCTCGGCGCCCTGCGCAGCCGCGCCGCGTGGCTCCTGGAGATCGATCGGCTCCGTCGCGGGGACGGCTGCCCCTTCGTTCCGGACCGACGCAAGAAGGGCATTCGGGTCGACGACCGGTTTCTGGAGTGCGTGTTCGACGACCGGCGGTCGATACTCGGTCCCGGCGACCTGGAGTATCTGACGCCGGTCGAGCGCCTGTTCGGGGTGCCGGGGTGGCGCGGTCTCGTAACGGTCGAGCGCCTCGCCTGCGTCGATCGCGGGCAACCGCGCAGCCGCACCAGTCTCGCCATCGACCGGCTGACCGGCGGTGGCAAGCACGGCGCGCTGTTCACGGTGGAGGCCGTCGAGGGGTGCCGCTTCGAGGTGGATCTCGCGATCGGCGATGCGCGCGAAGCGCGGTCGGCGGCGTTGGAGACGCTCGACGACGACTTCTTCGCGCATCTCGAGGCGGACCTCTTGAAGAACGGTCTGATGCTGGGACACGGCGCCGCGCGCGGATACGGCTGGTTCACGGTCGCGAAGGCATCGAGGGGGTGACATGGGGGACCGTCGTGTCGCGTTCAAGTCTGCGAAGGCGCGTGCTGACGGCACCGCCGTCGAGCTGGTGGCGCCCTACACCTTCGTGCCGCTGATCCCGCCGCTGCCGTCCTGCTTCGGCGACTGCGCCCCGAGCCACGGCCGGCCCGAACCCGACGGGATGTGCGGGCGGCTCCGGGTGGCGTGGTCGTTCGAGACGCCGGTCCTGGTCGGCGGGTCCGACAAAGGAGACAAGAGCAAGCGCAGGGGCGAGGAGAAGGCCGGCGAAAAGCTGGCCCGGTTCATGACCGACGCCCGCGGACGCCCGATCATCCCGGGATCGACCATCCGCGGCCTGTTGCGCAACGTGATCGAGATCGCCACCGGCTCACGCATGGACATCGTCGACCGCGACGCGCATTTCGCGGTTCGCGACTCGGAGGACGAGTACTGGAAGCAGTTCGCACCGACCGACAAGGATCGGGCGATGTCGTTCGGCTGGCTGGTGCGAGACGACCATGAAGCTGGCTTCACGAATTCGACCTACGGCGGATGGACGCTCCATATCGTGAGCAAGGCTTGGCAGATCGAGACCGCAGCCATTCTGCAACTGATTCCGAACGCGCCCGATCTGGCGACCTTCGAAGGGTGGACCGTCAACGAGAAGTACGAGGCCCTCACTCGCGGACCCGGCGCCAAAATCGCTTACGAGGTCAAAGACAAACCCGGGGCGAAGGTCTACGAGGAACCCAGCCGGGCGGTGCCCGGTAAAAACGGCAGGCCCGGCTGGATCGTCCTCACCGGCGTCGACCCCAATCGCGACTCCACCAAGCCCAAGCGCTACGCGACCGTGTTCGGCGAGGATATCGCCGGTAAGTTCCCGCTGCCGCCCGACCTCGTGCGGCGCTTCGTCCGCATCCATGCAACGACGCCGGGGGCCGAGCGCAAGGAGGGGGCGTGGGCGTTCTGGAGCGATGCGTGCCGCGAGGGTAGCCTTCCAGCCGGAACCGGTGGATCGCGGATGCCCGGCATTCCGGTCTTCATCGTCCATTCGATGAAGGGCCGGGGCGAGCAGAGCAGCGGTGGCAGGCACGGCGACGCGCTGAAGTTCGATCACAAACAGCGCAATGCTGAACTCGCCCGCATCCTTGGCCCTCTGAAGGCACAGCCGTCCGGCAGCCCGCGCCGACAGTCGAAGCCCCCGCAGGAGCTTTATCTCGGCCTGTCGCGCTTCGTGAAGGTTCCGCACCGCCACGGCATGAACGACAAGCTCTGGCAGCAGGGGCACGGCGAGGACGGCCGTCTTGATTTCGCCCGCGCCCTGTTCGGACAGGTTCCATCGGAAAAGCTCGACAGGCCGGAGACCTCGTCGACGAAGATTTCCGCCGGTGCCCTGAAGGGCCGCGTGTTCTTCGCGGAGGCGGCGCTCGATCACGTTCCGGGCGATGACAGGTACCGGCGCGAGATCGGCACCACCATGAGCCCGCGCGCCTCGTTCTGGCCGTACTATCTGCGCCCATCGCAAGCGCAGCACGGCAAGGCCAGCGCGGCGTACGACTGGTCGAACGAGCACGCGGAACTCGCCGGCTGGAAGCGCTACCCGGTCCGACCGAGCGATCCGGCGCGCTTCCCCTGGGACGACCGGACGGAGGCCTGGAAGGGCCGCCCACTCGATCCTGCCGCGGTGCTGCCGACCGAGTCCGCCATGTCGTTTCTGGTTCCGCCGAGGAACGGCGCGCTCGTCTTCACCGGCGAGATCCGCTTTCACAACCTGCGCCCGGCCGAGCTCGGAGCTTTGTTGTGGGCCCTGACCTGGGGCGCGGCGGACGGGCTCGACGGCCACACGGTTCCCCATCGCCATCTAGTCGGACGCGGCAAGGCGCAGGGCTACGGGCGCTGCGCGGCGCAAGTGCTCGACCTCGTCGTCGAGCCCAACGACGCGAGCGCGCCGAAGTCGGCAACGACCTATGTCGAGAGTTTCCGGGAGCATGTGAAGAAAGCATATTTCGAGAAGGAGCCCGGCGCCACGGCAGCAGGGTTCGAGGATCTGCCGATGGTTCGCCAACTGCTCGCGATCGCCGATCCGCGGGTCGCGGCGGGACTGGAGGATCGGCTCGTCTATCCACGCCATCCGTTCGTACCCCAAGGGGCACGGGAGACGGTTCTGCGCCGCGGTCGATCGGCCTTGCCCGAGGATTCGGCCTCGCTCGACGGTTACATGAAGGTGAAGGAGGCAGCCAAGGATGCCGCGAAGGCGCACAGGCCCCCCGTTCACCTGCCGCCTTATCCCGACACGACCGACACCTGATAATGAGTTGGCAGGGCCGGTTTTCGCCGCGCGCTCGCGGTCTGTGGTTTGTGGGCTGTGCCGAGGTGCTGGTCGACAAGCATTCAACGGCCGTGTCGATGCGTTCCCTCAACGTCGGCGTGGTGGCAATGCTCGGGCGAGAACGCGCAACACCGCCGTATCCAGCGGGGCCGCTCTGGCCGTCCGACCCCAGAAGCCACGCCGGGGCAGCGCGCCGCCACTCCAGCCGCCCGGAAAAGCTCGGTCGAGCGCCGCTACGCCGGCCCCTCGTCCGAAGAAGCCGACTTCGCCCGGCATGATAACGAGCAGGTTTTCGACGTCAGCCCAAGCCGGAACGACGGCGACCGGGTCGGTCACCGTCGCCGTCCGTCGGTGCGGCAGCCGGACGACCAGCAGCCGCCGGGCGGGACAACGGCACGCCGTGGCGAGCGCCGTGCGCCCCAGAATTTCCTGCGCCGGCGTGATGCCCTGGGCGCGACGGTCCGCCGCCCGCACGGTGGCGATCTCGTTCCGCGAAGCGCCGCGCGCGCGCAGGCCGGCGACATGGCCGACATCGTTGGCGTCGACCAGGACGAGGCGGCGCGACCAGCGCTGCGGCGGCAGCCGGAGGAGGGCGAAAACCTGGGCCAACGCCGAAGGGCCGCACCCGTCCGGCCCGTGATGGTCGACGACGATCGCCCCTGCCGGCAGCGGCAGGTCGAGGGCGAGTTCGACCAGCACCGGGAAAAAGCCCGCCGCCGTGGCCTCGGCGATTTCGGCCGCATAGGCCGAGGCCCGCGCGCCCCAGGCCAAACGACGATCGACCACGGCGGCAGGGCCGAGCGCCTCCCGTACCAGATCCGCGATCGTGATCATTTCGAGGTCGTGTCCGCCGAGAAAGAACCGGAGCGCCTCGGGCGTGGCTGCAGCGGCGAGCAATGGTTTCGCGGATCGGATTTCCAATGGGCGCCTCCGAGGATGCAGCAGGCATGGAGCGACGGCTTATCTGGAAAGCGGATGAGAAGCCAGGATTCGCCTCACGGGTCGACTTTCCCTGACAACCGTCGGAGCGGTAGTATGGCGCCACACATTCGTGCGGGACGGGAGCGGGTGATGGAGGCGACGGTCAACGAGGTGATTGCGAAAGAATACGATCCGGTGTCGGGGATCGAGGCGCGGCGGTTCCGACACACGCTGCTGTTCCCGATGGCATTGGCGCGCGGGCGGTCCGCGAGCGAATTCGACACGCCGGCCTGCTTGCTCGTCGATCGCTTCGCCGATGCACTCTGTCGCCTCGAATACGAAAGATGGATGCTGATTGATCCGGTCGCACACTGCGACCCGCTCGACATGGCCTCGATGGCCAACCTGCCGGACGGAGCGCCCGCCGGACGCACCGCCCCCGCACCCGACATCGTCGCTGAGCATTATCAGGAAATGATCTTCTTCCACCGCTTCGTCCAGCGCTTCCTTTACGAAAAAGCCCATAATCTCCGCAGTGAGCCGACGCCGCCGCTCAAGGTCTTCCGCCGTCATGGGACAAGGGCCGTAACCATCACGCTTCAATCAGTGGAACCGTTCAAGAACGCAGAGGCGATAGAGGCGAGCGACGCTTGGCGCGCCGCCATGCCGGACGACAAACAAGGTGTGAGTAAAAAGGGTCGGCGACGTCGGCGAGACGTCAGGCTCTCCGTCGACGCCGTCAACCTGCATCTGTTCCGCGCTGGAATCGCGATGCTGGCGGTGACGGTATCGTTGCCCCGGACGGCAGAGGGAGGTGTGCAGCCGTGCGTCCTGGACCGGAGCGAGACGGAGCCGTCAGGGGAAATGCCCGAACCGCGGTGTGCCACGGTGGCCGATCTTCTCGACCTGACCGAGTGCTTCCGGCGACTCTACATTCCCTACTGGGTAAAGTCGGCGGTGGGGAAAACGCCCCATGATCTCGCACTCGATATTTGGGCGGACAGCGTGCCGTCGGCCGTCGCTTGGCATCACGTCGAAGGGCCGAAGGAGCTGTCAGTGCCGTCACGCGAAGAGGTGCTGAAGGCATTCAATAATGGCTTCGATCACGGGGTGCCGCGGCTGCTGCCGTGGTGGAAAGAACTTCTGCCCTCACCGCTCGTGCTGCGTGGGACGTCCCGACAGCCGGCCGAGGCAGGGTTGCCGGAGTGGCGGTTCGGCGCCGACGAGCGGATGGCGACCACCACGTTCCTGGCCGTGCCGGACCCCGCACGGCTGAGCGCCGGAACCTGGGCGCGCCTCTGCTTCTGCGACAAGGCGGACGACGGCGGACTTCCATACGGCAAGGGTTTCCTGGAGGATTTCGACGCGCGCCACGCCTACGACCGCTTCCGAACCTGGGGAACGCGTTATGTCATGTGCGGCTACAACATGGCCTGTGTCACCGAAGACGGCGACTTCACGGATCTGATCGAATTGCACATGCGGCGGCACTATTTCCAGATGGTGCTGGTCTCCCAGTTTCAGGCCGCGATGCTGCTCGCCTTCTCGAACTGGGTGTCGGAGGCGATGGAGCATTACGACGTCACGGCGGGCACCGAGAACGAATCCGCACGCGAGCGGCTTCGCTTGGATCTCCACGGCATCGAGCGCGAGTTCCAGGCGTTTGTGCACCGCTACTGGTTCACGGGCGTCTCCAATCAGGTTCAGCCGAGCGAGATCTACTCCAAGCTCCGCAAGCTGTTGTCGCTCGACACATGGTTCGACGAGGTCTTGCGCGAGATCGAGACGTCGCGCGGGTTCCTGCGCGACCAGGAGCAGGAACGGACGGCGCGATCGGCCGAGCGTCTCTCTCTGCTCGCCGGCGTGGGCCTCTTGGTCGTCGTGCCGGCCGGCCTGCTCGGCATGAACTACTCGCTCGGCGAGAAGACTTGGCTTGTCGATATCCTTGCCAGCGAGCCGGTCCGTCGGGCGCTCCCGTCGGCAGCGTCGTGTGTCGTCCCTGAAAGGTTCACCGCAGCGCTGTCGGTGACCGGTCAACTCGGCTGGACCATGCTGCTGGTCGGCCTTTCCGCGCTCGTACTGTGGAGCTTCCCGCACCTGCCGTCGAACCGGGCGGCACGCGACCGCAAAGTTGCGGGTGGCGCGGCCTCCCTATGGCTCCGACGGCTCGCTGGATGGGTGGCGATCGTCTCGGCGGGGCTCGTCGCAGCCTTCCTGATCGCCGGGCCCTTGTGCACCGCTGTTCGCACTCCGCAATGATGCAGATGGTGTTCGACCTCGTCGGGTTCGATCTGGCAACGATGTGGCAGAGCCCCGCTCGAGGTCGTACAGCGATCACCATGTGGGGATTGAGAACGTCGACGCATCGGTGATTGAGGTCGCCGCTTTCACTGCGGGATCAGCGCGCGCCGCAGCGGGGACAGGCCGGGTGGCAGGCGCGGCACCACGGCTTGCCGCAGGCCCCACAGGGCGCCTGGCCGGCCGGCTCGGTGAGATGGAGCGCCTCGTCGCAGACGAGGCGGGTGCGTTCGAGGCCGGGACCCCAGTCGCACGGCGGCACCTCGGCGGCTCGCGCCGCCGCGTGCCAGTCGAGCCGCACCCGCCTCTCGTTCTTGCGGCGCTTGATCACCACCTCGAAGTGCCGCACCGGCGCGAACACCGCGAGACCCTGCACCCAGTCGACCGTCACCCGCAGGGCGTAGTTGTGGCGCAGATCGTCGAGCTTCGCCGTGTATTCGCGGGCGACGGCCGCGATGTGTAGCGTCTCGCGCCGGCGATCGGCTTCCGCCTTCTCGCCTGTCGCGGCGGCGAGCGCCGTGAGCTTGCGGACCGACGCGGTGCGCAGGTCGTCGTGATAGGCGTGGACGCGGCTGCGATCGCGCTCGAACCGCCGCCGCATCGCGCGCAGGAACGGCTCGAGCTCCTGCCGGACCCGGCGATCGAGCAGCAGCGGGATGCGCGCCGCCAGGGCGGCCGGGTCCCGGCCATGGCCGGCGGCGCGGCGGACGTCGTCGGTCGGCGCCTGCCAGTCGGCGTCGGCCGCCAGCAGATGGCGCAGGCGCGAGCCGATGTCGTCGATGGCGGCGCCGGTTCCCTCGTTGAACGCGAGCCACACCAGCCCCTCGCGCTTCTCGTCGGAGACCGCGGTGTAGCGGAACGCGAGCAGCAGGCAGCGCGCGAAGCCCTCGGTGGCGCCGTGGAACCGCCAGACCGCATTCGGAAGGTCGAGGGCCTTGTCGAGAATGCGCGCCGGGTCTCCGAGGGGCGGGAGCGGCACGTCGAGCTGGCGCTCGGCCCACCGCCCGCGCTCGCCGAGCAGACCGCCGAACCGGTCGAGCCAGTCGCCGTCCAACCCGACCGGGATCGCGCCCGCCGGCCGCTCGACGCCGAAGCCGAGGCGGGCCAGCTCCGGCCAGCCCATTGCGGCGCGCACCGGATCGGGGGCGAGCACCTCGAGCCCGTCGGGCTCGATCGGGGCGACGGCCGCCCCCTCGATCTCCAGCACCTCGGTGACGAAATCCCGCAGCGCGCCCATCGCGTTGTCCTCACCCCGTCTCGAAGTCCTCGCCGAACAGCGCCTCGTCGAGCGCCTTGGCATCCTCGTGCTGCCGGCGCGCCTGGTCGAGCCGCTCGCCGAGCGCATCGAACGCGGCAACGCGTGCCGTGTCGGTGGTCTCGAGCCAGGCATCGAGCACGAGGTTCGAAAAACCCTGCTCGCCGTCGAGATCGCCGAGGATCGCCCCGACCTCGCCGACCACCAGCTCGAACATGGCGATCTTCTCGTCGAGAAGCGCGAGCACCTGCTCCTCCAGCGTGCCGCGGGTGACGAGGTTGAAGACGAACACTTCCCGGTTCTGGCCGATGCGGTCGACGCGGCCGATGCGCTGCTCGATCGCCATCGGGTTCCACGGCAAGTCGAAGTTGACCAGGGTGTTGCAGAACTGGATGTTGCGGCCCTCGCCGCCCGACTCGGTGCACAAGAGCACCGGCGCCTCGTCGCGAAATGCCGCGATCGCCGCGTCCTTGTCGGGTCCGCTCAGGCTGCCGTCGAACTGCGCGAAGGCGATCCCGGCCTCGGCGATGAGGTCGGCGAGGCGGCCGAGCGTCTCGCGGGAATGGACGAACACCAGCTTCTTTTCGGCCGGATTGCGCCGCAACAGGTCGATGAGCGCCGCTTCCTTGCCGCCGGTGCCGAGCGCGGCCCAGCGCGTCGCGAGCGAGCGCCAGACCGGATCATCGCCCCGGTGCGCCGCCGTGCGGGCGACGGCGGCGGCTGCCGCGGCCGGCGACGAGCCGGCGGCGCCGAGCAGATGCTGCAGCGCCAACCGGTGCCGCCCGGCGCCGCCCTCGGCGGCGAGGTTTCGCGCCGCGTCGACGAGCGCCGCATAGGCGGCGGCTTCCTCCGGCGAGGGATCGACCCGGATGGTCGTCGCGTGCCGGCGCGGCAGCTTGAGCGCGACCACTGCCCGCGTGTTGCGGATCATCGCGCCGCGCATCAGCTCGCGCAGCCGATCGGCATTGGCCGGCTGGCGCGGCTTGCCGGGGGTCATGTAGGCGGAGCGGAACTCCTTCAGCGTCTTGAAGATGCCGGGCTTGAGGAGGGTCAGCAGCGTGTACAGCTCGACGAGGTCGTTCTGCACCGGGGTCGCCGACAGGAGCAGCAGGAACCGTTTGCTCAGCCCGTCGACCAGCTTCCAGCTCCGGCTGGTGCGGTCGCGCAGATGATGCGCCTCGTCGACCACCACGACGTCGAAATGCTCGGCGAGCAGACGGTCGGTGTGCTCCTGCCGGCGCGCCGTGGCGATCGAGGCGATGATGCGATTCTGCCGCCAGAACGCGGCCGGATCGTCGCGCAGCAGCGGATCCCAGGTGGTCGCGCAGGCGAGCCCGAACTTGGTCTCCAGCTCCTCGCGCCACTGCCCGACCAGCGACGCCGGGGTGAGCACCAGCATCCGCTCGGCCATGCCGCGCAGGGCGTATTCCTTGAGCACCATGCCGGCCTCGATGGTCTTGCCGAGCCCGACCTCGTCGGCGAGCAGCACCCGGCCGCGGAACTGCTTCAGCACTTTCCGCACCGTCTCGGTCTGATGCCACAGCGGCTCGACGCCGGCGAGATGCGGCAGGCAGAGCAGCTCGTCGAACCCTTGGGCGAGGCCGAGATGAGCGAACTGTTCGCGCAACAGCGACCAGCGGCCGTCGGTCTCGGGGGCCCGCGCCAGGGCGGCGGTCAGCGGCGCCGGATCGAACTCGACCGTGAACGGAATGTCTATCTCAATCGCCGGCAGCGGCGGTACGACGATCGGCGCGGCCGCTGCCGCAGGCGTGCTCGGCGCCCGGGCCGGCGCGTGCGAGGCCGCCGATGCGGGCTTCGGTGCAGGGGCCGCCTTTCCGCGGGGCGCCGGCCGGCGGGTCGGCGGGGCCGCCCGAGGGCGCCCCGGGCGTCGCGCCTCGCGGACCATCACGGCGTCGAGCGTGTCGACCAGCCAGCGGAACCGCTCCCGACCGCCGGGAAAGACCCGGATCGCCTCGGGCCACTCGGTCAATCCGTGGCGTTCGAGAAGATCGCGCGCCGCGACCCGCTTGCCCGACTGGAACAGCGCGAAGGCCTGCAGCAGGTGATCGGTTTCCGTCGTCAGCCAGCGCTTGGAGGCCCGCTTGAGGAACGCGAGCGCGCGGTTGGGACGCTGGTCGAGTACGGCCGCTGTGGCGGCGAGCCTCAGGACCCGCGGGTCGGTCGGACAGGCCTCGACGGCCGCCTCGGCCACCTCGAGGCCCCCGGAGGTCCGGTCCGGGTCGTCGAAGACGGCGTAGATGCGCTCGATCCAGGCCTCCGCCGGATCCGGTCCGATCGGGAACAGGTCGTCTTCCGGTGCGACGTTCGCCATGACCCCATCCGGCTCGGCGGCCGGCAGCCGCCACGGAGAATCACTTGAAAGGGTAGTCTCGCGCCGGGTCGGATCAAGGCCGGGCTGCTCGGCGTGGTGCGCGGCCCCGGTGTTCCTGTCGAAACCGTCGATACGCGCGTCCGATCCGTCGCGAGCGCGACGACTGCCCATCTGCTCGGAAGCGACGTCGGCATGACCATTGCCGGTACGATGATCGTCATCTGCGACGATCGTCCGCGCCACTGAGAGTGATGAGGGAGCTCGTCGTCGGCAGCACGAATCCGAGCGACCGCATGCTCGCGAGTCTCGCCGTTTCCGACGGCTGCCGAACGTCACTTCAACAAGTGGGCGGAGGACATTCGATGCGCGTCGACGCCAGAAATCTGCACATCGATCACACAAAACCAGCGGAAAAATCGGTTCGAATGAGCCCTGTCCAGGCCGCAATGAGCGACGGCGCACGGTCGAAGCTCATCGCATGAATGGCGGGCAGCAGATACACGACCGAAGGATCGCAAGATAAAAGGGCCGGCACTACGCGGCCCGAAACGGTCGGTCGGTCGGTCGACGACGTGAGCCAGCACTGCCACATAATATGCGTGCCACTTGGCGAGTTTTTCCGAGCACTTCCAACTCTTGCGACGGCACTGCCGCGTAACGAGACGTCTGACCTGTAAGGAGGGTTGCTGCCGCGGCGGGATGTTCGGAGCCGAGAGGCAAGGCACTATCGCGACGACTCCCCGCCGGGTTGCCTGGCTGGTCCTGACCAGCTCGGGCGAGTCGGCCGGACCGGACGGACGGTCTCGAGGCTCGCGCTGCGCGCGCCCGGCGCCGCCGGCTTACGGCCTTGACCGCCGCCCGCCCGCCCGGCGTTTGGCAGCCGTGAGATCAGGGCCTTCCGTGAGCGTGGTCGCTCCCGTTGCGAGGAGGGAGCGGGGTGGCACAGCGCAGAGTTTGTGGATTCTCGCCGCGGGCGTCCCATGCCAGCTTCCGTCATGACGCGCCCCCGCGAATCCAAGGCCCGAGACACCCCCGTTCCCGGCGAGGCGCCGGACGATCTTTACGACTATGCGCGCGTGCCGGCACGTCGCCCCGGCCGACCCGCGCCGAGCGAGCCGAGCACCTGGACCGTGACCGACGACTGGCCCGACGAGGTGCCCATCACCGAAGCCGAGATCGAGGTGTTCGAGGCCTGGTTCGGCGACCTGTTCGACGAGCTGTTCTCGACCCGTCATTGACCGCTGGAGACGATCGCATGAGCACCCCGGTTCGCGTCGCCCTCTACCTGCGAGTCTCGACCGGGCGGCAGGCCGACAGCGACCTGTCCATCCCGGACCAGCGCCGGCAGGCCAAGCGCCATTGCGAGGGTCGCGGCTGGGAGAGCTTCGCCGACTACGTCGAGCCCGGCATGTCGGCGACGGACGACCGGCGGCCCGAGTTCCAGCGGATGATCGATGCCGCCACCGCCAAGCCGCCGGCGTTCGACGCCATCGTGGTCCGCAGCTTCAGCCGGTTCTTCCGCGACCAGTTTCAGCTCGAGTTCTACGTCCGCCGCCTCGCCAAGAACGGGGTGCGGCTGATCTCCGTCACCCAGGAGCTCGGCGACGACCCGATGAGCAACATGATCCGGCAGATCATGGCGCTGTTCGACGAGTATCAGTCCAAGGAGAACGCCAAGCACACGCTGCGGGCGATGGCGGCGAACGCGCGCCAAGGGTTCTGGAACGGGTCGCGACCGCCGATCGGCTACCGCATCGTCGAGGCCGGCGAGCAGCATGGCAACCGGACCAAGAAGACCCTGGAGATCGACCCCATCCGGGCCGAAACCGTGCGGCTGATCTTCCGCCTTGCCCGCGAGGGCGACGGCACCTCCGGGCCGATGGGGGTGAAGTCGATCACCAACCACCTGAATGCCGCCGGCATCCTGACCCGCGACGGCGGGCGCTGGGGCATCGCGGCGGTTCCACCAGGTGCTGACCCGCAGACCTATGTCGGCCGGCAGCGGTTCAACACCAGGTTCTGGAAGACGCGCGAGCGCAAGCCCGAGACCGACGTCGTGGAAATGGCGGTACCGCCGATCATCGACCCGGCGGACTTCGAGGCCGTTCAGACCCTGCTCGAGACTCGCAGCCCGGCGCTGACGACGCCACGGATCGTCAGCGGTCCGACCCTGCTCACGGGCATCTGTTTTTGCGCCGCCTGCGGCGGGGCGATGACGCTGCGGACCGGGAAGAGCGGGCGCTACCGCTACTACACCTGCTCCACCAAGGCGCGGCAGGGCCAGACCGGCTGCAAGGGCCGCATCGTGCCGATGGAGAAGCCCGACACCCTCGTCGCCGACCACATCGAGCGCCGGCTATTGCAGCCCGCCCGCCTCGAAGCGATCCTGGCGACGGTGCTCGATCGCCGGGAGGAGCGGGCGGAACGCCGGGCCGCCCGCATTGCCGACCTGCGCAAGTGCGCCGCCGAGGCCGAGGCGAAGCTCGAACGACTCTACAACGCGATCGAAAGCGGCATCGCCGACCTGACCGACCCGCTGTTGAAGGACCGAATCGCCGAACTCAAGGCCGTCCGCGACCAGACCCGCCTCGACGCGGAGCGGGCCGAGGACGCCGCTTCCCGCGCGGGGCCTGTCATCACCCCGCCGGCGGTCGCGACCTTCGCCAGGCAGGCCCGCAAACGCATGCGGACCGAGAGCGGAGGCTACCGCCGCGACTACCTCCGCGCGTTCGCCCAGCGGGTCGAGGTCGACGCGAAGGAAGTTCGGATCATGGGCTCGAAAAGCGAGCTGCTGCGCACGCTGGTCGCCGTCTCGGGCGGGAAAACGGCGGGTTTTGGCGTTCCCAGTTTTGTACCGAAGTGGCGCGCCCGACACGATTCGAACGTGTGACCTTTGCCTTCGGAGGGCAACGCTCTATCCAGCTGAGCTACGGGCGCCTGCGGCCTAGATAGCGGATCGGCGGCGGCCGGGCAACCGCCGCCTTCGCCGATCGTCGGCCGATCGGGGCTCGCGCGAGGGTGGTGGCTCGTCCGCTCCCGAAGGGCCGCAGCGGCGGCACCCGCTCGTCCCCGCCGACGAGAATTGCCCCCGACGAGATCACCGGCCTGAAGTCGCCTCGGTGCCGCAGCTCGGCGGCGGCATGCGCGACAAGCGTCCGGTGGTCACCGCGGCCCAGCGTCCCCGCCGCTCGGCCCCCCGCTCGGCCCTCCACTCGGCCCCGCCAGTCGGGCCCCCCCGCTCGGCCCCACCACTCGGTCCCGTCCTGCCGTTTCGGTCCGCCTGCCCGGCCCGTCTCCGCGGCCCCGCCTCGTCTCGGCCGGCGGCTTTCCGCCGCAACCGCCTTCCCAACCCGCCGGCATCGCCGTATGACCCTGGGTCGTATCGCAAAATCTTTCCCGGGACGCACCGAATGAAAGTCGACGGCACGCCCACCCGCACGATCTGGCGCGAGCCCGACGGCCGCGCAGTCGGCATCATCGACCAGACCAAGCTGCCGCACCGGTTCGAGACGGTCCGGCTGGAAACGCTCGAGGAGGCGGCGCACGCGATCCGCGCCATGCTGGTGCGCGGCGCCCCGCTGATCGGCGTCACCGCCGCCTACGGCCTGGCGCTGGCCCTGCGCGCAGCCCCCTCCGACATCGGCCTCGCCCGCGCCTGCGAAACGCTCGCCGCCACCCGGCCGACCGCGATCAATCTGCGCTGGGCGCTCGACACGGTGAGCACGGCGATCCGCGACCTGCCCCCCGAGCGCCGCGCCGACGCCGCTTTTGCCCGGGCCGGAGAGATCGCCGAGGAGGACGTGGAAATCTGCGCCGCGATCGGCCGGCACGGCATGGCGCTGATCGAGGCGATCGCGGCCCGCAAGGGCGGCGAGCCGGTGAACGTCCTCACCCACTGCAATGCCGGCTGGCTCGCCACTGTCGACTGGGGCACCGCCACCGCGCCGATCTACATGGCGCACGACGCCGGCATCCCGCTCCATGTGTGGGTCGACGAGACCCGCCCGCGCAACCAGGGCGCCTCGCTCACCGCCTGGGAGCTGTCGCATCACGGTGTGCCCTGCACGCTGATCGCCGACAACACCGGCGGCCATCTGATGCAGCACGGCGAGGTCGACATCGCGATCGTCGGCACCGATCGGGTCACCGCCCAGGGCGACGTCTGCAACAAGATCGGCACCTATCTCAAGGCACTGGCGGCGCACGACAACGGCGTGCCGTTCTATGTGGCGCTCCCCTCCCCCACGCTCGATTTCGCGGTGAGCGACGGGGTGAAGGAGATCCCGATCGAGGAGCGCGGCGCCGAGGAGGTCACCACGATGTGGGGCAAGACCGCCGACGGGCGCATCGAGACGGTGCGGATCGCTCCCGACGGCGTCGGCGCGGCGAACTACGGGTTCGACGTGACGCCGGCGCGGCTGGTCACCGGGCTGATCACCGAGCGCGGCGTGGTCGCCGCGACCCGCGAATCGCTCGCGACGGCGTTTCCCGAGCGCAGCGGCGTCTTGCGCAAGGCGGGGTGATCACGACGACAGCGCTCGATTTGGACGGGGCGAGGGTGCAGGCTTCGACGGGAGCAGCCTCGTTCCGGCGGCGAGCAACGCACGGATCCGGGCGACGCGCGAGCCGGGCGGACCGCCTGACGCCGGCACCCGATCTCTCCCCTAGTACTACAGTTGCGGATATTTGAATCCGCGCGACTTGTAATGCG
>NZ_AKZI01000186.1 GCF_000293785.1 Rhodovulum sp. PH10 | reverse complement strand
CGAACACGGGCCTGCCCGTGTTCGGCACGTGACGTTCGCAAGTCGGGCAAGCCCGACTTGCGTGGGTTGCGGGGCGAACGCCGGCCGCGGCGTCGAAAAGCTCACCGATATCCCCGATATCGGCATCGCTTTTCTCCTGGCCTCCGGCAGTTCGCGCCGCAACGCAGCCCGCGTCCGAGTTTCCAAACGGTCTCTCACCAGTTTCCTGTCGATCGGCGCGGGCTCGCCGCGCCGGCGACCGCCGGGCCTCACTCCACCGCGAGACCGGCGAGCTTCGCCCGCTCGACGATGGTGCGCGACAGCCGGATCGAGGCGATGTCGATCATCCGGCCGTCGAGCGTGGTGGCGCCGTGCCCCGTCTCGGTCGCCCGCGCGTACTCGGCGAGCACCCGCCGCGCCCAGTCGATCTCGGCGGCCGGCGGCACGAAGGTCGCGTTCACCGCCTCGATCTGCGAGGGATGGATGCACCATTTGCCGTCGAACCCCATCGCGCAGGCGATGTTGCAGGCGCGGGTGAAACCCTGGCCGTCGTGCAGGCCGCCGAACGGCCCGTCGATCGCCCGCCGGCCATAGGCGCGCGCGGCCTGGACGATCGAATGCATGATGGCGTGCCAGCGGTGGGCCGGATACTGCACGTCGTGCTCGTCGGCCTCGCCGATCGCGGCGAGCGGCATGCGGACCGAGGCGGCGTAGTCGCCGGGGCCGTAGATCAGCGCCTCGAGGCGCGGCGCGGAGGCGGCGATCTCGCGCACGTTGCAGGCGCCGAGCGCGGTCTCGATCAGCGCCTCGATGCCGATCTGCGCAAAACCGTGCGCCATCTCGATCTGGCTCAGGAGCGTGGCGACGAAGGCGACGTCGGCCGGGGTGGAGACCTTCGGCACGACCACCGAATCGATCCCCGCGCCGGCCGCCTCGACGACCTCCACGAGGTCGCGATAGGCGTACTCGGTGTCCAGCCCGTTGATGCGGAACTGGCGGATCTTTCGGCCGAAATCGAGCTCGCGAAAGGCCCGGGCGACATTGCCGCGGCTCGCCGCCTTCTCGCCGATGGCGACCGCGTCCTCGAGGTCGATGCAGACGGCGTCGGCGGTCGCGGACGCCGCGGCCTTCTCGATCATGCTCCAGTTGGAGCCCGGTACCAGCAGGACGGAGCGTTCGAGGCGTTCGGGCATGGCGGTCTCCGCTCGGTGTCGATGGACGCGCGGCGGCACCCGGGTGGGCGCCGTCCGCGGTCCGGATGCATGCGGGAGAGCGCGAGCAAAGCCGGCAAGGGCCGGCCGAGGTCGTCACGCCCACCCGATGGTGGCCTGCATGCCGATGGCGCCGTCGCCATTGGCGGTGAAGAGGTCGTGGCCGCCGTCCTCGCGGAGGCGACCGGCGACCGACACGGCATCGAAGCCGAACAACGGGCGCACGGCGCGGAACTCGTAACGCGCCGGCAGCCGGCCCGGCGCGTGCCGCCTGGCGCTCTGCATCAAGAGGATCGCCTGCAGCGGCCCGTGCACGACGAGGCCCGGATATTTCTCCACGCCCATCGCATAAGGCTCGTCGTAATGGATGCGGTGGCCGTTGAAGGTGAGCGCCGAGAAGCGGAACAGCAGAACGGGGTCGATCCTCACCGGCTCGCGCCAGGCGAGGTTTTCGGGCAGCGGCGTCGGCGCCGGCGGCACGAATTTGTCCGGCATCGCGATATAGACGATGTCCTGCTCCTCGCGGACCGCGAGGCCGCGCGGCGAGAAGACCTCGTGGCGCACGGTGACGAACACCATGCGGCCGGCCTTGCCGGTCTTCTCGGCGATCTTGACGATCTCCGCGCGCTTGGTCACCGCGTCGCCGATCCGCAGGCGGTCGTGGAAGGTCAGGCGGCCGCTCGCCCACATCCGCCGCTCGAGCGCGATCGGCGGGAGGAAGCCGCCGCGCTTCGGATGGCCGTCGGGGCCGACCTGCGACATCGGCACGATCGGCAGGAAATAGAGCCAGCTCCACAGCTCGGGCAGCGGCGCGCCGTCCGCGGTGTCGATCGAGGCGTCGTCGAGGGTGGCGGCGAGCGCCCGCACCGGGGTCGGACCCACCCGGTCGGTCTCCTCCTGCGTGCGGCCGATCCAGCTCTCGAGCGGCGCCTCGGGAGCAGGCTCGGTTGTCGCCCGCAGCCCCGGATCGTCACGATCTCCCGGCTCGTCACGATGTGCCGGCTCGTCGCGATGTCCCGCATCCATGGCGCGCCCCCCGGCGTGTCGTCGTCCCCGGCCGGTCGGTGGGACCCAAAAAGTCCCGGCCGCCGCCGCACGTGGCGATCCGCCCTCGACGGGCGGCAGAAACCCTCGATTGATATTGAGCGTACCTCGCCCGGACTGGCAAGGGGGCGCGCGCGCCGTGCCGACCGACCGCGGTGCCACGCGCAAAAACAGCGGCAACAACGGCGTCGGGCGGCCGCAGGAAACTTCCCGCGCCGCCCGACCGTCTCGTCCCGTGGACCCGCGCGGGTCCTTCGTCACGAATCCGTCACGCGAATTCGAGGATCACCGCATCGACCGGCAGGCTGTCGCCCTTCTTGGCGAGGACGCGGGCGACCGTGCCGTCGCGCTCGGCGCGCAGCACGTTCTCCATCTTCATCGCCTCGATGATGGCGAGCGTCTCGCCGGCCTTGACCTCCTGGCCCGGCGTGACGTCGATCGACAGCACCAGGCCCGGCATCGGGCACATCACCTTCTTGCCGGTGTCGGCCTTCACCTTTTCCGGCATCAGGCGGATCGCGAAGGCCTCCCACGGCTTGTAGACGTAGACCTTCACCTCGATGCCGTGATGCGACATCACGTGGCCGTTCGGGATGTCGGTCGCCTGCACCGCGACCGGATCGTCGTCGATCACGCCGAGCCACACCGGATCGCCCGGCTTCCAGGCCGACTCGGTGTAGCGCTTCGGCCCGCGCTTACCGTTCTCGATGAAGTGGACGGCGATGCCGTTGCCCTCGCGCTCCACCTCGAGCTCGATCTCGGACTTGCCGACCAGCACGATGCGGCGGCGGTCGCCGGGCACGTGCGGGTGCTTCATCTGGCCGGAGATCTTGCGCTTGCGCTCGGTGATCTGGAACTCCATCACCGCGGCGACCGCGGCGATGGTCTTCTCCTTGTCGGCGTCGGGGGCGAGCGGGACGAAGCCGTCCGGCCACTCCTCGGCGATGAAGCGGGTCGACAGCCGCCCCTCCGCCCAGCGCGGATGCTGCATCAAGGCCGACAGGAACGGGATGTTGTGGCGGATGCCCTCGACATAGAAGCGGTCGAGCGCGCGCGCCTGCATGTCGATCGCGCCGGCGCGGCTGTCGGCATGGGTGATCAGCTTGGCGATCAGCGGGTCGTAATAAAGCGAGATCTCGCCGCCCTCGTAGACGCCGGTGTCGATCCGCACGGTCACCTTGTCGACGCCGTCGGCGGTCCGCTCGATCGGGGTTCGCATGCGAACCACCCGGCCGATCGAGGGCAGGAAGTTGCGGAACGGATCCTCGGCATAGACGCGCGATTCCACGGCCCAGCCGGAAATCTTCACGTCCTTCTGGGTGAGCGTCAGCTTCTCGCCGGCGGCGACCCGGATCATCTGCTCGACCAGATCGACCCCGGTGATCAGCTCGGTGACCGGATGCTCGACCTGCAGGCGGGTGTTCATCTCCAGGAAGTAGAAGCTCTTGTCCTGGCCGGCGACGAACTCCACGGTGCCGGCCGAATCGTAGCCGACCGCCTTGGCGAGCGCGACCGCCTGGGCGCCCATCTTCTCGCGCGTCGCGGCATCGAGCAGCGGCGACGGCGCCTCCTCGACCACCTTCTGGTTCCGGCGCTGGATCGAGCATTCGCGCTCGCCGAGATGGATGACGTTGCCGTGCTTGTCGCCGAGCACCTGGATCTCGACGTGGCGCGGATCGACGATGAATTTTTCGATGAACACGCGGTCGTCGCCGAAGGCGGAGCGCGCCTCCGAGCGGGCGCGGCTGAAGCCTTCCGCCACCTCGCCTGCATTGTAGGCGATGCGCATGCCCTTGCCGCCGCCGCCGGCGGAGGCCTTGATCATCACCGGATAGCCGATCTCGTCGGCGATCTTCACCGCGTGGGTCTCGTCCTCGATGGTGCCGAGGAAGCCCGGCACGGTCGAGACGCCGGCGGCGGCCGCGGTCTTCTTGCTCTCGATCTTGTCGCCCATCGCGGCGATCGCGCGCTGGTTCGGGCCGATGAAGACGATGCCGGCCTCCTTCAGCGCCTCGGCGAACGCCTCGCGCTCGGACAGGAAGCCGTAGCCCGGATGCACCGCCTCGGCGCCGGTCTGCCGGCAGGCGGCTACGATCTTGTCGATCAGCAGATAGCTCTGGGCGGCCGGCGGCGGACCGATATTGACGGCGGTGTCGGCCATCTCGACATGGAGCGCGTCCTTGTCGGCGTCGGAATAGACCGCCACGGTCGCGATTCCCATCCGCCGCGCCGTCTTGATGATCCGGCAGGCGATTTCACCACGATTGGCGATCAGGATCCGCTTGAACATTGGTACGACATCCACATGGAAGAATAAGTAGGAAGAGGCAAACTCGGGCGGCCAAGTTCTAGCCGCAGTGCAGAAAAGTCAACGGCAATCCGGCGGTGTCGCGCGTCCCGGCGGAGCGGGCCGGAGCGGCGGCGGCCGGACGGCCGATGCGGCGGCGGACGCGCTTCGCCCCTCCTGCGGAGACCCCACCGGACGGCAGCGACGGCGACGGCCGACGACCCCCGAGATCGGTGACGGAGCGCGAGACGGCGACGCGGCGGACGGCCGGACCCGACCGGACCGCCCGCCTGCGCCGGGCGTTTCCTGAGCCGAAAACACCGGCTTCGCAATTGATCGATCGGAGGGGGCCGCGCCGAGGGAGACGGCGCGCGGATTTGCCGAAGGAATTTACGAAGGCGTTTGGCGGGGGATTTGGCGAAGGCATTTGACGTGAGGATTCGGCGGGAGGATTTGGCGGGGCGGATCGGCCCGCGCGAACGCGGCACCGAGCGGACACCCGCAGGAGCGTCCGGTGCCGCGCCGTCTCCATCTCCCCCCACGCGCCTCGCTGCGGGTCGCCCTCGGGCGCTCCGGACGCGACCCCGGCGGCTGGTCCGATCCCCATGGGCTCGGAACCTTGCCGCCCGGCCGGGGCCACGTGTCGCACCGGCTCCCGGTCCTCTGCCCCCCTGCGGCATCGGCCCGGATGCGTGCCCGAACGAGCTCGGACGGGTCCGTCCGGGCCGGCCGGCGGACGATCAGGTCCTCGGCTGCTGGCCGAACATCTTCGAGATGCCGCCGAAGGCATCGCTGTTCGACACGGCGAGCCGCTGCGCCAGCATGCCGAGCTCGGTGGTCTGCGCGGTCACCGCCTCGAACTGCTTGCGGGCGTGGCTGGTCGACAATTCGATGAACTCCGACGGGCTGCGCACCGCGGCGAGCCCCTCGGCATAGTCCATCGCCGCGTTGATGTTCTCCTTCATGAACTGGAACATCCGCTGGCGATACGCCTCGATCGCCTCGCTGGCGGCAGAAAGCTCCGCAGAGGGCATCGGCGCCCCCGCCTCCCGCGCCGTCGAGGCGAGGTCGAGCGGCGATTTCATGCCGGCGAGCCCGCTCGCATAGTCGAGCGCGGCATTGACGTTCGCCCGCATGTACTCGAACACTTTGAGCCGATACTCCTCGGCGACGTGCGCCGCGGCGGATGCGTCGATCCCGGCCTTCTCCATGGCATCCTCCATGGCGTCCTCCGTCCGGGTGATCGCCTCGTCCATGCTCTTCTTGATCTCTTCCAGAGCCTGATCGTAGTTCGAGCCGTTGCCGGTCTGATCGGTCATGGCGACAATCCTTCCCACAAGCATTTCCACGGTGTGTTGCGGCCGCTCCGGGCGGATTTTCCCGTCCTCGGTAACAGCGTCGGCCCCCCGGCCTCGTTCCCGGCGCGACTGCGGTCGCGGGCCACGAGCCGTCGTCGGCCGGGCGAGCCTTCGCCCCACCCGGCATACGCCGCGCCAATGTACCGGCTTTGCGGCCGCGTGTCTCGCCACGACGCGAGCGCGCGCGATCCTCGCGCATCGGTTGGGCATTCCCCGGCCCGACCCGCCACCGAGACGCGAACCCCCTTCCCTTTCCGCCGCCGCCGCCTATAAGACGGCGCCGAAGCACGCGCGCCCGACCGGGCGCCGTCGCGTGCCGACCGGATACCATGGGGCCCACCGTCTACGTCATCAACGGACCGAACCTGAACCTGCTCGGCAGCCGCGAGCCGGACACCTACGGCCGTGCCACCCTCGCCGACGTCGAGGCGCTGTGCCGGGAGGCGTGCGAGCGGCACGGGTTCGGGCTCGACTTCCGCCAGTCGAATCACGAGGGCGACCTCGTCTCCTGGATCCAGGAGGCGGGCGCGTCCGGCGCGGTCGGCGTCGTGCTCAACGCCGCCGCCTATACCCACACCTCGATCGCCCTGCTCGACGCCGTCGCGGCCGTCGCGGTGCCGGTGATCGAGGTCCACATCACCAATGTCCACGCCCGCGAGCCCTTCCGCCGAACCTCCTACCTGTCGAAGGCGGCGAAGGGCGTGATCTGCGGGTTCGGCCCGCTCGGCTACGCGCTCGCGATCGCCGGGCTCGCGGGCCTCCAGACGCAAGGAGACCGATCGTGACAGCCGCCGATGACGACAAGCCGGCGCCGACCGTCGCCGTGAACGAGGAGATCGTGCGCAGCCTGGCGCGGCTCCTGGGCGAGACCGGCCTGACCGAGATCGAGATCGAGCATGCGGGGCTCCGCGTGCGCGTCGCCCGCCAGGGCACGCCGGTCGCCGCCACCGTGGTGGCGCCCGCCCCCGCGGCCTCGGCGGTGCCGGGCGTCTTCGCGGTCGCCGACGGCTCGATGGATCCCTCCAAGCATCCCGGCGTCGTCACCTCGCCGATGGTCGGCACCGCCTATCGCGCGCCCGAGCCCGAGGCCCGGCCGTTCGTCGACATCGGCACCGAGGTGAAGGCCGGCGAGACCGTGCTGATCATCGAGGCGATGAAGACGATGAACCAGATCCCGGCGCCGAAGTCCGGCACGGTGACGCAGATCCTCGTCGAGGACGGCCAGCCGGTCGAGTTCGGCGAGCCGCTGATGATCATCGAATGACCGGTCTCTCGAACGGGGGCGGGAGCGGGGGCGCGATGTTCGAGAAGATCCTGATCGCCAATCGCGGGGAGATCGCGCTGCGCATTCTGCGCGCCTGCAAGGATCTCGGCATCCAGACCGTGGCGGTACACTCGACCGCCGACGCCGACGCGATGCACGTCAGGCTCGCCGACGAGAGCGTCTGCATCGGGCCGCCGGCCGCCAAGGACAGCTATCTCAACATTCCCGCGCTCTTGGCGGCGTGCGAGATCACCGGCGCCGACGCGGTGCATCCGGGCTACGGCTTCCTGTCGGAGAACGCCCGCTTCGCCGAAATCCTCGAGGAGCACGGGCTCGCCTTCATCGGCCCGAAGCCCGCCCACATCCGCCTGATGGGCGACAAGATCGAGGCCAAGCGCACCGCCAAGCGGCTCGGCATCCCGGTGGTGCCGGGCTCGGACGGCGCGGTCGGCTCCGACGAGGAGGCGCGCATCATCGCCCGCGACATCGGCTATCCGGTGCTCGTGAAGGCGGCGGCCGGCGGTGGCGGACGCGGCATGAAGGTCGCCCGCAGCGAGGCCGATCTGCACGTCGCGCTGGCCACCGCGCGGGCGGAATCCAAGGCCGCGTTCGGCGACGACGCGCTCTACATGGAAAAATACCTCGAGCAGCCGCGCCACATCGAGTTCCAGGTGATCGGCGACGGCGAGGGCAAGGCGGTCCATCTCGGCGAGCGCGACTGCTCGCTGCAGCGCCGCCACCAGAAGATCTGGGAGGAGAGCCCCTCCCCGGCGCTCAACGCCGATGCCCGCCAAAAAATCGGGGCGACGGTCGCCAAGGCGATGCAGGACCTCGCCTATCTGGGCGTCGGCACGATCGAGTTCCTGTACGAGGACGGGCAGTTCTATTTCATCGAGATGAACACCCGCATTCAGGTCGAGCATCCGGTGACCGAGGCGATCACCGACATCGATCTGATCCTCGAGCAGATCCGCGTCGCCAATGGCGGCGGCCTGTCGGTGACGCAGGAGGAGGTCGCCTATCACGGCCACGCCATCGAGTGCCGCATCAATGCGGAGAACCCGGTGTCCTTCCGCCCGTCGCCCGGAAAGATCCGGCACTACCATCCGCCGGGCGGCATGGGCGTGCGGATCGATTCCGCGGTCTATCAGGGCTACACGATCCCGCCGCACTACGACTCGCTGATCGGCAAGCTGATCGTGCACGGCAAGACGCGGGCGGAATGTTTGATGCGCCTGCGGCGGGCGATCGACGAGGTGGTGGTGGACGGCATCGAGACGACGCTGCCGCTGTTCCGCGCGCTGGTGCGCGACAAGGACATCATCGACGGCAGCTATCACATCCACTGGCTCGAGCAGTTCTTGGCCCGCGGCGGGGTGGACGAGTAACCGGCAAGGCAGGCGTGGGGTGGGCGCGGCGGTGCGCGCCTTCGCCCGCCCTGCTGGACGAGCGAAAAGCGGGCGCGGCGCAAACAAACGCCGTGCCCGCTGCCGTTTCGGAGGAGGATGTCGGTATCGTCAGGCGTTGCCGGCCTTGAGCGACGCCAGCATGGCGCACACGTCGGCGGCCGCATAGGGCTTCGGCACGAAGTTCGAGCCGGGCACCGCGTCGGGCACCGAGCCCTGCGTGCCGGAGGCGTAGACCACGCCGAGCTCGGGGCGCATCGCCCGGGCGAGCCGCGCCAGCTTGGTGCCGTCGACCTCGCCGTCGATGTTGATGTCGGTGAACAGCACGTCGACCGGCGTGCCGTCCTCGAGAACCTGAAGCGCGTCGTCGGCATTGGTGGCGGTGTAGACCTCGAAGCCGCGCTCGATCATCGCGTCCTCGATCATCATGCTGATCAGAACCTCGTCCTCGACGAGCAGCACACGGGGCAGTCGGCTGCCGGACAGACTCGTACCCATGATCCAGGTGCTCCGTGACGATCGTCTGCGAGAGTGCCGACGATTTGCTTAAAATGTGAGTAAAAGGCTAGCGATCGGCCGGTTACCGAAGCGTTAACGGGCCCTGCGGCCCCCCTTCACGTTCCGGTGATCACGTCCCTCCCGACGCGGGGCCGGGCGCGCATTCGGCGGTGCAGACCGACCGGCGGCGGTCGCGTATGAAGGCTCGGGTATGATACGGAGTGTCCATGGCCCGTCGTGATTCCGCATCGGTCGAGATCACGCCAGAGGTGCTGCTGAAGGCCTATGCCTGCGGCATCTTCCCGATGGCGGAGAGTGCCGACGATCCGGCGCTCTACTGGATCGAGCCCGAGCAGCGCGGCGTGATCCCGCTCGACGGGCTGATCGTCCCGTCGCGGCTCGCCCGCACGGTGCGATCCGACCATTTCCGCGTCGAGGTCGACCGCGACTTCGACGCGGTGATCGACGGCTGCGCCGAGCCGGCGCCCGGCCGCACCCGCACCTGGATCAACACCCGCATCCGCGCGCTCTATCGCCGGCTGTTCGAAACCGGCCACTGCCACACCGTCGAGGCCTATGTCGGCGACACGCTGGTCGGCGGGCTGTACGGCGTCAGCCTCGGCTGCGCCTTCTTCGGCGAGAGCATGTTCCATCGCGATCGCGACGCCTCGAAGGTCGCGCTGGTGCATCTGGTCGCGCGGCTGAAGGCCGGCGGCTACCGCCTGCTCGACACCCAGTTCGTCACCGATCATCTGCGCCGCTTCGGCGCCGTCGAGGTGCCGCGCCGCAGCTATCACAAGCTGTTGGCGCAGGCGCTGATCGGCGAGGCGGATTTCTTCGCGCTGCCGGGCGACGCACCGATTGCGGGCGCCCGCGCGCTCGAGCTGGTGCGGGAGACGACGGTCGGGCCGAGCGGCGACGCCCCCTGAACGGGACCGCGCCGCGGCGCACGTCGACGAGAACGATGTTTCGAAACGCCGCGCCGGTCGGGCCCGTCAGGGCCGGGCCGTACCCTGCTGCTGGCGGCGCTGCGGGTGCGCGCGCGGCAGCGCCACCGGGGCGTCCGGCGCCCCCTGCCCCGCCTTCGGCGCGCCGTCGTGGCCGTCGCCCGCCGCCGGCGCGGAGGCCATCGTGGCGCTCGCCTTGCAGTCGGTCAGCCACACGTCGTAGATCGGGTGCTCGACGCCGTGCAGCCCCGGGCTCGAGGCGAACATCCAGCCGCGAAACAGCTTCTTCACCTCGCCCTGCAGCGAGGTCTCGTCGACCTCGACGAAGCCCGTGGTGTTCGGCGCCTCGGTCGGCGGGCGGGTGTAGCAGGCGCGCGGGCGCACCTGGAGCGCACCGAACGTTTTCGTCTGATCGAGCGGCACCTCGAACTTGGTGATCCGCCCGGTGATCTTGTCGAGCCCGGAGAAGACGGCGATCGGGTTCTCGACCTTGTGGGTCGGCACCTCGACCTCGGTGACGATGTCCGCGGACGGGCTCGCCGGCGAGCCGGTGGGCGCACCCGCCGGCGGCGTGGCGGCAGTCTCGGTGCCGGTGCCGTTCTGGCCGGCCGGCGGCGGTGCGGTGTGGCCGGGCGCCGATCCGGCCGGCGCCTGCTGGCCCGGCGCGGCGCCGGGGGCGGCCGACTGGCCTGGGTGGGCGGGGGGGATCGCGGCATTC
>NZ_AKZI01000185.1 GCF_000293785.1 Rhodovulum sp. PH10 | reverse complement strand
CCGCCAAGAACTCGTCGGGCAGGCCGACCTGCTTGAACTTCGGCGCGACGCCGGCGCGCAGCAGCGCACCGGCCACCGCCTCGCCGAGCCCGCCGACCACGGTGTGGTTCTCGGCCACCACCACCAGACGGCCGCTGCGGCTCGCCTCGCGCACGATGGTCTCCTCGTCGAGCGGCTTGATGGTCGGCACGTGCAGCACCGCGACGTCGGCGTCGCCGCCCTCCATCGCCTTGGCCACCTCGAGCGCGCGCATGGTCATCAGGCCGGTCGAGACGATCAGCACGTCGCGGCCGTCGCGGATCGTCTTGGCCTTGCCGAGCTCGAACTCGTAGCCGTACTCGTCGAGCACCAGCGGCACCTTTCCGCGCAGAAGCCGCATATAGACGGGCCCTTCGTGGGCGGCGACCGCGGGGACGATCTGCTCGATCTCGTGCGCGTCGCACGGATCGATGATGGTCATGCCCGGAATGCCGCGCATGATGGCGATGTCCTCGGTCGCCTGGTGGCTCGGGCCGTAGCCGGTGGTGAGGCCGGGCAGGGCGCAGGCGATCTTCACGTTCAGGTGCTCCTCGGCGATCACCTGATGAATGAAGTCGTAGGCGCGCCGCGTCGCGAACACCGCATAGGTGGTGGCGAACGGCATGAAGCCTTCCTTCGCCATGCCGCCGGCGGCGCCCATCAGAATCTGCTCGGCCATGCCCATCTGAAAGAAGCGTTCCGGGAACGCCTGCGCGAAGATGTGCAGATCGGTGTATTTCGACAGGTCGGCGGTCATGCCGACGATGTCGTCACGGGTTTTCGCGACCTCCACCAGCGCGTGCCCGAACGG
>NZ_AKZI01000184.1 GCF_000293785.1 Rhodovulum sp. PH10 | reverse complement strand
GTCGCGCCGAAGTTCAAGCAGGTCGGCCTGCCCGACGAGTTCTTGGCGGCGGGCGCCCTGCCCACGCTGCACGATCGCTACGGCATCTCGACGCAGACGATCGTCGCCTCCCTCAAGGCCTGGCTCGCCTGAGCCGGCCCCGCCGCGCCCCACCCTCCTGCGGGGCGCGGCGATCTTCGTGACGCCAACGACCAACCAGACGACGCGGGCAACCTCGGCGACCGCTATTCCTGTGCCGAGACGGGTAGGAGAACGATCATGAGAGTCGTGTTCATCGGCACCGGCGCCATCGGGCTTCCGATGGCGCTGCGGATCGCCAAGGGCGGCCACACGGTGGTCGGCGTCGAGACCGCTCAGCCGGCCCGCGAGAAGGCCATCGCCGCCGGCCTCGAGACGGTATCCTCGTTCGCCGAGACCTCCGGCGCCGAGGTGGTGGTGGTGATGGTCGCGACCCCCGACCAGCTCGCCAAGGTGGTGGACGGCGCGCTCGGCCA
>NZ_AKZI01000183.1 GCF_000293785.1 Rhodovulum sp. PH10 | reverse complement strand
TGTCGAACAGCGCGTCGATCCGCTTCACCGCCTCCAGGGCGAGCGGCGAGATCGGCGCCGCGGTCTTACCGCGCCGGGCACTGCCGGCGATGTCGGCCAGTTCGAAGAACTTCCGGCGCGAATGGGCCCAACACAGCGCTTCCGTCACCGGTCCCGAACTTCGAACGGGCCGGTAAAGCCGCCCATAGCCGCCATAGGCGTCCGCTTGCAGGATGCCGCCGTAACCGGTCAGATGCCGCTCGGGATGCTCGCCCGATCGGTCCCGGGACGCATAAAACAGGGCCGCCGGCGGTGCGGTGCCGCCGAACGGCCGATCATCGCGCACATAGACCCAGATCCGCCCTGTCGCCGTCTTGCCCTTGGCCAGGATCGGCACCGTCGTGTCGTCGCCGTGCAGACGCTCGGCGGCGAGAACATGCCGCTCGATCGAATCGTGCAGCGGCCGCAGCGCGAAGGTGCAGGCGCCGACCTGGTCGGCCAGCGTCGACAGGCTGAGGTCGATGCCTTCGCGGCCATAGCGTTCGCTCTGCCGGTTCAGCGGCTGATGCTGGCCGAACTTCTCGAACAGGATCATCGCGAGCAGGCTCGGGCCGAGGTGGCCACGTGGCGTCGGATGGAACGGTGCCGGCGGCTGGCTGATCCTCTCGCATTCCCGGCAGGAGAACCTCTCTCTGACCGTCTGGATGACCTTCCACTGCCGCGGGATCACCTCCAGCGTCTCGGTAATATCCTCGCCGAGCTTCGACAGCCTGGCCGAACCGCAGCACGGGCAGGAGGTCGGCGCCGGCACGACCACCCGTTCCCGCGGCAGGGGCGCCGGAAATGGCTTCTTCGCAGGCCGCTGGCGCTCGAAGGCGCGCACCACCGTCTTCGCCCGGGCCGCGGCTTCCTCGGCCGCCAACTCG
>NZ_AKZI01000182.1 GCF_000293785.1 Rhodovulum sp. PH10 | reverse complement strand
ATCCCCGATATCGGCATCGCTTTTCTCCTGGCCTCCGGCAGTTCGCGCCGCAACGCAGCCCGCGTCCGAGTTTCCAAACGGGCTCTCAGGCCTTCGGGGCCGGCACGTCGGCAGTTCCGCGGCGACGCTCGGCGGCGTGCGATACCGCGGCGATCACCCCGAACAATGTCGCGACCAGCAAAACCTTGATTTCCACGGCGTCACCTCGTGCGCGACGAAAAGCCCCGACACCTCTACGGCGCGGCAGCACCCGTCCTTCGACCCCGACTTCGACATTTCGAGGTTTTTTTCTCTCTCTCGCCGCCCTCGATACGGCCACCGTCAGAGGTGCCATCGGCTTGGTAAACGAACCGTAACTCGAACGGTTGCACCACTCGCTCTAACATCGGCGTCGGCCGGACGGCGGGCGCCGGCCGAACCCGACGGGCGGCTCGCGACTTGATCTTCCCGGCGGCCGGCGACCGACCCGGCGAGAGCGACGGAACGAATCGAGCAGAGGATGACGGTGGCGAGCGGACAGGCGGGCGACACGCCCGAACGAGCACGGACGATGGGCAACGTGCGGGAGATCGGTGGCGCGGGCGGCTGGCTCGGCGCGGCCCGGCAAACGTTGGCGCCGATCCTGCCGAAACGGCTGCGGCCCGGCACGGCGGTGGTGCCGGTGGTGCGCCTCAACGGCGTGATCGGCGTGTCGACGCCGCTGCGGCCGGGGGTGACGCTGGCCGCCCTCACCCGCTCGCTCGACAAGGCGTTCGCCGTGCGCGGCGCAAAAGCGGTGGCGATCGCCATCAACTCGCCGGGTGGGGCGGCGGCGCAGTCGCATCTCATCTTTCGCCGCATCCGCCAGCTCGCCGAGGAGAAGGAGATCCCGGTGATCGCCGCGGTGGAGGACGTCGCGGCCTCGGGCGGCTACATGATCGCCTGCGCGGCCGACGAGATCGTCTGCGACCCCGCCTCGATCGTCGGCTCGATCGGCGTGATCGGCGCGACCTTCGGCTTCGACAAGGCGATCGAGCGGCTCGGCATCGAGCGGCGCGTCTACACCGCGGGCGAGAACAAGTCGTCGCTCGATCCGTTCCAGCCGGAGAAGCCGGAGGACGTCGCCCGCATCAAGGCGATCCAGCAGGAAATCCACACGATGTTCATTGAGCTGGTGAAGACCCGCCGGGGCGACAAGCTGACCACCGAGCAGAACCTGTTCACCGGCGAGTACTGGACGGCGACCACCGCGCTCGGCCACGGGCTGATCGACCGGCTCGGCGACCTGCGATCCTATCTGCGCGAGCGGTTCGGCAAGGAGGTGGCGACGCCGGTGATCGCGCCGGAGCGCGGCTTTCTCATGCGCAAGCTCGCCGGGGCGACCGGCGGCGGGGCGCCACTGCCCGGCACGTTCGCGGAGGATGCATTGTCGGCGCTCGAGGCGCGGGCGATCTGGAGCCGCTACGGCTTCTGACCCTCTCGAGGGTTTGTCCGCCGGCTCGCGGAAGGGTCGCGGGACGATCCGGTGGCGAGTGGCACGCGTCCGGACGAGAGACGCGGAAAAAGAATCGGGACGACGCCGAGAGGAGGCGCAGAAAATGTTTCCGTTCGTGTTTCCGCCGGCGTTCGCGGTGACGCTCGGGCTGGTGGGCGGCGCGATCGTCGCCCGCCTCGTCACGCGGGAATGGCACCGCATCAACGACGAGCTCGACCGCAACGAGCGCGCCGCCGCGACCGATCCGAAGGTGCTGCCGACGCTCCGGCGCGACCCCCGCACCGGCGTGTGGCGGCCCGAGCCGGCCGCCCGGCAGCACGCCGAGCGATAGGGGACTCGTCCCGGACTCGTCCCCGTCACCTTTTCGGCATGCGGACCGCTGCACTGCGCGAAAACAGCGTGGTCGACCCGATCAGGTCCCGACCCGCAGCGGCGCGCGCAGCTTGGCGAGCGCGGCGAGCACCGACAGCGGCGTGATGCGGCCGGTCAGCGGGTTCTCCGAGGGGACGTTCTCGATCGTCATGGTGAAGCGGGCCGAGGAGGCCTCCACCTCGACCGTGTGGCAGTTGCGCTCGAGCGCCGGATCGGCCCAGATCTCGACCTCGGTCTGGTCCGGCCCGAGGCCGGCCAGCGCCAGCGCGGCGATGACGTTGGCATTGGCGGGGAAGCCCGCCGCCGCCGCGCGGGCGGTGCCGGAAAACACCTGCAACGGGCCGTCGAGCGCGTCGATCGCGATGCCGTTGGCGGAAAGGTGCGGTGCGCCGGCGAGGCCGGCCGGCGGCCGGCGAGTGGTCAGCTTCACCGACGCGATCTCGCCGCGGGCGGCGGCGGTCACCGCGTCGAGGCCGATCAGCGCGCCGGTCGGCACGATGATCTGCCCGCCCTTGTGCTGGGCGAGCTCGATCAGCTCGGGATGGGTGAGGAGCGCGCCGCTGCTCAGCACCATCACCCGCTTGCGGGTGGAGAGCATCGGCCGGCAGATGTCGTCGAGCACCGCGGCGGGCGCGCATTCGACCACCAGATCGGCGTGCGAGGGCATCGCCTCGAGCTTGACGATCGGGCAGCTCACCCGCTCGCGGTCGAGCCAGGCGCGGGCTTTTGCATGGTCACGGGTGGCGATGCAGGCGAGCTCGAGACCGGGCACGCCGTCCGCCAGCGCCCGGACGAGATAGGACCCGATGGTCCCCAGACCGGCCACTCCAATCCGCATCGGCACCATGTTCGCTCGTCCTGCGCACCGCCCCGCTCCGCGGCCGTCGGCGGCGCGGCGGGAGTTCCGTTCCATTTCATCACCGAACGCTCCGGGCAGACAAGGGAGACCGATGCGGCTGGAGATCGTCGGCGAGCGGCTGCGGCGGTACCGCCGCAGGCAGGCGTTTTCGGGGCCGATCGCCGGTCGTCAACCGGTCGTCTTCTGGCCCATGGCGATCGCGTTGACGGTGAGGAGAAGGGCGTCGAGGGCGTGCTCGCCGGGTGCGGTGCGGAAGGCGCGCAGCTGGCGCACCTGCTCGTGATGCAGCCAGGTCAAGCCCTCGGCGCGGATCTCGACGGTGCGCAGGAAGCGCGGCCGGCGCATCGCCGGCGGCGCCCGAAACAGCTTTGCCACCGCCTCGGAGGTCCGCCGGTATTCCGCGAGGATCTTCTCCATCATGCGCTCGCGAAGATCGGCATCCTCGACCAGCGAGGCGTAGAGCGTCATGATCTCCGGGCTCGCCATCATCAGACTCGCCTCGACATTGTGCAGCAGGTAGTTGAGGAACGGCCAGTGCTGCAGCCGCTCGCGGATCGCCTCGAAGCCTTCCGGGCGCTCGCGGGCGACCCAGTCGAGCGCGCTGCCGACGCCGTACCAGCCGGGCAGATGGAAGCGTGCCTGGCTCCAGGAGAACACCCAGGGGATCGCCCGGAGATCGGCGAGCGTCGCCTTGCCGGAGCGGCGCGAGGGACGTGAGCCGATGCGCGCCTGCTCGATCGCATCGATCGGCGTCGCCTCGCGAAAGAAGGCGATGAAGCCGTCCGCCTCGACCAGCTCGCGATAGGCGGAAAGGCTGTGCGCCACCACCTCGGTCCACAGGCCGCGCAGCGGGTGCAGCGGATAGGGGCCGCGCGCGTGCCGCAGCGAGGTGTGGACCACGCCCGAGAGCAAACGCTCGAGATGGAAGGTCGCGGTGACGCGGTTGGCGTATTTCTGCGAGATCACCTCGCCCTGCTCGGTCACCCGCAGGCGGCCGGAGAGGCTTCCCGAGGGCAGCGCGTCGAGAAAGGCGTGGGTCGGACCGGCGCCCCGGCCGATCGTGCCGCCGCGTCCGTGGAAGAACTCGAGCCGGACACCGCGCTTGCGGCCGACCTCGGCGAGGCGCTCCTCGGCGAGATGCAGGCCCCAGTGGCTCGCCAGAATGCCGCCGTCCTTGTTGGAGTCGCTGTAGCCCAGCATCACGATGCATTCGGGCGCGGCCTTGCCGTCGCGCGCCTGGATGTAAGCGAGCGTGCTTCGCGTCAGCGGGTGAGCGAGGAAGTCGTCGAGGATCGTGTCGCAATGGGCGAGGTCGTCGATCGTCTCGAACAGCGGCGCGACCTGGAGCATGCAGGCGGGACCGTCGGCGGTGTCGACCAGAAGCCCGCTCTCGCGGGCGAGCAGATACATCGCCAAGAGGTCGGCGACGCTGCGCGTCATGCTGACGACCAGCGGCCCGAGCCCTTCGGCGCCGTAGCCGAGAATATGCGCGCGCACGCCGCGAAACAGCGCCAGCGTGGTGTCGGCCTCGCCTTCGAGCACGGTGTGGATGCCGGTGAAGGGGCGCGGGCTCTTCAGCTCCTCCTCGAGGAAACTGCGCTTCTCCGCCTCGCTCCACTCCGGATAGTTCGTGCGCGGCAGGCCGGCCGCCTCGAGCAGCCCGACGATGGCGCGGTCGTGATAGGCACCGTTCTGGCGGATGTCGAGCTTTGCGAAATGGAAGCCGAACACGCGGGCCTGGGCGGTGACCGGGCGGACATCGGACTCCGCGACGTGCGGGGCCTCGGCCTCGGTCAGCGCCGCCTCGATCGCCTCGAGGTCGTCGACCAGGGCGGCGGCGGAGGGATAGCTGCCGGGCGCGCCGTTGCCGAGCTTGGTCTGCTCGATGCGCAGCATCAGGAGGCTGACCATCTGCCGCCACGGCTCGCCGCGATTGCGCTCGAGCGCGACGGTTGCCTGCTCGCCGAGCAGAGCGGCCGTCTCCTCGAGTCTCTTCGCCAGGGTTCGCGGCATCTCGTCGGGGCCGGCCGCGAGGCTGATGGTGACCGCGAGCTGCGAGAGTCGTGCCTGCAAGAGCTTCAGCGCGCCGGCGCGCAGCCGTCGCAGCATGCCGAAGGTCACGTCGGGCGTGACGAACGGGTGGCCGTCGCGGTCGCCGCCGACCCAGGTGGCGAAGCCGAGCCGCGGCAGCGGCGGCGGCGCGGACTCGAAGGTGTCGCGCCACGCCTGCTGGAAGCGCAGGTCCAACAGCTCGACGACGTCGGGAAACACCGTGTCCATGTAGTGCAGCACGGTGCGGATCTCGCTCTCGACGTCGGGCCGCTCGAGCTGGATCTCGCCGGTGCGCCACAGCCGCTGCAGCGCCGCCTTCATCCGCTGGCGGTGGATCGCCAGCTCGATGTCGGTGAAGAAGCGGCGGTCGCGCTCGAGCAGCAGGAGATAGAGCGCGCGGTGATGCTCGAGCACCGTCTGGCGCTTCGCCTCGGTCGGGTGGGCGGTCAGCACGGTCTCGAACGAGGCGGTGCCGAGCGTTTGCCGCACCGTCTCCTCGGAATAGCCGTCCTCGCGGAGGTCGGAGAGGTCGTGCCGCCACAGGCCGGGCTCGCGCTCGTGGCGGCGGGCTTCTGCGCGGCGGCGCATCTGGTTGGCCGTGTTCTCCTCGACGATGTTGAGGAGCTGGAAGGCGATCGACAGCGCCTGGCAGCGCCGCGAGCCGTCGCGCCCGACCCCGTCTTCGGGGCGCACCGTGGTCTCGGCCGAGAAGCAGCGCCGCACGAAGTCGGCGACGCCGTCGGCCGGGCGCTGCTCCTCGATCACCTGGCAAAAGAGCTCGAGGATGTCGGCGAAGTCGGCCGACCACTTGGCGAAGTCCTCGCGGACCAGCTCGGGAAGTTCCATGGCGACGGCTCTCGGCGGCGTTCGGCCGTGCGCGGCGTCTGCGCACGGGAGTGGCCCGGGGGTGACGAGAGGCTCGGCCATGCAGCCCGCGTGCCGTGGCCGCCGGGCGGAGCGCTCCTGCGACCGGTTGCCACGCCGGTGCGGCGGAGGCAAGCGCCGGCGCGGGCTCGGCCGCGCCCGGCCGTCACGAGAGACGATCAGTCCTTGGCGCGCTCGACATAGGAGCCGTCGGCGGTCGACACCACGATGCGGGTGCCGGTGCCGATGTGCGGCGGCACGCCGGTGCGCAGGCCGTTCGACAGGAGCGCCGGCTTGTAGGACGACGACGCCGTCTGGCCCTTCACGGTCGGCTCGGTCTCGACCACCTCGAGCACCACGCGCTGCGGCAGCTCGAGCCCGACCACCACGCCCTCGTGCACCGACAGCTTCACCTTCATCTCCGGCTGCAGGTACATCGACATGTCGCCGACCACGTCCTTGTCGGCCGCGACCTGGTCGTAGTTCTCCATGTTCATGAAGTGGAAGCCGTCGCCGTCCTCGTAGAGGAACTGGAACTCGCGCTCCTCGACATGGGCGCGCTCGACCTGGTCGGTGGTCTTGTAGCGCTGCGAGGACTTCACGCCGTCCGACAGGCGGCGCATGTCGAGCTGGGTCACCGGGGTGCCCTTGCCGGGGTGGATGTTCTCCGCGCTCAGAATGACGTAGAGCCTGCCGTCGAGATCGACGATGTTGCCCTTGCGGAGCGAGCTGGCGATGACCTTCACGGGTGGTGTTCCTCGTTGGATGGGAGCCGGGACGCGCCTGCCGGAGCGGCGACCGGACCCGGAAATCGGGGTGACGTGGCGTGCAACATACTGATCCTGCGCCGGTTCGCCAGTGCTTTTCGCGGCCGCCACCGGGCACCGGCGGCCCCGCGGCGCGACCTTCGGAAGACGGAATTCCCGTGGTGATACAAAGCATTCACGCTGCGGCGGCAGGGCCGGCGAAGCGATGACCGAGGCCTCGCCGTGGTGGACGCCGCGCGTCCATGCCGACCGCCGGCCGCTGCTTCTCGCGCGCGGACGGATCACCGAACGGCTGCGCCGTCGCTTCGCCGATGAGGATTTCGTCGAGGTCGAGACGGCGATTCTACAAATCTCGCCGGGCAACGAGACGCATCTGCACGCGTTCTCGACCGAGGCGATCGGCCCGGACGGCACGCGCCTGCCGCTCCATCTGCACACCTCGCCGGAATTCGCCTGCAAGAAGCTCTTGGCCGCCGGCGAGCGGCGGCTGTTCACCTTCGCCCGGGTGTTTCGCAACCGCGAGCGCGGCGCGCTGCACCACCCCGAATTCACCATGCTGGAATGGTATCGGGCGGAGGCGGGCTACGCGACGCTGATGGACGACTGCACGGCGATGCTCGCCGCCGCCGCCGAGACCGCCGGCACCCGGACCATGACCTTTCGCGGCGTCGCCGCCGATCCGTTCGCGGCCCCCGAGCGGGTGACCGTCGCCGAAGCGTTCGACCGGCTCGCCGGCATCGATCTGCTCGCCACCGTCGCGCCGAACGGTACTACCGACCGCGACGGCCTGGTCGCGGCGGCGCAGGCGGCCGGCATCCGCACCGCGGACGACGACACCTGGTCGGACGTGTTCAGCCGGGTTCTGGTGGAGAAGGTGGAGCCCGCGCTCGGCGTCGGCCGGGCGACCTTTCTCACCGAGTACCCGGCCCCCGAGGCGGCGCTCGCGAGGAAGAGCCCGCGCGACCCGCGTGTCTCGGAGCGGTTCGAGCTGTTCGTCTGCCGGGTGGAGGTGGCCAACGGCTTCGGCGAGCTGACCGATCCGGTCGAGCAGCGCGCGCGGTTTTCTGCCGACATGGCCGAGAAGCAGCGCCGCTACGGCGAAACCTATCCGATCGACGAGGATTTTCTGGCGGCGCTGACAATCATGCCGGAGGCGGCCGGCTGCGCGCTCGGCTTCGACCGGCTGGTGATGCTGGCGACCGGCGCTCCCCGGATCGACGCCGTGCTGTGGACCCCGGTAGCGGAGCGCGCCCCCGCAGCACCTCTCCCCGCGAGCGCCACGGCATGCACACAAGGGCAAAAACGCGGGGGATTTCGATGAGAAAGGTGGGGCTCGCTAGGCACTCCGCCGTCATCGCCGGGCTTCGACCCGGCGATCCATCGAACCGAAAACAAAGACGCTTTTTGATTTCGATGGATGCGCGGGTCGAGCCCGCGCATGACGGACGCATGCATCCGAGGCGATGTGTGCATCCTGTAGACGCTCCGCGGGGAGAGGGAGCGGCCGGCGCCTCCCCCATACCCCTCGAAATCCGGCGAGCCGGCCGGCGGCCGGCCCCCGCCTTGCGGGCGCCTGCCGGGCGGCGTACTCCTTGCCGACGCGGCGAAAAAACCATGACCCGATCGAAAACCCTGCGCACGCCGGCCGAGCTCGCGGCCGCCGGCCTCGTTTCTGCCGACCGCGTCGCCGACCTCGAGGCGGTGGCGGCGCGCTACGCCGTGGCGATCTCGCCGGCGATCGCCGCGCTGATCGACCCGACCGACCCGCACGACCCGATCGCCCGCCAGTTCGTCCCCGACCCGGCCGAACTCGTCACCCGCCCCGAGGAGCGGCCCGACCCGATCGGCGACGACGCCATGAGCCCGGTCGAGGGCATCGTCCACCGCTATCCCGACCGCGTGCTGCTCAAGCTCGTGCATGTCTGCCCGGTCTATTGCCGGTTCTGCTTCCGCCGGGCGATGGTCGGCCCGCACGGCCGCCCGACCCTGACGCCCGACAAGCTCGACGCCGCGCTCGCCTATGTCCGCGCCCACCGCGAAGTCTTCGAGGTGATCCTGACCGGCGGCGACCCGCTGATCCTCTCGCCCGGCAAGCTCGGCGAGGTGTTGCGCACGCTCGCCGCGATCGAGCACGTGAAGGTGGTGCGGCTGCACACCCGCGTCCCCGTCGTCGTGCCGGACATGGTGACGCCCGATCTGGTGCGCGCGCTGAAACCCGAGGGCGCCGCCTCCTATGTGGTGCTGCACGCCAACCATCCGCGCGAGCTGTCGCCGGCGGCCCGCACGGCGTGCGCAAAGCTGGTCGATGCCGGCATCCCGATGCTGTCGCAGTCGGTGCTGCTGAAGGGCGTCAACGACGACGAGCGCACGCTCGCCGAGCTGATGCGCACCTTCGTCGCCTGCCGGATCAAGCCCTATTACCTGCACCACGGCGATCTCGCGCCCGGCACCTCGCATCTGCGCACCACCATCCCCGAGGGGCAGGCGCTGATGCGGCGGCTGCGCGGGCGAGTCACCGGAATCGCCCAGCCGACCTATGTGCTCGATCTGCCGGGCGGCGCCGGCAAGGTGCCGGTCGGCCCGACCTATCTGGTGCCGGCGGGGCCGCCCTGCCGCACCGGCGACGCCGCCCGCTTCGAGGTGGAGGATTTGCAGGGCCGCACCCGGATCTATCCGCCGGCCCCGGAGGAGAGCGCCGAGCCGGTGGTGCGCGACGCGGCCGACGACGACCTCTGAGAGCCCGTTTGGAAACTCGGACGCGGGCTGCGTTGCGGCGCGA
>NZ_AKZI01000181.1 GCF_000293785.1 Rhodovulum sp. PH10 | reverse complement strand
CCGTGCCGATGATGCCGAAGCCCTCAAAAAGACGCAACGGTAGTACTAGATCCGGCCGGACCGACGGTCACCTCCGAGCGCCTTGGGTCGGGCGTCACCTTGCACCGAGACGCGCCGCCTCCACCGGCTGACGCTCGCCGCGCTGACACCGAACCGCTCACCGGCTTGCCGGTGCGACATTCCTTCGGCGACTGCCTTCAGCACCCGCGTCCGCAGATCGAGAGAATGGGCTCGCGACATGCCTGCCGGCCTCCGTCCCCGGCAGACAGCTTGAATCACCTCCCCACCGATTTGGGAATCCCACTCGATTCACTCTGGTCGGCTACCGCTCTAGTGAACCAAAACATGCCGCCGACTTTCCAGAGTCCTGGCAAAGCCGGGTCGTTCCAGATCGGGTCCAAGACCGAAAGCAGATCTGGTGTTTTTGAAATATAATGAACGGGACATAGAACATCGATCGCGTCCCCGCCCAAAAGATAGCATCCCAGAAGATACTGTTCGCTATAATAACGACGTAGCCACGCGGTAGGATAATCGTATGGTAAGAAAACGTCATGAATCCCGACAATCACACCCGGGGTGAGTGACGGAACGATTTCCGTCAGAAAAATCGTGGCGTCCGAGTTCTGAAAAACGCGATGGCTTCCGTCGAGAAAAGCAAAATCGCCGACCCCTAGGTTGCGGAAAACATCTAGGTCGATGCTCTCGAGAGGCTGCCGAATGACTTCATCGCAAAGTTCATCGATCTCGGTCCGCGGTGTAGGGTCTATGGAGCAAAGACGCGTCGCTAAGCCGAAATCTTCTATGGCGCGACGGGCGAAGCGAGTAGAGTGTCCCGAGCCGATCTCGATGTAGGTGGTCGGCCTGCTGTGTGCGATCAGAGTATAGAGCGAGATTGCATCGAGCGCACTGAACCATTCATTAATCCAGACGGGCTCCGTGTTCGCCGTCCGGCCGTTATCTTCGACTGGGATTCGTCGGAATTGGTTCTGGTACTGCAGGGAGCCCCTTAGGAAGTTTCTATAGCTCTCGTGTTTCGCGCCAATTCTGGCCCGTATTGCCGGGGACGGAGGGCGTTCTTTGGGGTGAACGTAATAGTCGACTGGTACAAAATAGGTGTGAGGGGATAGTTCTGTCGGGATGGAGACGTCGGGCGGAGGAAAGGTGTAATTCATGTCTTTCTCCTTTGCGGTGTACTGCCGCCAGCGATCTAATTCTCTGCGCTCGCAGCCGACCCGTCGACCTATCGAGCAGGTAGCGTTCTCCGAGAGGTTCATCCGAAAGGGTATGCTGCGTTCAACAAGACCGCAGCAGCCGGCGTTCGCGCAGTGCCCGGAGACGGCGGGTCAGGCCCAGGGGAACCGTTGCGAACCACAGAATTCTGATGACCCGATCGCTCTCGGTGAGTTCCTCTGCAAGTGCACAGTGAGCCGCGGTGAGGCGTTCCAGCTCGTGTTCGCGCTGCTCGACGCGGTGACGCAATACCGTCAGCTCGGCCTTCATGCGGCCGATCTCGTCCTCCGCGATCGCATTTTTGGTTGCGAGCTGTCCGAGTTGACCTTCGAGCTGCACGACTGTCGCCGCGGACTCCGACGTTCGACGATGAAGTTCCTGGCGCTCTGCGTCGTATTCGTTGAGCTTTCGCTCAAGCTCGCGCCTGTGCGCCTCGCCCTCACGGATTCGGCGCTGATCGGCCCGGACGAGCGAACCGTACAGATGTTCGGCTTTGCCGACGCTCCGACGAACGCGGTCGAGGGTCGCCAGTGCTGCGGGAATGCTCGGGTCGGACCGCAGGTCGAGCAACGCGTTCCATGTCTCGGCGCACAATGATTCGAGAGGATCCTCCCCGTCCAGCCTTCCCGACTCGCTCCCGTGGTGGCGTAGCTGGGTCGAAAGAAACGCGTCGATTGCGTCTTCGGCACGCGAAGCCGCATTCGGCCATACGATGTCCAGTGTGCTTCCCAACTGCCTCGCTGTCGCCTTCCAATCGGTGAGAAGGTCGTCGTAGAGCACGAAGCTCCGCGGGACGTCACGGGTCGTCACCTCGGCTTCCAGGACGTGGTGCAGCCAAAGGTGCAGCCCCTGTGCCCGCGGAAGTCGGTTCCGGTGCTGCAGCGAATGTGACACTTCGAGCGGATGACGGAGCCCGTGAATCGCGACCGTACGCCCGCCGAGCCGCTCGAGGGCTGCCCTCCATAGCGGCACCAGGTGGCACATGCGCGGGTCTTTGACTGCAAAGATCGGCTCTTCGAGAAATTCTGCTCGGATGATATCGACCAGCTCGTCCACCAGCTGGCTCCCGACCGGCATACTCAGCCAGTCGGTCGGAAAGGCGAGCGGCTCATCCCAGCTGGAACCAAAGCGGGTAAGTAACCGGTCGTGGAACGCGAGAGTGCTCCTGTTTTCGAAAAAACCCTTCGGATTGTCGGTCGACGGCCCCAGCAAATCGCCGGGCACCGGCACGCCTAGTCGCGCCAAGGTTCCTGCGAGCGCCGACGTGCCGCTGCGATGCATCCCGAGAACCAGGACGGCCACCGGTCCACTGGTTTCACCGTTTGCTCGCCCGCTGGACGGCGTCTCGCTCGTGTGCGTCACCGCGATCTTCCCCTTCCGCTTCTGGTTCGCTTCCGACTACCAGTCCATGCAATTGCTGTCACCCGTCTGCCGGTTGCGGTTCGAGCCTCGACGGCCGAGCCGGCTCGGGTGCGGTTGATGCGGGAACGGTCCTGAGATATTGACACCTCGTGTCCGGATGTTCGAGGCCGAGCGCTCGGTGGCCACGGCAGGCGTTTGCGCGACCTCGAGGGACCTCCCGATCCGCCACTGCAAGTTCGCCGCTTCCGGGTTCCGTACCGCCGATCGCGGTCGTCCGTCGAACGTTCAGGAGTATCCAATGTCGGAGGCGCAGGTGCACGCCATCGTTCATTTTGCGACAGCGTTGACGATGCTCCTCGGCGCGCTGGTCCTCTTCGTCTCCGCGAAGAAGTCGGCGAAGAGAGCCATGCGAATCCTCTCCGCTGGTGGGAGCAGCGCGGAAGACGACTACGTCGTCATGCGTGGCACGCTGGCGTTTTTCGTCTCCGGCGCCTTTTTCGTCGCGCTCTTCGTGTGGGGCCTGGCGAGGCTCTTGGACGTCGAGCAGTGGATGAACCTGATCGGGACGAGGTGATTCGGGCGTCGATTCCAATGCCGTCGAGCCGCAGCCGCGTGCGCGATCAGACATGCGTGCGGCTTCTGACGGGTCGGGTCGACGAGGGGCCGCTTTGGTGTCGCCCGCGCTCGGTAGCAATCAGATTCTGTCGCCTTTCGTGCCCGGACCGGGCTCTCGCGCCCGCTCCTTCACTTCGATGGTGACATCGAACACCTCGGGCTTACCGTTCGCGGGAGCCATTCCGTACACGACACGATCGGTGCCGACGAAGTCGGCCCGGGACCGATAGAAGATCACCTGCGCCGGCAGCTTCAGTCGCGGGCAGCCGGCGATCTTGTTGGTGGTCAGCTCTCCCCTCCGCACCGTGAGGGTGCCGGATTTGGGAGGCGTCAGCACGGTGATGGTCGGCAGGGCGGCCGGTGAGCAACTCGCCTTGTTGCCGCTGGCATGGACGTTGATCCGGACGGACGTGTCCTGGACCGCCTCGCGTGTCGAGTAGTTGGCTGCCTGCCCGAGCGCGGCGCCAAGCCCGGCCACGACGACGAGACTGCTTAGTCCTGCGCTCCGAATCCATCCTCGCATGGGTCACCTCGTCGATGGTCGGGATCGGCCGGCCGCGATCGCCCACGTGCCGGGGCCGGTCGCGCCTATGACGCCGAAGGCCGGCATCTTACACCGGCGGGTCCCGGGGGCCAGGGAAAGTGCCCTTCGCTTCGATGTCGGGGTCCCGTGATGCCGACCGAGGCTCTATCTCAGCGAATCGATCAGGGCTTTTTGGCGCGGCAAGCAAATCCCGTGCAAGTCGTAGCGCTCGAGAATGGTCCGGCGGGCCTCGCGCCGCAGTGGCTCGAACCGGTCCGGATGGGCGAGCGCCTCGTCGAGCCGGGCTGCCAGTGCCGCGTGGTCGTGGAAGTCGACCAGAATGCCGTTGTGACCATCGCGGATCACCTCCTCGACGGGCGACGTGCGCGAGCCGATCACCAGACACTCGGCCGCCATCGCCTCCATCATCGACCACGACAGGATGAACGGATAGGTGAAGTAGACGTGGGCGCGGGAGACGTACAGCGCGCCGAGGAATGTCTGGTACGGCACGCGCCCGAGAAAATGCACCCGTGAAAGATCGAGGTCCACCTCGGCGAGCATCTGCTGCTTGTGGGTTTCGCCCTCCGGAAGGGGATTGCCGTAACTGGTCTTTTCCCCGCCGATGACGATCACTTGCGCATTCGGCCGTTTCCGTAACAGCTCGGCGAATGCCCGGAACACCGGCCGAATACCACGCACGGGCTCAAGTCCCCGCGCAACGTAGGTCACCACTTCCTGGTCCCGCGTGATCAGCCGCCCATCAGGCAGCCGAAGGGCGGGCTTCGCCGGTCGACGAATCGCCTGGGTATCGACGCCATCGTGAATGACGTTGATTTTACTTTGGAGTTCACGAGGAAAAGTCGAATATTGCCAGTAAGTGGGAGAAATCCCGGCGGAGCAGATGTCTCCTGCCACGTAGTTCGGAACGTTCTTCATGCGAAGCACGAATGGTGCGTTCGGGTTGTGGTCGTAATCGGGATCGAACTCCCGGAAGAGTTCGTCGTGATGAAACCACTCGAAGTATGCGAGCAAGGGCACCTTCGGAAAGACGTCGCGAACGAACATGAGCTCTCCCCAGCTCGAGTGTCCGATCATCAAATCCGGAACGACCCCGTGCTGATTCTTCAGCTGAAGCAGGGTTTTCGCGACGCGCGATGCATATCGCACCTGCGCGATCTCGGGTGACTCCTTGGCCGCATCGATCTTGTAATGCGCCTTGTAGACGCCCCGGGGCGGGGGCGCCTCTCCGTTCGTAATGAAAATCACGCGATGGCCGCTCGCAGCCATCGCTGGTGCCAAATAACGGAATTGCGCCGGAATATTCTGATGGATGAACACCAGCGTTCGGCAGCCGGGTGAAGGAAGCGTGAACAGGGCGAGACCCGATCGATACAACATACCAAATACGCGGCAATTGCTACCACGGGCTCGAGGGTGTGGCAACATGGGCCTGGGCCCTCGCGAGGATTGGGAGAGTCCGTCCGGTTTCAAAAACGGCCCTCATGGACGGGGTTGTATTCGTGATGTATTCTCGTTATCTGTGAGGTTGGGACCCGAAGTGCGTGCTCGGAGATCATGGCTGATCAACCGCTTATCATTAGTTGCTTGTTCGGAACTCTGTCCCAGAGGTGTTACGAAGCCATCCCGGGAAGGGAGTGTCTTTTTTTCTCGAACAATCCTTCAATGAGGGCTGCCGCCGAAGCTGCCGGCTGGCGATTCATGTTGGTGAAGTGCCATCCGCTCTCGGACGATGTCCGGATCTCGTCGATGCAGGCGAAATACGTCAAATTTCTTCAGTTTTTCGAAGAGTTCCCTGGGTACTCCGGCCGCCGCGAGATCATTTATCTCGATCACAAGTTCCAGGTGAAGGACAGCCATGTCGTTTGGATGGAAAAGAAGGTATTGCCGGGCAAAGTCATATTGATCCGAAACACTCCGCGTCTGAAAGTTTCCATTCAGGACGAGATCGACGACGCGCTCGGTCAGGAACGGTACGCGGTCACGATGCCTCAAACCGTCGAGTGGCTCGAGGATACGTTGTTCAAAAAAGCACTTTTGATGAAAAACCGCATAATGAATACGGGTTTGATTTACTACAAGGACGTCCCCAAAGCGATGCCTCTGTTGACTGAAGTCTATAAAACGGTATGGCGCCTCGCGCAGCCGGAATGTCAGATCATTTGGGCTTGTCTGTCTCAAGAATACGAGCACATGATCCAGCGAGTCGATTGGGGGGATCTGAATCCGACCTGGAGGGCACCCTGAGTGCGGATTCGTGTCGATGGTTTCGCCGACGGGGGTACCTCTTGCCTCTCTCGATTCGAGTGTGAGCCTGTTCGCCGGACTGTCACATTGAGCGCCGGCTGCGATGTGCTCGCCTGCGCCGTCCGAGTGTCCTCCCCTTCGACCGAGGCAAAGCTCCAGGACGAGGGCGACGAGGAGGTTGTGTCGGCCTCGATCGTAACAGACATGCCGTTCGGCATGAATTGTCGAAAGGCGGGTTTTCGTGGTGTCTGAACGGCGGGATTGATGGATGCCGAAAAGCAAAAAACGTGGGTGAGTTTTCGCCGTTCATGGTGTCGATGCTGTCGTGCACTTGTCGGGTACGAGCCGATCCAAGAAGATCGGATTCACGCGGAGTGGGTTGGTCTTGCCA
>NZ_AKZI01000180.1 GCF_000293785.1 Rhodovulum sp. PH10 | reverse complement strand
GGTGGCCGAAACCCATCACTCGGAACTGATCACCCGAATCCGGTATGAGACGTTCCGGGGGCGGCGACGCGTTCACGGCTTCAACTGCCGCAGCCGACTTCCCTTCATCGGGACTTCGAACACGGCGCCACCCTGAACCGTTCTCGTCAGCGTCTCGACCGTCGGCCAGAGCGCAAGAATGCGCTCCATCTGCTTGATGACCGGTGCTTTCTGCAGTCCCGGCGCCAGGAACAAGCCGATCAGGTTCGACGCGCGAAACGTATTGTATTCGGCGCGGTTTCGGGTGATCCGCCGATCGCCGGAAAAGACGATCCATTGTCCCTCTCGGCTCAATTCGCCGATCCACTCCACGTCCGGCGCATCACGAGAGAACTTGTCCGTCAGGGTGCGAATTTCATGCTCGTGCTTGAACAACTCGTCGAGGGCGCGCGCTATCGCCGGAGACATGTTGTGGTCGAAGAACACCTTCACGTCGATCGTAACGAGTTTTCGAAGTTCACGGCGTCGATCACGACCGAAACCGGGACATCGTAGAGATGGCCGACACGTTGGATCGAGCCTTCGGCTTCCACCGCGTCGGCCAATGTCACGGTCGGCACCCCGTACTGCGTGGCGATCGGTTGGCCGAATGCTCGTTGCGGATCGATGACGATGCTCTGCTTTCCATTGAACGGCCGCCAGCGACTGACGATCTCGTCGGAGAGATCGAGATCCTTGAACGTGCGGTCGATCACTTGCTTGATGACGTACTGGCGCTTTTTCAGGTCGAGAAGCTCGCCGTCGCCCGACCGTTGGATGCTGTCCAAGAAAATCGTCCGGCCGTCCGTGCGAAAACGTCTCGTCGAGAACGGCCGGTCGTCTTCGGCGCACTCGCGCGCATATTCCAAGCAGGCCCGGATCGTGACGAGCTTCAAGCCCGCATCGAGGAAGCTCTTGACGATTCTGAGCTCGATGAGATCACGAAATCCCAGCTCGATATGGCCGTCGTACGCCGGCAGCTGTGGCTGCCAAAGCGGCGGCATCTCGACGACTTCGCCGTCGTGGCGATAGGTATAGCCGCCGAGCCAACGCCGAATGTTCAACGGCGGGATCCTCAACAGGCGGGCGGCCTCGGGCACGGTGTAGAACCCGATTCCGACGGGAGGGCTGTTGGCGGCAATTGGCGACATGTTCCCAAGATATCTCGTTCGGCATTGTTCGCCTACATCCACCAGGACGGCGGAAGGCGGTGCGATTTGGGCGAGGTGTCCTCCAAACGCAAAAACGGCCGGCGCTGGCGGCACCGGCCGTTGATGGCTCTGCAAAGCGGAGCGCGGGGGTTCGCGGGAACCGGGGGGCGGCGGGGATGGCGCCGTCCCGTCGGTGTGGAGCGGCAGATCGCCTAGGCGGCCTGCAAGGCCGGCGACGGCGTTCGCCGGCCGGTGGTCTCGACCGCCTTGTTTCGGCGGCTCGTGGTGTCGCGACCGGCGCACACGCCGGCCGGATCGAAGTGCATCGGCGTCGCCCACCTGCCGCGGCGCGGCGGGGGTGCCGCGAGGACGGCGCGGGCGAGCCCGGTCGTCATGCCGCTTCCTGGGTGCCGGGACCGACCAGATCGAAGCGGTCGGCGTTCATCACTTTTGTCCAGGCGGCGACGAAGTCGGTCACGAACTTATCCTGCGCGTCGGACGAGCCGTAGACCTCGGCAAAAGCGCGCAGCTGCGAGTGCGATCCAAAAATCAGGTCGACCCGCGTGCCGGTCCACTTCAGCTCCTTGGACTTGCGGTCGCGCGCCTCGTAAATGCCCTCGCCAGTGCCGGACGGCGCCCACTGGGTGCCCATGTCGAGCAGATTGACGAAGAAGTCGTTGGTCAGCTTCTCCGGCCGGTCGGTCAGCACGCCGTGGGTCGAGTGCCCGGCATTGGCGCCGAGCACACGCAGGCCGCCGAGCAGCACGGTCGTCTCGGGGCCGGTGAGCCGCAGCAGCTGGGCGCGGTCGATCAGCGCCTCCTCGGGTGCCATGAATTGCCGGCCCGACAGCCAGTTGCGAAACCCGTCGGTACGCGGCTCGAGCGCCTTGAAGGATTCGACGTCGGTCTCCTCCTGCGAGGCGTCCATCCGGCCCGGCGCGAACGGCACCTCGACGGGGGTGCCGGCATCCTTCGCCGCCTTCTCGACGCCGGCATTGCCGGCCAGCACGATCAGATCGGCGAGCGAGATTTTCTTGCCGTCCGTCTGCGCGCCGTCGAACGCCGCCTTGATCGCCTCGAGCTTCGACAGAACCACCGAAAGCTCGTCCGGCTGATTGACCGCCCAGTCCTTCTGCGGCGCGAGGCGGATGCGCGCGCCGTTGGCGCCGCCGCGCTTGTCGGAGCCGCGGAAGGTCGAGGCCGAGGCCCAGGCGGTGGTGACGAGCTGCGACACCGACAAGCCGGAGGCGAGGATTTTTGCCTTGAGGTCGGCGATGTCCTGCGCATCGACCAGCGGGTGGTCGACCGGCGGGATCGGGTCCTGCCAGATCAGAACCTCGGACGGCACCTCGGGCCCGAGATAACGAACCCGCGGGCCCATGTCGCGATGGGTCAGCTTGAACCAGGCGCGGGCGAAGGCGTCGGCGAAGGCGTCGGGGTTCTCGTAGAACCGCCGCGAGATTTTTTCGTAGATCGGGTCGACCCGCAGCGACAGGTCGGTCGTCAGCATGGTCGGCCGGTGCTTTTTCGACGGGTCGTGCGCGTCCGGCACGTCGGCCGGGACGTCCTTGGCGCGCCACTGATAGGCGCCGGCCGGGCTCTTCTCGAGCTCCCATTCGCACTCGAACAAATTCTTGAAGAAGTAATTGCTCCACTGCGTCGGGGTCTGCGACCAGGTCACCTCCGGGCCGCCGGTGATGGCGTCGCCGGCGAAGCCGGTGCCGTGCGTGCTCTTCCAGCCGAGCCCCTGATCCTCGATCGCGGCGCCTTCCGGCGCGGCGCCGACCAGCGACGGGTCGCCCGCGCCGTGGGTCTTGCCGAAGGTGTGGCCGCCGGCGATCAGCGCGACGGTCTCCTCGTCGTTCATCGCCATGCGATAGAACGTCTCGCGGATGTCCTTGGCGGCGGCGAGCGGGTCGGGCTTGCCGTTCGGGCCTTCCGGATTGACGTAGATGAGGCCCATCTGCACCGCGGCGAGCGGCTCCTCGAGCTGGCGCTCGCCGGAGTAGCGCGAGTCACCGAGCCAGGTGCCCTCGGGGCCCCAATAAAGCTCCTCCGGCTCCCACACATCGGCGCGCCCGCCGGCGAAGCCGAACGTCTCGAAGCCCATCGATTCGAGCGCGACGTTGCCGGCCAGGACCATCAGGTCGGCCCACGAGATCTTGCGGCCGTATTTCTGCTTGATCGGCCACAAGAGGCGGCGTGCCTTGTCGAGATTGGCGTTGTCCGGCCACGAATTGAGCGGCGCGAAGCGCTGTTGCCCGGCGCCCGCCCCGCCGCGCCCGTCGGTGATGCGGTAGGTGCCGGCCGAGTGCCACGCCATCCGGATCATCAGGCCGCCGTAATGCCCGAAATCGGCTGGCCACCACGCCTGCGAGTCGGTCATCAGCGCGTGCAGGTCGGCCTTCACCGCCGCGAGATCGAGGCTCTGGAACTCTTTCGCATAGTCGAAGTCGGCGCCCATCGGGTCGGACTTCGTGGAATTGTGATGCAGCACCTGGATGTCGAGCTGCTCGGGCCACCAGTCGCGGTTCCGGGGTCCGCGGGCGCCGCCGGAGAACGGGCACTTGCCCTGATCGTTCGTCTTCGCGTCCATCGTCGTGCTCCCGGGGAGTCGTGTGGTCTCGCTCGTGCCCCGTTCGCGATCGTCGCGGCAGCGAGCGAACGGACCATGACGGCTTCCTTCGATTAGGTCTAATCGTATTGTCTGACCGCATCGATCAGCGTATCTTATCGCGATGATCACATTGAAGCAGTTGCGCTATTTCGAGGCGCTGGCGCGGGTGCGGCATTTCGGCCGCGCCGCCCAGGAGTGCGCGGTGACCCAGCCGGCGCTGTCGATGCAAATTCGCGACCTCGAGGCGCGGCTCGGGGTCGATCTCGTCGAGCGGCGGCCCGGCGAGGTGGTGCTGACGCCGATCGGCGCGGAGGTGGCGAGACGCGCCGAGAGCGTGCTCGCCGAGGCGCGCGACATCGTCGACGTCGCCCGCCACCACGGCCGGCCGCTGACCGGCCGGCTCGGCCTCGGCGTGATCCCGACGCTCGCGCCCTACGTGCTGCCGACCGTGCTGCCGGCGCTGCAGCGGCGCCACCCGGACCTGTCGGTCGAGCTGCGCGAAACCCAGACCCGCCATCTGATGGACGAGCTCGGCCGCGGCATGCTCGACGCCGCGATGGTGGCGCTGCCGGTCGATCCGCCCGACGTCGAGACGATGGTGCTGTTCGAGGACCCGTTCGTGCTGGCGGTGCCGGCCGACGACCCGCGCCCCGCCGACGGGCCGATCGAGGCGGCCTCGATCGAGCGCGACCGGCTGATCCTGCTCGAGGAGGGGCATTGCCTGCGCGACCAGGCGCTCGCGGTGTGCGCCGGCGGCCGCCGCGACGCGATGGGGCTCGGCGCCACCAGCCTGTCGACGGTGATGCAGCTGGTCGCCTCGGGCTACGGCACGACGCTGCTGCCCCAGGTCGCCGCCGACGCCGAGGGCCACAACCCGCACATCAAGCTGTTGAGCTTCACCGCGCCGCGGCCCGGCCGCACGATCGGCCTCGCCTTCCGCAAGACCTCGCCGCGCAAGGCGGAGTTTTGCGTGCTGGCCTCTCTCGTGTGCGAGGCTTTGGGATTTTGTCCCCCGCCCCCGCCTGCGCCCCCGCCCCAACCCGCGCCTGCCCAAACGAGACAGGGCGGCCCAGAGGCCGCCCTGCAGAGCAACTAAAAGCTTTCGGACGACGCGGGCGAAATTACTCGCCGGCCTCGCGCGGCTGCTCGCCGTCCTTGTGGCCCTCGGCCTTCTGCTTGGCGTCGAGGTCCTCGCCGGTCTCCTGATCGACCGCCCGCATCGACAGGCGGACCTTGCCGCGCTCGTCGAAGCCGAGCAGCTTCACCTTCACCTTGTCGCCTTCCTTGACGACCTCGGAGGTCTTCTGGACGCGGCGCGGCGCGAGCTGGCTGATATGGACGAGGCCGTCCTTGGAGCCGAAGAAGTTCACGAAGGCGCCGAAGTCCATCACCTTGACGACGGTGCCCTCGTAGATCTGGCCGACTTCCGGCTCCGAGGCGATCGACTTGATCCAGTTGATCGCCGACTTGATCGATTCGCCCGACGCCGAGGCGACCTTGACGGTGCCGTCGTCGGAGATGTCGATCTTGGCGCCGGTCTTCTCGACGATCTCGCGGATCACCTTGCCGCCCGAGCCGATCACTTCGCGGATCTTGTCGACCGGGATGGTGAGCACCTCGATGCGCGGCGCGTACTCGCCGAGCTGGGCGCGGGCCGAGGTCAGCGCCTTCGACATCTCGCCGAGGATGTGGTGCCGGCCGTCCTTCGCCTGGGCGAGGGCGACCCGCATGATCTCCTCGGTGATGCCGGCGATCTTGATGTCCATCTGCAGCGAGGTGACGCCCTTCTCGGTGCCGGCCACCTTGAAGTCCATGTCGCCGAGATGGTCCTCGTCGCCGAGGATGTCGGTGAGCACCGCGAAGCGGTCGCCCTCCTTGATCAGGCCCATGGCGATGCCGGCGGTCGGCGCGCGCAGCGGCACGCCGGCGTCCATCAGCGCGAGCGAGGTGCCGCACACCGTCGCCATCGAGGACGAGCCGTTCGACTCGGTGATCTCGGAGACCACGCGGATCGTGTACGGGAACTCGTGATGCAGCGGCAGCACCGGATGGATGGCGCGCCAGGCGAGCTTGCCGTGGCCGATCTCGCGGCGGCCGGGCGAGCCGATGCGGCCCGTCTCGCCCACCGAGAACGGCGGAAAGTTGTAGTGCAGCATGAAGGTTTCCTTGTAGGTCCCCTCCAGCGCGTCGATGAACTGCTCGTCCTCGCCGGTGCCGAGCGTGGCGACGACCAGCGCCTGGGTCTCGCCGCGGGTGAACAGCGCCGAGCCGTGGGCGCGCGGCAGCACACCGGCCTCGGCGACGATCGGGCGCACGGTCTTGACGTCGCGGCCGTCGATCCGGCGGCCGGTGTCGAGAATGTTCCAGCGGACGATCTTGGCCTCGAGGTGATGGAACACGCCCATCACGCGCAGCTCGTCATAGGCGGGGGTGCCGCCCTCCGGGAAGAAGTGCGCCTTGACCTTGGCGCGGGCGGCGTCGACCGCCTTGTAGCGCTCCTGCTTCTGCGGGATCGCGTAGGCGGCGCGCAGATCCTGCTCGATCACGCCGAGCATCTCGGACTCGAGCGCCGCATTGTCCTGGGTGATCAGCTCGCGCGGCTCCTTGGCGGCCTTCTCGGCGAGCTGGATGATCGCCTCGATGACCGGCTGGAAGTGGCGGTGGCCGAACATCACGGCACCGAGCATCACCTCCTCGGGCAGCTCCTTCGCCTCGGACTCGACCATCAGCACCGCGTCCTGGGTGCCGGCGACGACGAGATCGAGCTGGCTCTCGGTCATCTCGTCGAGCTGCGGGTTGAGGACGAACTCGTTGTTGATGAAGCTGACGCGCGCCGCGCCCACCGGGCCCATGAAGGGGAGGCCGGAGATGGTCAGCGCCGCCGAGGCCGCGACCATCGCGACGATGTCGGGGTCGTTCTCGAGGTCGTGCGACAGCGTCGTCACGATGATCTGGGTGTCGTTGCGCCAGCCGTTGGCGAACAGCGGGCGGATCGGCCGGTCGATCAGGCGGGAGACCAGCGTCTCCTTCTCGCTCGGGCGGCCTTCGCGCTTGAAGAAGCCGCCGGGGATGCGGCCCGCGGCGTAGGTCTTCTCCTGATAATTGACGGTCAGCGGCATGAAATCGATGCCGGGGCGCGGCGTCTTCTCGGCGACCGCGGTGGCGAGCACGGTGGTCTCGCCATAGGTGGCGAGCACGGCGCCGTCGGCCTGGCGCGCGATCCGCCCGGTCTCCAATACGAGCTTGCGCCCGGCCCAATCGATTTCCACGCGATGGGTATCGAACATCTTCAGCGTTCTCTCATGGTTGAGGGTGGGCCTCGGAAGGCCATGAGCAAGACGGCCGGACGCTGCACGGCGACCGGGGCGCTGCGCACCCCGCCACCACCAGCGTCCGGCGATCCTGCCATGGCGTTCTCCGGCCTTCGTGTCGGGCCGAGGTCTTCGCCTCGCCCGATGGCGGGTCCACACGACCCGCGCCGGCCGGCGGCGTCACGCCGCCGTTCGGGCGACGGCCTCGCCGTCCGCCCGGTGGAGCGGTCACGCCCACTTCGATCCGCTCCGGAAGAACCGGCCGCCCTCGCCCATCGGCTCGCCGGAACGGGCGAAATCCTCGGGGCGGGCGACACGGCCGCTGCGCCGCGTTCTCAGCGGCGAATTCCGAGCTTCTCGATCACCGCCTTGTAGCGGTGCTCGTCGGTGCGCTTGAGGTAGTCGAGCAGCTGGCGGCGCTGCGACACCAGCTTCAGAAGGCCGCGCCGCGAATGGTTGTCCTTGGCGTGGGTCTTGAAGTGCTCGGTGAGGTTGGCGATCCGTTCGGACAGGATCGCGATCTGCACCTCCGGCGAGCCCGTGTCGCCGGCCTTGGAACCGAAAGTCGTGATCAGCTCGGCCTTGCGGGCGGTCGTGATCGACATCGTTCAATCACCTTGTCGTTGTCGGACGGCCCTGCCGTGCAGGCCCGCCAGGTTGAACACGCGCCTGGGGACGATTTCGCCACGGTCCATGTCGGCGAGGGCGAGCAGCTGCCCCTGAACCGTCACGGACACCGTGCCACGGGCGATGGGAGCATCGCGTCCGCGCACCAGCACGGCTTGGCCCCGCTGGAGCCTCGCCGCGTCCGCCCGGCTGACGGCCAGCGCCGGGATGTCGTCCAGCGCGGTCGAGACAGGCAGAATCGCATCGGCGAGGCTCGCCTCGCCGATCGCCGCTCTATCGCACACCGTCTGCAGATCCGCCAGAGGAATCATGTCCTCGCGCGCGAACGGCCCGACCGCGGTGCGGCGCAGCGCCGAGACGTGGCCGCGGCAGCCGAGCAGGCGTCCCATGTCGCGGGCGAGCGCCCGCACATAGGTACCCTTGCCGCACTCGGCGGCGAAAACCGTGTGGTCGGCGTCGGGGGTGGCGACGATCTCGAGCGAATGGATCTCCACCTCGCGCGGCTTCAGCTCGACCTCCTCGCCGTCGCGGGCGATGTCGTAGGCGCGCTCGCCGTCGATCTTGATCGCCGAATATTTCGGCGGGACCTGCTCGATGGTGCCGTGGAACCGCGGCAGCAGCGCGCGGATCGCCTCGATGTCCGGCCGGGCGTCGCTCTCGGCGACCACCCGTCCCTCGGCGTCGTCGGTGTCGCGCTCCTCGCCCCAGCGCACGGTGAACTCGTAGCGCTTGCGGCCGTCCATCACGAACATCACGGTCTTGGTCGCCTCGCCGAGCGCGACCGGCAGGCAGCCGGAGGCGAGCGGATCGAGCGTGCCGGCGTGTCCGGCGCGCTTGGCCGAGAACAGCCGCTTGATCACCGAGACCGCATGGGTCGAGGTCATGCCGACCGGCTTGTCGAGCACCAGCCAGCCATGGACGTCGCGCTTGTCGCGCTTCTTCTGCGGGCCGCCGCGATCGCGCCTGCGCCCTTCTCCACGCGGCCGGTCGCGGGACTCGTCCCCGCGAGTCTGTTCGGCGTGCGACGGGTCGCCGTGCGACTCCTCGCGCAAGATCGTGCCGGCCTCGCCGTCGCTCCCGCTTTCGGGAGCAGGGGGCAAATCCGTGTCTCTCCCGGCCTGCGGGGGAGGCAGAACGGAGACCGAGACATCGTGCAGGGGCTCGTCTCGTCCGTCACTCATCGTCCACCTCGTCGTCAAGGTCCCGCGCCACCGCCGGCGTCCTCAAGAGACTGTCGATCCGGGCCGCCTCGGCGAACCGGTCGTCGACGCGGAAGCGGATGTCGGGCGCGAATTTCAGATTCACCCGGTGGGCGATCTCGCCGCGCAGATACTTCTTGTTGCGCTCGAGCGCCTCGACCACGGCCGCCTCGTCGCGGCCGCCGAGCGGCATGACGTAGATGGTCGCGAGCCGCAAGTCCGGGCTCATCCGAACCTCGGGCACGGTGATGGTGTGGCCCTCGATGACGGGGTCGTGCACGTCGCCGCGGGCGAGAATCTCGGCGATCGCGTGGCGCACCAGCTCGCCGGCGCGCAGCGCGCGCTGCGAGGAGGCGCCCGCCTCGCCGCGTCGGTTGGAAGATTTCATAGGATCGAAACTCCGGTCGCTCTTCGGAACGGGCCGCGCCTCGACCCGGAAAAAGGGTCGAGCGTGCGCGCCGTCCGAACGGCCTTCACTCTTGGTTTTCGCTTTTCGCGCGTCCCGGCTCGAAGCCGCCGAACATCGCCATCCGCTCGAAAGCCCGTACCGCGGCCGCCTCGGCCCGGGTGCGCACTTGATCGTCCAGCGCCTTGGTCACGAAATCGGTCAGAATGTCCAGCTTTCCACTTTGCTCGTCGACCTGTCTCTGCAGATCCCGGAGCTGGTCGTTCAGCTCCTTGTTGTCCTTCTTCAAGGCTTCGACGGCGGCCTCGAGCCGGAGCAAGTTCAGAACGAATTCGCCGAGACGGCCCCAGCCGGGAAAATAGGAGGTCTTCGGTGATTTGCTCGCAGGATCGTCGCCTCGTCCCTCCGACACCATCGCGCTCTATCCCGCCATCAGACGCTCGAGAGCACGCGAGGTCTTCGCGAGCCGGTGGTCGATCAGACGCTTCCTCGCCGCCATCTCCCGAATGAGACGACGACGGTCGGCGACGGCCTCCTCCGCCATCCCCGCCGTCCGGTCCATCGTTCGCGTCGCCCAGTCGAAGATTTGGGCGAGATCACCGTCCTGGGGCTGCCCCGCAGCGCCCTCTCCATCGGCGATACCGAGAGCGAGACCCGCCGCCCGGTCCACGGCGGGGACACCGGTCGCCCCGAGATCGTGGCCAGCCGCCCCGTGCGCGTCGTCGTTGGCGACCCCGAACGGCGCGTCGTCGCTCGCCTCGACTCTCAGCTCCGATGCGCTTGGAAAGAAAAGGGATCCGTCTTCGAGCGGCAAAAGCCTCTGGCGGAAAACGGACGAGAGCCTTTCGAGCACAGAGGCGAGGGCCGCATCCGAGAGCCGGAAGCCGGCGACGAGCCGACCGACGGGCGGCTCGTTGCCGAGCCGCTCGGCTTCGGACCTACCGTGGTATTCCACACGGTAGGCCGTCTGCGAGGCGTTCCAGCCCCAGCCAGCGTTTTCGGTCTCCTTGTGCCGTCTCGGCATGGAAGGCCTCCGTCACAGGCTCCGCTGCACCGTCTCGACGCGGTAGCACTCGATCACGTCGCCGACGCGGATGTCCTGGTAGTTCTCGAAGGACATGCCGCATTCGTGGCCGGCGGTGACCTCGCGGACGTCGTCCTTGAGGTGCTTGAGCTGACCGAGCTTGCCTTCGTGGATCACCACGTTGTCGCGGATCAGGCGGACATTGGCGCCGCGCTGGACGACCCCGTCGGTGACCCGGCAGCCGGCCACCTTGCCGACCTTGGTGATGTTGAAGACCTGCAGGATCTGCGCGTTGCCGAGCATGGTCTCGCGGGTGGTCGGCGCGAGCAGGCCGGACATCGCCTTCTTCACGTCGTCCACGAGGTCGTAGATGATGTTGTAGTAGCGGATCTCGATGCCGAGCCGCTCGGCCGCCTCGCGCGCTTCCTTGTGGGCACGCACGTTGAAGCCGATGATCGCGGCGTTCGAGGCTTCCGCGAGCGTCACGTCCGACTCGGTGATGCCACCGACGCCCGACAGCAGCACGCGGGCCGCCACCTCCTCGGTGCCGAGCTTCTCGAGCGCGCCGACGATCGCCTCGATCGAGCCCTGCACGTCGCCCTTGACGACCAGCGGGAACTCCTTGAGGCCGCTGCTCGACTTGAGCTGGCTCATCATCTGCTCGAGCGAGCCGCGCTTGCCGCTGGCACGCGCCGCCAGCTTCTCGCGACGCTGACGGGCGCGATACTCGGTGACCTCGCGGGCGCGCGCCTCGTTGTCGACCACCGCCAGGCGATCGCTCGCCTCCGGCGTGCCGTTGAAGCCGAGCACCTCGACCGGCACCGACGGCCCGGCCTGATCGATGGTCGCCCCGGTATCGGACACCAGCGCGCGCACCCGGCCCCATTCGGCGCCGGCCACGACGATGTCGCCGACCTTGAGCGTGCCGCGCTGCACCAGCACGGTCGCCACCGGGCCGCGGCCGCGATCGAGCTTGGCCTCGATCACGGTGCCCTCGGCCGGACGGTTCGGGTTGGCCTTCAGCTCGAGGATCTCCGACTGCAGCCCGATCACGTCGAGCAGCTTGTCGAGATTGGTCTTCTGCTTGGCCGAGACCTCGACCTCGAGGGTCTCGCCGCCGAACGTCTCGACCTGCACCTCGTGCTGCAGCAGCTCGGTGCGGACCCGCTCCGGCTTGGCGTCGGGCTTGTCGATCTTGTTGATGGCGACGATCATCGGCACCTTGGCCGCCTTGGCGTGCTGGATCGCCTCGATCGTCTGCGGCATCACGCCGTCGTCGGCCGCGACCACCAGCACCACCACGTCGGTCACCTTGGCGCCGCGGGCGCGCATCGCCGTGAAGGCGGCGTGGCCGGGCGTGTCGATGAAGGTGATCTTGCTGCCCGAGGGCGCGGTCACCTGATAGGCGCCGATGTGCTGGGTGATGCCGCCGGCCTCGCCCGACACCACGTTGGCGTGGCGGATGGCATCGAGCAGCGACGTCTTGCCGTGGTCGACGTGGCCCATGATGGTGACCACCGCCGGACGCGGCTCGAGATCGACCGGATCGTCGGCGACGTCGAACAGACCTTCCTCGACGTCGGCCTCGGACACGCGCTTGACCGTGTGGCCGAGCTCCTCGGCGATCAGCTGGGCGGTGTCGGCGTCGATCGTGTCGGTGATCTTCGCCATCTGGCCCTGCTTCATCAGCATCTTGATGACGTCCACGGCCCGCTCCGCCATGCGGTTGGCGAGCTCCTGGATGGTGATCACCTCCGGAATCGTCACCTCGCGCGCGAGCTTCTCCTTCGGCTCGTTGGCGGAATGGCCCTTGAGGCGCTGCACGCGGCGGCGGAACGAGGCGACCGAGCGCGAGCGCTCCTCGCCGGCGTCGAGCGCCGTCACCACGGTCAGGCGGCCGCGGTTCTTCTGGGCTCCGGTCTTGTTGGCGGGCTTCGGCGCGGGCGCCGGGCGGGCCGGGCCGGCACCGCTGCGGCGCGCCGGACGGCGAGCCTCGTCGTCGTCGGTCTCGGTCGCGGCGGCGCCACGCCCACCGGGCGCGGCGGGACGGCCGGCGGCCGGCGTCGACGCGGTGCGGGCGGGGCTGCCGCTCGGCGAGCCGGTGGCGGGCTTGGTCGTGGCGGGGGTGGGGGCGGGCGCCCCC
>NZ_AKZI01000179.1 GCF_000293785.1 Rhodovulum sp. PH10 | reverse complement strand
GCGGGGAGAGGGAGAGCAAGCGCCGTACCAGTGGAGATCAGCGCGTCAGGTCGAACGAGATGTCGGCCTCGGCGTCGAGCTTGTCGAACACCTTGTCGAGGATCTGGGTGAGCACCCGGATCGCGCCCTGGTAGCCGATCTGCGGGAACCGGTGATGGTGGTGCCGGTCGAAGATCGGGAAGGTCAGGCGCAGGAGCGGCGTTCCGGTGTCCTTCTCGAGCCACTTGCCGTGCGAGTTGCCGATCAGGAGATCGACCTTCTCGGTGAACAGCAGCGAGCGCATGTGCCAGAGATCCTTGCCGCCATACACCTTCGCGTCCTTGCCGAACGGCGAGGAGGCCAGCAGCGTCTCCATCTCCTCGACCCACGCCTTGTTGCCGTTGGTGGCGAGGCAGTGGGTCGGCTCGCCGCCGGTCTCCATCACGAAGCGAGCCATCGCATAGACGAAGTCCGGATCGCCGTAGATCGCGTACTTCTTGCCGTGCAGATAGGCCTGGCTGTCGGCCATCGCGTCGACCAGGCGGCCGCGCTCGAGCACCAGGCTCGCCGGGATCTCGACGCCGGCGAGGTCGGCGATCTTCATCAGGAGCTCGTCGGTGGCGGCGACGCCGAGCGGATAGTGGAAGCTCGCGGTCTCCTGGCCCTTCTCGCCGCAATAATCGAGTGTCTTGCGGGTGCAGTAGTGCTGCAGCGAGACGGTCGCCTTGGCGTTCAGCGCCTCGGCGGTATCGGCGAGCGTGGTGCCGCCCATGTACATCTTGAAGTCGCCGTCGGAGGGCGTATCGAACTGGTCCGACGCGTCCTGGATCAGCGTGTACTGCACGCCCATCACGTCGAGGATGCGCTTGAGCTCGCGATTGTTGCCGACGCAGAAGCCGTCGAAGCCCGGGATGATGTTGATCTTGGCGTTCGGCGTACGCTCCTTGTCGTCCCAGAAGTGCTCCAGGATGCCCTTGATCGACACGTCGTAGCCGTCGACGTGGCTGCCGACGAAGGCCGGGGTGTGCGCGAAGGGAACGTCGAAGTCCTCGGGCACCGAGCCCTTCAGCTTGGCGTTGTTGATGAACGACTGCAGGTCGTCACCGATCACCTCGGCCATGCAGGTGGTCGAGACCGCGATCATCTTCGGGTCGTACAGCTTGTAGGCGTTGGCGAGCCCGTCGATCATGTTGTTGAGGCCGCCGAACACCGCGGCGTCCTCGGTCATCGAGGAGGAGACCGCCGAGGTCGGCTCCTTGAAGTGGCGAGACAGGTGCGAGCGATAATAGGCGACGCAGCCCTGCGAGCCGTGCACGAACGACAGCGTCTTCTCGAAGCCCGCCGCGGCGAACACGGCGCCGAGCGGCTGGCACGCCTTGGCGGGGTTGATCACCGCCGCCTCGCGGGCGAAATTCTTCTCGCGGTACTCCCAGGTCTTGGTGTGCTCGACCTGAGCGGCGACCGCGTCGGCGGACGCCGGGCACTCGAAGGTTTCGCGCTTGCGGGCGAACATCTCCTGATATTCGGGCTCGCGGAACAGCTCCGCGTGATCGAGCACCTTATCGGCCGACTGGGGCATTGCGAACTCCTGTCTCCACTGCGCGGCCGCGCCATACGGCGGCACGCGTCTCGAGAGCGCGTTCAGAGAATGGGATCCCGTCGCGTCGAACGCGCTTCGACGCCTCGGATCCGGTCTGTCGACGATCCGCGAGCCCGGTGGGGTCGAGGTCTCCGCGGCGGACGGACGAACCCGCCCGCCGCGGCTCCCTTCGACGCGGGTGCCGGGAACCCGCGCGGATCGCCTATTCGGCAGCTTCGAGGACCGGCTCGCCGGTCTTCTTCCAGGGCGGCTGGAACAGGCCCCAGACCGGGTTGTTGATCGCGAGATCCATGTCGCGGGCGAAGATCGCGAAGCCGTCGTAGCCGTGATAGGGGCCGGAATAGTCCCACGAGTGCATCTGACGGAACGGGATGCCCATCTTCTGGACCGGGTACTTCTCCTTGATGCCGGAGCCGACCAGATCGGGACGGATGCCCTCGATGAACTTCTCCAGCTCGTAGCCGGTCACGTCGTCGTAGATCAGCGTGCCCTTGCGGGCGTAGTGGCCGGTGCGCTGATAGTCGTCGTTGTGGGCGAACTCGTAGCCCGTGCCGACGAGCTTCATGCCGAGATCCTCGTAGGCCGTCACGATGTGGCGCGGGCGCAGGCCGCCCACGTACAGCATGACGCTCTTGCCCTCGAGGCGCGGCCGGTATTTTCCGACGATCGCATCGACCAGCGGCTTGTACTTCTCGATCACCTTCTCGGCATTGGCCTCGATCTCGGGGCCGAAATGCTTGGCGATCTTGCGCAGGGAGGCGGCGATCTGCGACGGACCGAAGAAGTTGTACTCCATCCACGGAACGCCGTGCTTCTCCTCCATGTGCCGGCAGATGTAGTTCATCGACCTGTAGCAGTGGATGAGGTTGAGCTTGCCCTTGGGGGCGCGCTCGATCTCGGCCAGCGTCGCGTCGCCCGACCAGTTGCCGACCACCCGCAGCCCGAGCTCCTCGAGCAGCCGGCGCGACGCCCAGGCGTCACCACCGATATTGTAGTCGCCGATCACCGACACGTCGTAGGGGGTCGCCTCGAACGGGGTCTCCTTCTTGTCGAGCACCCAGTCGCGAATGCAGTCGTTGGCGATGTGATGGCCGAGCGACTGCGACACGCCGCGGAAACCCTCGCAGCGGACCGGCACGATGGTCTTGCCGATCTCCTTGTTCTTCTTCTTCGACACCGCCTCGATGTCGTCGCCGATCAGGCCGATCGGGCACTCGGACTGCACCGAGAGGCCGTGGCTGAGCGGGAACATCTCCTCCAGCTCGTCGATCACCTTGGCGAGCTTCTTGTCGCCGCCGAACACGATGTCACGCTCCTGGAAGTCGGAGGTGACCTGCATGGTGACGAAGGAGTCGATGCCGGTGGTGCCGGTGTAGTAGTTGCGGCGCTGCGCCCACGAATAGTGGCCGCAGCCGACCGGGCCGTGGCTGATGTGGACCATGTCCTTCACCGGGCCCCACACCACGCCCTTCGAGCCGGCATAGGCACAGCCGCGAATGGTCATGACGCCCGGAATGGACTTGATGTTCGACTTCACCTCGCACTCGGAGAGGAGCTTGCCCTCCTCGCCTTCGGCTCCGGTGGCGTCGTCCGCCGCGCCCTTGGCGACGTTCAAATGCTTCTTGCGCCGCTTGGCGAACTTGTCGGGATAGGCCGACAGCACGTCCTCGATCAGCTTCTCGTGGAGGGCGCCGTCGTTTTCGTAGTCGAGGCTCATGGCTCGTTCCTCGTTCGGGATTCCGGCGGCGGCTCTGGGCCGCCGCCCGTGTCCGGGATCGGGCTATCGGCTCAGCCGGCGGCCGCGGCCGCCTTGGCGGCTTCCTTGGCGGCGAGCTCGGCGAGCTGCTGCTCCTCGCTCTTCATGATGCCGAAATCGAGCAGCATCTGCTCGAGCTCGTCCATCGATACCGGGGTCGGGACGGTGCCCTTGCCGCAGTTGTCGTGGATCTTCTGCGCGAGCGTCCGGTACTCCTGCGCCTGCTTGGAGTCGGGCGCGTACTGGATCACCGTCTGGCGGCGCAGCTCGGCGTGCTGCACGATGTTGTCGCGCGGCACGAAGTGAATGAGCTTGGTGTTGAGCTTCTTGGCCAGCGCCTCGGAGAGGTCGATCTCGCGGTCGGTCTGACGCTCGTTGCAGATCAGCCCGCCGAGCCGCACGCCGCCCGAATGGGCGTATTTCAGAATGCCCTTGGAGATGTTGTTGGCGGCATAGAGCGCCATCATCTCACCGGACATGACGATGTAGATCTCCTGCGCCTTGTTCTCGCGGATCGGCATCGCGAAGCCGCCGCACACCACGTCGCCGAGCACGTCGTAGGAGACGTAGTCGACATCCTCGTAGGCGCCGTTCTCCTCGAGGAAGTTGATGGCGGTGATGACGCCACGGCCGGCGCAGCCGACGCCCGGCTCCGGACCACCGGACTCGGTGCACTTGATGCCCTTGTAGCCGATCTTCAGCACGTCCTCGAGCTCGAGGTCTTCCACCGAGCCGGCCTCGGCGGCGAGGCTCAGCACGGTTTCCTGGAGCTTGGTGTTGAGGATCAGGCGGGTCGAGTCGGCCTTCGGATCGCAGCCGACGATCAGGATGCGCTGGCCCATCTCGACCAGGGCCGCGAGGGTGTTCTGGGAGGTGGTCGACTTGCCGATGCCACCCTTACCGTAGAAAGCGATCTGTCGCAGAGAGCCCATGCTCGTTCCTTTCGTCTCGCGCCGGTGTGCGTCGATGGTGAGATCGGCGCTTCGTCCCGACATGCCTTTCAGCAACGGGCGTGCCAACTCGTGAGACCGGTCTCCGGGATGACGGAAACGCCTGTGGCGCAAGCATTTCCTCGATCGCCTCGGGGCGAGTACGTAGCCGTGTCGGGCTGTTTGGAACCCTACAAAGCTCGACAACCGTGTCGTGGACCGACGTGAGAAAGCGACCGAGCGGCGCGCCGGACGTCCGCGCATTGCGACTTTGGTGTAATACCAACGGCGACAGAGTCCGACCTCGTCCTGAGGAGCGCTCCGCAGG
>NZ_AKZI01000178.1 GCF_000293785.1 Rhodovulum sp. PH10 | reverse complement strand
TCGCCCAGCAGGCCCGCTCGGCGACCGCCCCGGCGACCACCTACGACGCCCTCAACGTCACCGGCTCGCTGCCGACCGAGACGATCGCCACCACCACCGCCGGCGGCGCCAACGACCTGTCGGCGAAGGCGGTGAACCTGTCGTTCACCAACGACGCCGAGACGATCGGTACGGTGACCGGCACCCAGGACGTGTCGGGCGGCGCTGGCGGCGCCGGCAACGCCGGCACGGTGCAGATCCGCGTCACCTCGGGCGGCACGGAGAAGACCTTCGACGTCGCCATCGCCGGCACGGAAGCGAGCTTCGCCGACGTGAAGGCGGCGTTCGACGGCACCACCTCCGGCACGCCGGGCGACACGCTCGACAATTACGTCACCGTCGAGGACGACGGCTCGGGTCATCTGAAGCTGACGGCGACCAGCGCCGACGTCGACTTCTCGATCAGCGCCGACGGCAACGGCTCGACCGCCGCCACCCTGACCGCGGTCGGCCTCAGCGCCGGCAGCCACAACTCGACCAGCCTGCTCGACAACATCGTCGCCCAGGGTGGCAAGGAGGGGTCGACCCTCGAGCTGTCGATCACCGGCCAGGACACCAAGACGGTGACCTTCGGCAATGCCGGCGGCCAGATCTCGACGGTCTCCGAGTTGAACTCGTGGCTCAACACCGAGCGCGGCGCCGCCACCGCCTCGATCTCCGGCACCAGCTTCACCATGAGCCTCGGCGCCGGCAGCGGCAACGCGATCGGCATGAAGGCGACCGACGTCGGCGTCACCGCCGCCCTCGGCCTCGATGCCTCCACCGCCAACTACGACTTCGGTACCGGCGCGCGCGGCGGCATGGGCTCGGCGCTCGAGAAGAGCTTCAACAGCAGCCTGACGCTCGGCGAGATCGACAACACGCTCGCCAACGGCACCAACATCTCGATCACGGTCGACGCGAACGACGGCAATGGTGGGCAGACCCAGACGGTCGGTCTCGCCGGCACCGACAATCTCGACGACGTGGTCACCAAGCTGAAGGCCAACGCGACGCTCGGCGCCAACCTCAACATCTCGAACGAGGCCGGCAAGCTGAAGATCGAGGCCAAGACCGCCGACGTCGACTTCAACATCGCCGGCGGCAGCGCGACCACCGCCCTCAACATGACGGCCGGGCAGTACAACTCGACCAGCCTGCTCGACCAGATCACCTCCGGCGCGACCGGCGGTGCCGAGGGCGACACGCTGACGATCGCCGCCAATGGCGG
>NZ_AKZI01000177.1 GCF_000293785.1 Rhodovulum sp. PH10 | reverse complement strand
TCCGGGCCACCCTGTGGCGGCTCGCCGACATGCCGACCGCGACCGCGCAAGCGGTGTTCGCGACGGTGCAGATCGACGCGGCGATGAACGCGCTGCGCCGCATCGCCGAGGCGCAGCAATGGACCCGCGAGCGCAGGGCCGAGCTCGAGGCCCTGTCGCATCAGCTCGGCCGCCTGCTCAAGCTACGCAACGATCTGATTCATTTCGGCGCGATCGTGGAGGACGCCGAGCACTTCACGGTGATCCACGACGCCACCGGCGGCCGCGCGCAAATCGTGCGGCTGTCGCCCTCGCTGCTCGCCGACGCGGTGACCGACCTCGCGCTGGTCGATCTGAGACTCACGCTGCTCGCCTTCGACGACGAGATGCCGGCGCTGACGCGCGCCTCGTTCGATCGGGAGCGCAGGCGCTCATGGCGATATAAACCTCCTGCAC
>NZ_AKZI01000176.1 GCF_000293785.1 Rhodovulum sp. PH10 | reverse complement strand
CCGCCCTCACGACCATCCGCAGAAGGTGGGGCCAAAACGACGCTTACGCCAAAACGACGCTTACGGTTCCCGTCATCATCCTCGCGCGGCTTGCCGTAGACCATGCATGGCAGGGGAAGGGGCTTGGCGCCGCCCTTGTCGTCGATGCCATGCGGCGCATCTTGCAGGCGGCGGATATCGCGGGTGTCCGAGCAATGGTCGTCCATGCCAAGGACGAAAACGCCCGGCACTTCTATGAACATCTTGGTTTTGTGCCGTTTCCCGGGGAATCTCTGACGCTCTATCGCCTTCTCAAGGACATCCGCGCAATGCGCGATAATTGATCGCCCCCCGACTTGCCGAGGAGAAAAAGCAGAAGCTCACGAAAGCGGTTGGCGAAATCCATGACGATTAAACGGGCTCTCAAGACCGTTCCACAAGAATTTCGAATTATAGCGCGCCACCGATCCTGTTATATGTAGAATTTGAAAGCAAGTTTCGGCTCACTAGTTTGCGGGGCAGCCAGGATAACCTCGCCGACGGCGTCAGCAAATCGGATGGTCACGGGAAGTCGGTCATTGTACAGGCAAGAATTGAAGTTGATCTTTGTCAAACTCATGACGTCTTCCAGCACTATTTTCAAGGGACACTTGCCTCGTTGCACTTTGACATGAACTGGGTTGGGCGTTTCCGGACCAATATAAGTATCAAGCCGTGGCGCATATCCGGATGTCCACAGGTAGGCGTCAGTATCGGACAGCAGAATGGCTGTACCGCGCAGCACGGGATACTTGCCTGGGCGAAACAGCTTCAAGGCGTCCTTCGCATCGGAGATTTGGACACCGACAACGTTCGTCTCGGGCGGTGCACCACTTACAAAGCCGTCCCATTCTTCATCAGTAAAAAAAGATTTAGCATGAAGAAAAAGTTCGGATGGCGGATTATTGTCGTGCTGATCGCGGTATTCCTGAACAACCATTTCCACGAGCCTTCTGGCCGCAGGCTTGTCGATGTGGAATTGTTTAGTGTCAGAGTGATACCAAGGGCCGAGCGCGCCGCGGAACACGACGCCTTCTCCGCTCGATAAAAACATCTGCGCCGCGCAGCAGGCAAATCCATCGTCAACCCTGGCATCGCGCTTCTTGTAGGCAAGACCGACGTAGCATACACCGGAGCGCACGTCCGCTAACTGCCACGGCCGACCACCAGCCTTGTAGTAGGCGCCTGTTGACAGCTTCCAGGCGACCGTTGCTGGGTCTTCGAGGCGTCGCTTGGGTTGCCCGTTGCTCTTCGGAAAGTCATTCGGTGCGAGGGTGGTCTCGCGAATGATCTGGGTGACAATCTTGTGCTCCAGAAGACGCGCCTTGAGCTGCCGCCGGAAGTGTGTCGCATATTTGTAGACGTCGGCTTCCGCTGTATCCAAGCCGAACAAGGTAGGCTGCTCATCGAGCTTTAGCGCCTCGGCCTTTGTCATCCTGACGCGGCCTTGGATTTTCTCCTTGGACGGCACTTTCGAGAGAGGGCGACCGAGGTCGTAGACCTCCTCGGGAATCACAACGAACCAGAAGCTGGGCGGGTCTTCCATGCGATTGCTGCGTGCAACTAGCGCTTCAACATACAAGTCGACCGCCCCCTTGATCGCCTCGTTTCGATTTGCGATGCGCAACGCCTTATAAATCGCGTCGGGCTCGATCGTGTCGATGACCGTCTTCGGCTTGATCGGCCAAGCTGCATTGTAAGCGGCGGCAAATCCCGGGAATGCGACGTGTTGCGGCTCAATCGCCTTGGCGCCCTTCCTGGGCGGCGGCACATCGATCAATGTCGCGATCGATTTTGCCCAGCGCTCGAAGCGCTCAACGCCGGCCTTGGTGCCGATTACGCCGTAATGGATTTCAGATCGGCCACCGTCGACTGGGCCATACAAAAACAGCCCGTCCCGAGGATAAGACAGCGTCTGGCCGTATTTGAATTCGAGCTTGGGTTCGGGAAGATGTATGAGGGTTAGTGAAGTTTTCATCAATCATCTCCCTCATCATCGTCATCGCCCTGATCGTCATCGTCGCGGTCGACCATCAACTCATCGTCTTCCTCCTCGTCGCTTGTGGCCACATCCGAGGATGAACTCACGCCGAATGCGGCTTCGAAGGTCTTCGGCGGCAAGCTGAGGCGCATGACGGCACCTTCACCGAGCGTGATGTCGATGAACTCCGCACCGTCCGCGAGCCAGTACCAGAACGCGAGAAGAAGATCGCGCCACTTGTCATTGCGCCATCCCTTGCAAAACGTCCGGCGCATGCGGTGCAGTCGGCGCGCGTCGCCGATCAACTCGTGACCGTTCGAGGTGAAGACGACGCGGCCGGACACCCGGACGTGGCGGATCGGACCAGATTGCGCCCAGCAGCTTATGCCATAGTGCCAATGAAACGCGCGCTTCTCGGAACGCCCGACAAGTTGCCGACGGCCCTTAAGATCACCCCAGGCGAAGCTCTTCTGATCCATCGTCGCATGCCGCGCTGTGGCCCACCACGCGTTTCGCCCGTTAGCGTACTCAAAGGGCTTCAGCCCCTTTGTATCGAAGTAGGAATCTAATGCGCGCCGGCTGATGTCGGTAAATTTCGGGCGGCAGTCTTTTGGCGTAAGGCGCTGGGACTGCCAACCGGAACCAAGGAATGCGTCGCTGTCGCAGGTGTCGACGATTTGCAGAGGCAGGTTCGGACCAAAATATTCCTGCAATTGGTGATGAGGCGCAAAGCTGATGAAGCCACGGTTGTGTGCGGAAATCGGAATAGGGCAAGCCTTGATCGCAGCTTGCGCGGCGCCAATCGATATGCCGCCTTTAAAGTCGTAGAAGATAATGGACGCAGGAAGGGAGTCGATGGAAATCCAGTTAGAAATCAGCAGTTCCGGGCCCGGTCCGACCGTGCGAGCGTCCTTCAACTGAAGTCCCTGCCAAATCTGAGCCTGATCGTTTGGCGCGTTCTTCGGGACGCCCACCTCGTCGAGGAGGGCGACCAGCTCAACCAACCCCTCCGCCCAGCTTCTTTCAAAATTGATATATTGGGCGTGGGCGATCTGGAGTGGCTTTTCGTAGGCCTTGAGGCGCAGCGGCACAATAAAGCCGTCCTCCTTCAAGCTCCTGCCGGTCTCGTTCGCAATCGTGATTTCATTGCGAACGCCCTGTTTTTGTACCCCGTGCGGCGTTGCAACCAGCAAGAAGCGCTTTGCCTTATTGCGGATCGCGTCTTCGAGGATGCGCTCCCAATCATCGCCGCCCTTCAACCTAAGGACGTCGGCAAAGACGTGGTACCCGAGCGCAGTGAGCTTACCGCCAAGCCAGAGGGTGAAGGCGTTATCCTCGGGCGTGGCATGGCTAATAAATATAGCTTCGCGCTCCGGCTTAGGGGCAGCGTTTGGGCCGCTATGCGATTTTGATGGACCAATCGACAAGGGCATCCCCATCAATTCGTTGAAGTCTTCTTTTCGCTCTAGCCGGTTCGGCACCTCGGACTTCCGGCTCGCGTAATAATAGCAACCTCGGACGCGGTGCCCCTTGTGCGTGCCACCTTGTTCCAAGAGTCGCAAGCATACAACCTAGTCAATGTTCATGTAATGTTCACGCAAAAAATATGAATGATCAGGTGATTGAGCCCGGCTCCGTCCGCATCCGGCCCACACGTGCTCAGGCGGAAGCAAATGAGGAGGCATTTTACGAACTGCTCAACGTGGTCCGGGCAGCGGGTCGCCTCAAGCTCGAGACGATCGCCGAGGTTCTCGGCAAAAAGTCGTCAAATCCGGCACCGAACATGCACAGGCGAATTCAAAATTAGACGCTGAACAGTGTCGAGAGAAGGGCGTTGCTCAATTACATCGTCGACGAGGAGAATCTGCTTTCGGAAAAGTGCCGCCGCGACCTTCGTAGCACTGATGATGCAGCGTATTTTGCATTCCTGAACGTCATCGACGTCAAGGAGACCTCGCAGGACCACAATATCCGCTGAAGGGTGCTGTCAGGATTATTCAGAGCATCAATTCAGCAAAGTGTATCGCCACAGCATTCGGCCGAACCGGCGCCGTGCGACGCCGGGGCTGCGCCCAGCCCAGGGCGCGCCCGTCCTCGCCGACCCAATACCGGAGCCGAAGCGGCTCGCTGATCGGCACGTCGGATCAGCGTCGAACTTGAAACCTCATCAACGTTGCGATTGAGCCGGGCCCGCAACAAACGCTCACTCCCCGATGACAACGAGCTTCTGGATTTATCCGAAGTGCAGTTTATTATTGAAAACGTGATTGCCTCGCTTGCCTTCATCGAACGTCTTGAGGTTCGGCACAAATCTCAAGCTGGCAATCCCAGGATTGCCTCTTCGGCGGCCTGCTTTGATTATTGTGCCGGTCGTCCGTCCCATGCTCACAAATATCCGCTACGAATTTCTTGGCCTTCGCTTCGCCCCCTTTGGTGATAACTCCGAGGCGTCGCACAGGTTATGGGGCGAGCGCGCATGACGAACTATGCTTCCGAATTCGAGATGATGCTCGCACCATTCGGTGATGGCAGGTGGCAAATGAAACATCTTGGATGGCGAAGGCCGCCGCCACCAGCGCTGAGCGCGAAAGATTTCCTTCGGCAGCTTGTCAATCGCAGTGCCAAGGTCCTAGATACCGTTAACATGTGGCCGTCGTCACAGGATGAAAGAGGCGCTAAGCCTTATATGAATCAACGGGCGGCCGCCCTCAACTATCTATAACAGTTTGCCCATATTCAATTCGATTTACCGCACTCAATAGGTAGCATTGATGATCTACGCCCCTAAACAAACAGTCGCTGACGGGCGTATCGTACGCCTCGAGAACCTCGAAATCTATTACGAGGAATACGGAGCCGGGGAACCGCTCGTACTCTTGCACGGCTTTGGCGGTAGCGGACAGAATTGGTATGCATTCAAGGAACGCCTTGCGAAGCACTACCGGCTAATCTTGGTCGACCTGCGCGGCCATGGTCACTCGACCAATCCCGAGAACCGGTTTACCCACAGGCAAGCCGCCAAGGATGTGTTCCTCTTGCTTGATGAACTCGGAGTGGACCGCTTCTGCGCAATGGGTGTCAGCACAGGCGGGATGATTCTTTTGCACATGGCAACGAGCCAGCCGAACCGAATCGAGGCGATGGTTCTGGCGAGCGCCACGACTCACTTCCCCGAACAGGCCCGGGCAATCATGCGCAGAGCATCGTTCGACTTCATGCCGCGCGATGTACAGGATATGTATAGAGAATGCGCAAAACGTGGTCGCGAGCAGATCGATCAGCTGGTCCGACAGTTCAACGCGCTCGGGGATAGTCAGGAGGATATGAATTTCACCGGACAAGAATTGTCAGGCATCAAAGCGCGGACTCTCATTGTGCACGGCGACCGCGATACTTTCTTTCCCGTCGACATTCCTGTGAACCTCTATCAGTCCATTCCCAATGCGGCGCTTTGGATTATTCCTGATAGCGGTCACGCTGCCATATTCGATCCTGCCCTTCCTTTCACCGCCGTCGCTCTTCAGTTTTTGCGCAAGTCGGTTGGCATGGCACAGCCGTAAAGCAAGAAGTGGGCTGTCGTCCTTTAACAGTGTGCGAAGATAACACCGCTTACGCTGGAATGCTCTTGCAAGCCTCGCGATGTCCGGAACCGGCCCCGAGATCGAACAGCAGTTCCGCCCGCATGTGGGCGGGTATCTGTCTGCCCGCGCCACCGTACATCCGCTGCCGAATGAGCATTGCCGAGATGCTCGGCGTCGGCACCGAGATCGAGGCCATGCCGGTCCTCGATCTGCGATCCCCGCACCAGATCATGGACGATTTAAACGCCCTATGATCGCGTCGCAATGCCTGACAACACATTGGATTGTCGGGGAAAATATATTCCCAGCGTCGAATTAATCAATTGGAATGATGTATTTCTTATATTTTCCATCATGTCCAATGACGTTATCGACACCACCGAAAATATCTACGAAGACGCGGTGGAACGGCCGCCATGGCCCTCAATCGCGCCATTGATCTCTATTATTTCCTCTGCCTTTTGATCATGATCAAACGCCTCGACAATCGCTCCGACCTTCCCGACAACATCCTCGAAACGCTGGCCGAGCGCGATCCTGCGGTGAAGGCCGCCTTGCGGGAGGCAGGGCTTTGGCTTGAGAACAGAGCGTATGGACAGTCATACGCACAGGGCCTTCGAGCGGCTTGAGATCGTCGAGAGGGGGCGTCGTCGTCGCTGGAGCGACGAGGAGAAGCTGAAGATCGTGCTGGAGAGCCTGGCTGGCCCTCGGCTGGTGTCCGGCGACGGCGCGGCGTCACGGCATTTCGCGCTCGCAATTGGTGACGTGGCGGCGCGCCTTTCGGGCCGAGCGTATCGGATCGGAGATCGGGCCGACCTTCGTTCCCGCGGTGCTGGCACCGAAGCCGTCGAAGCTGGAGATGACGGCGGCGGCCTCACGCATGGAGATCGTCCTCGTCGGCGGGCGGCGGATCGTCGTCGACGCCGATGTCGATGGCGCGGCTCTGGCCCGGGTCGTTGCCGTGCTGGACCAGTCATGATGCCGATCCCGAGTGGGGGGTGAAGGTCTGGCTGGCGACGGGACACACGGACATGCGCAAGGGCTTTCTCGGCCTGTCGCTGCTGGTCCAGGAGGTATTGAAGCGCGATCCGATGAGC
>NZ_AKZI01000175.1 GCF_000293785.1 Rhodovulum sp. PH10 | reverse complement strand
TCCGCCCTCACGACCATCCGCAGAAGGTGGGGCCAAAACGACGCTTACCGTTCTTCAAACGATTGAAGCAGCGCTCGATCTGATTGCGCAGGGCGTAGATGGCACGATCGATCTCGATCTGCACGCGCCTGTTCTTTTTCGTCGGGATGATCGGGACGCCACCGCGCACTTCGACAACGGCGCGAACGAAGTCGGCGTCGTAACCGCGATCGGCGAGCAGCACCTTGGGATCGGGCGCACTCTCCTCCATCAACGCATCATAGCCTTTGAGGTCGTGCGCCTCACCGCCGGCGATCACGGTTCCGATCGGCAGACCTTCTGCGTTGGTGCGGAGATGGAGCTTGGTCGAGAAGCCACCGCGCGAACGGCCGAGAGCATTTCGATGAATCCCCCCTTCCGCCGGCGGCGTGGTGGTGCGCCCGGATGACGGTGGAGTCGATCATCTGAAGGGTGTCCGGTACAGCGCCTTTACCGATCAATGCTTCGACCAGCACGTCCCACAGTCCGGACCGCGACCAGCGCAGAAACTGCCGGTAGACCGAGTTCCAATTGCCGAACTCGTGCGGCAGGTCGCGCCACGGCGCCCCGGTTCGCGCGATCCAGAAAATGCCGTCGAGAACGCGCCGATGGTCGCCGGCGGGCGTCCACTCTTCGGCCCGCTCGATATCACAAGGGTTCGAAAAATGTCCATTCGGCATCGCTCATCCGACCCCGAATCACGTCCGCCTCCTGTCGAGAGGCAGTCTTGAATCAAAACGGAATTCGACGGTCAATCGCTTTGTCAACAGGCCGTAGTGCCGCCGCACAAGTCATCTCTTTTTCGAATAGGCCCGCGTGAAATTATATCGCTTTCACAGACCGTGGAGTCGAGCCTACGTTTCGCTTCCTCGCACGTCAGGGGTGACCTAGCGAACCAAGTCGACGATCCTTCACCGACGAAGAGGAGCATCGGCGCGGTGATGCATCTCAGGGCGCGGGCACGTTTCGCGGAAATGCCGGATCGTTCGTCGTTGACCACCCTTGAACCCCCTTATCCAAGGAAGGGTACGTCGAACGAACGCCCATGGCTCCAGGCGGACTTGAGCCGTTCTATAGGGATCGACAACCCTCGTCGGCGGAATCTTTCCGGTGATCGAAATGGAAACCGGCGAATCCCGCTGAAGACCTGTGCGGACGCGCAGGCGAAATAGCGGCTGGATGGAAAATGAGCGCGAAATACCCTGGCATTCCTGCCGTCGTCAACGGGAACGCTGCCATCGCGGCGGTGATGAGCCACGTGTGTAACGGAGTGATCGGCTACCCGATCACTCCGTCCACGGAGATTTCGGAGATTTACGAGGCATTCCGCTCGAGCGGTGGATGCAATGTATGGGGCAAGCACCCCTTCTTCTTCGAACCCGAGGGAGAACACTCCGCCCAGAGTGGGGCGCTAGGCGCGGCGCTCACCGGCGGCAAGTTCGTGTCGAACGCTTCGTCGAGCCAAGGAATCCTGTACGGGATAGAGTCCCACTATGTGACGGTCGGCAAGAAGGTCGGCGGCTTCGTGTTGCATGTGGCGGCGCGCACGGTGTCTCGGCACTCGTTGAACGTGATGGCAGGCCACGATGACGTGTATGCGTTGCTCGGTTCGGGTTACACGATCCTCTTCGGCTCCAACGCACAGGAGGCAGCCGATCTGGCGGCGATTTCCTATAAGCTTTCGGCGCTTTCGCTGATCCCCGTGGCGAACGCGATGGATGGATTTGCGACCAGCCACGTTATGACCGAGGCGCGGCTACCCGAGTCGGAGCTGCTCCGGGAATTCCTGGGCGACCCTGCGGGACGGATCGAGTGCCCGACGGCGGCGCAGAAGATCCTGTTCGGCGCCAAGGGGCGGGTGCATCAACTGCAGCATTACCTCGCTCGACATCGGGACGATCTGCACCCGGAGCACGTCGGCGCGCTGAAGGTCTTCCTTGAGACTAAGGCCAGCGAAATCGAGCGCGACGGCGCCGGTGCACTCATCGAGCGGACCTTGGAATGGCTACCGGACGAGCTGCACGGGTCGTGGCGTCGGCAGTGGATCCACGCGTATGAAAAGGGGACGCGGCAGCTTGTCCCGGCACTTGTCGACGTGAACAATCCCGGCCTCACCGGCGGCGTGCAAAACCAACCCGACTTTCAGGCCGGCGTGGCCGATCACCGGACTCACTTCCTCGACGAGGTGCCGCAACTCGCTCGGCAGGTCATGCAGGAATACGCAGCGCTGACCGGTCGGACCTACGCCCCAATCGACACCTTCATGTGCGAAGACGCCGATTGCGTCATGATCGGCCTCGGGTCGGTTATGGACGATGCGCGGGCGGTGACGAAACATTTGCGGGCGTGCGGTAAGAAGGTCGGCATCGTCTCCGTCAAGCTGCTGCAACCTTTCCCGGAAGCAGAAGTCGCCGCCGTGCTGAGTGGCAAGAAGGCGGTGACCGTGCTGGAGCGCAGCGACGTAACGGCGCTGACTTCCTTTGTGCGCTGTTCGCTGCTGAAGGGCCTCGACAACGCCGAGGCGTCCCGCCATCCTGGAATTCCAAGCCACAAGGTCCTGCCGGTGATGACTACGGCGGTGTTCGGCCTCGGTGGCCACGATCTTCAACCGAGGCACCTCGTGGCAGCGTTCGAAAACATGGAGACGAACGGGCTCCCGTTCGTCTATCTCGGCTCGCAGTTCTTCGCCGGGACTCCTTCGCCGCGAATCGCGGCCCTGCAGGAGAAGCTCGAAACCGCCTATCCGGAAACGAAGCTGATGACCCTGCCGACGCGGCCGAACCCGCGTCTTCTGCCGAACTCGGCGTTTCGCATACGGTTCCACTCTGTCGGCGGGTACGGGACGGTGGCGACCGGAAAGCTTCTGACCGACATTTTGGCGGGCGTGCTCGAGCTTCACTCCAAGGCCGCGCCGAAATACGGCTCCGAAAAGAGCGGTGCGCCGACGAACTACTACATCACGCTGAGTCCCGAGCCGGTGTTGTCGTCGAACGCGGAACTCGAAGACGTCGAGATCGTGATCTCGCCGGACCACCGCGTGTTCAGCCACACCGATCCGTTACGCGGCCTCACCGAGGGGGGGACGTTCGTCCTGCAATCGCAGCTCGACCCACTGGCTGCCTGGATGGGGCTTCCCGCCGCTGCCCGCGAGACGATCCGGAGCAGGAAGATAAACTTCTTCGTCCTGGACGCCTTTGCGGTGGCGAAGCGGCATGCGCCGACTGTGGAACTCGAGACTCGCATGATGGGGATCGCGTTCATCGGCGCCGTGTGCGGTCACGTCGAGCGGGTGTCAGCGGGCGGTTCGGAACGAGATCTGCTCGACAAGGTTCGGCGACAGATCGAAAAGAAGTTCGCCCCCAAGGGCACTGCCGTTGTGGAAAGCAATCTTGCGGTGATCCACGACGGCATCCGGGCTACCCGCAGGGTGAACTACACGGAACCGGCGTTCGCCGCACCGGATGTGGGAGCGAGCATCCCCGAGCCGCGCACGACGGCGATTTCAGCATCGATGTGTCGGCCAGCCGGAGCGGCGCCCAGTGCCGGATTCAACGACCCGGACTACTACGATGCGACCGTCGGCGAGCCGTTCCGGAACGGGACGATCGCGGACGCGCCGGTTCTGCCCGGCGCCGGCCTGTTCATGCCGCCCGGCAGTGCCGCTTTCAAGGACAAAGGTTTGTTCCGACGAAGCGTCCCGACGTTCGCCCCGGACCTGTGCACGGGCTGCATGGAATGCGCCCTAGTGTGTCCGGATGCGGCGATTCCGAACAGCGTTCACGATATTCGTGACCTCCTCCTTACAGCCATCCGCCATGCCGACCTCACCGAGGCGAGCCGCTTGGTGCTGCTTGGCCACGTCGATGGCATCACCGACGCGATCCGGGACCTTTACCGACGCGAGAAAAAGAAGGCGCGGCCGTTCCGTGAAGTCGTCGCAGCTGCCGGGAGCGCAATCGGCGGCGTCGATGCGGCTCTCCGGGCCGGTTTCGACAAGCTCGTCGAGACTCTCGAAATATTCCCCGTGGCCAAGACCAGGCCGTTCTACGACGCGATGGAGCGGACGAAGCCAGGCAGTGGCGGCCTCTTTTCCGTCGTCATTGACCCGTGGAAGTGCAGCGGCTGCCTCGAATGCACCGAAGTGTGCGGGCCACACGCCCTGACGCCCGTCGAGCAGAACGCCGACTTGCTCACGACCCTGCAAGCGCAATTCGAGCTTCTGAGCCGGACGCCGAACACGCCAACACGGTTCGTCGAAGGCGACAACGTCCCGGCGCGACGGCTCATGCTCGACCGCAACAACTACTATGCAATGACAGGCGGCCACGGCGCATGTCGCGGCTGCGGTGAGGTGACGGCCGTTCGCCTGATGATGGCCGCCAGTCGCGCGATCCACACCCGTCGTCGCAAGCTACACGTCCGCGAACTCGAGAAGCTCGCCAGAGACCTCACCGAAAAGCTCGAATTGCTCGTGCGGAACGGCCCGGGTGGAAAGGATCCAAATCGAAAGGCACGTGTCGCCCGGACCGTCGCAATCCTCGAGAAACGTCTCTATCGTCTGGACTCCGGACCGACCGGCAACGGACCATCCGGCACGGTGATCGCCAACGCGACTGGCTGCAGCAGTGTCTACGCCTCGACGTTCCCGTTCAATCCCTTCACCGACCCATGGGTGAACAGCCTTTTCCAGGACGCTCCCGCTCTCGCAAAGGGCATTTTCGAAGGCTTGAGCGCGGATGCCGTAGAGGAAATCCGTGCGCTCCGGGTGGCTCGGCTCGAGCTCGATGACGCGTACGATCCCAGTAAGCACGACGAGCACTTCAGGCTGATCACCTGGTCGGACTTCACGTCGGAGGAACGCGCACTGCTTCCGACAGTGATCAGCATCGGCGGAGACGGTGCGACTTACGATATCGGCTTCGGCGCGCTGTCTCGGCTGTTGTCGACCGCGACACCCGTAAAGGTTGTTGTTCTCAACACCGGCGCCTACTCCAATACCGGAGGGCAGGCATCGACCGCTAGCTTCACAGGGCAGGATTCCGACCTCGCTCGGTTCGGGGATGCCCATTCCGGCAAGCAGGACGGACGCAAGGAACTCGGCTTGATCGCCGCGTTCCACCCCAATGCGCTCGTCGTGCAGACCTCGACGGCTCTACCTGGCCACTTCTGGACCAACATGATGAAGTGTCTGGAACGACATGATTCACCGGCCCTGCTCGACGTCTACACCCCGTGCCAGGCTGAGCACGGCATCGGCGACTCCGCCGCACGCGAGCATGCGAAGATGGCCGTCGAGAGCCGAATGTGCCCGGTGTTCGTCTACGACCCGCGCGGTGGCGATCACCTGCACGCGCGATTCTCGATTGCAGGTAATCCCGACGAGGACAAGGACTGGACGTCCACCGAGATCGACTACATCGAGAGCGGCCAGACCAAGCTTCTCAAGGTGCCGTTCACCCCGGCCCATTTCGCTGTCACCGAGAACCGCTTCAAGAAGCACTTCCGTCCGCTTCCGGCGGGGGCCAACGGCGTCCCGATTCACGAATACGTCGACCTCGACGAAACCGCACGACGCGGGAAAGCTCCGTTCATGTGGTCGACCGCCCCCGATCGAAAGCTGATCAAGCTCCAGGTCTCGGCAACGATCATCCGACTGGTCGAGGACCGGCGGAGAAACTGGCGAACACTCCAGTTCCTCGCAGGAATGCATTTGGCGAAGCTCGACGCTGCGCACCGCGAGGAACTCGATGCGGCGGAAAGGCGGTACGACGACGTGGTTCGCGAAAGCGAACGTTCGACGGAAACGGTAGTCCGAGCCATCTCGGACGCTTTGGGTGCGTGAGGCGGGCGAGTCGGTCCGCCCGACAAATTCCAGTCAGCAGGAGGTTGTATGGCTTACAAGATCATCGCGAACAACTGCACCGCTTGCGGTGCTTGCGAATTCGAATGTCCGAACTCGGCGATATCGATGAAGAACGAGGTCTACGCCATAGACCCCACAAAATGCATAGAATGCGAGGGTGATTTCGACGAGCCTCAGTGCGCGTCGGTCTGCCCGGTCCCGGGCACGTGCGTGCCCGCGTGACTCTGCGAGAACCGCGATCGTCTCGTATGGCTGCCGCCGTCGAGCGATCCATTGCTTAGTGATGCCTCGATCGGCAGAACGATCCTCCGCGGCAGACGCGAGAGCTGCGGCAGAGGACGGCGGCTTCCGAGCGCCGTCCTCTTCGAGTTCGCGAGTGGTGGCACCGGATGCGGCGCGACCGATGCTGGTGGTCAACTGTTCGCGTTGATCAGAGCGTGCTCTCCGTGTCGTCGTGACCGGTCCGCCTCCTTGTAGGAGCATGGGTGGCCTTTGCGTTGAACAGATGGATGAAGTCGCAAGAGTTTCGAGCTATCAGACAAACAGCGTTCATAAAGGACGAGGCGCTTTCGTTCCGGAACATCGCGACGTACGGGACTGGGGAAAGCGCCGGCTTGGTGCGAACCAAGACGAGTTTGTTCTCATTCATCAACGATCGATAGCAACGCCACGGCAGATGGCCGATGCCGACCCCGGCTACCGTCAGGCCAACAAGTGCTGTCAGGCTGTCGTTGCTGAGCGGCTTTCCGAGCACGACACCCTTCGATCGGAACCACCTGTTCAGGAAGAGCCCGAAGCCGGAGTTCCCGCCGGGGCACAAAATTGGGTAACGGGTGAGTTCTTCGAGCGTGAGAATCCGTCCGGTATCGACGATGCCGGGCTTCGCCATCCAAGCATTGACTACTTTTCCGACGCGTATGGAGCTGATCTCAGCGTCTGGAAAAGCTTCCGGTACGAAAATCAGATCGAGGTCGTGACCGTGGAGGCGATCGTACAAGTGACGTGCGGCCGCCACGTCCGGTTCGATCACCACGTTTGGATACTGCGCCCGGATAGCGGTTATGAAACGCGACAGCCACGTCATCGCCGTTAGCTCGGTAACGCCGATCCGGAGACGATGAACGGGGACCTCACCGCTGCTTCTAAGACGCTCGATTCTGTCGAGCAATGCCAGCACCTCGCGACCGAGCATCGCGACATGCTCGCCCTTTTTGGTCAGTTTGGCAGATCTCTGACTTCGGTCGAACACAGCCAGATCGAGGGCCGACTCGAGTTCCTGAATGCGCTTGGAAACAGCCGACTGCGTGGTGTTCAGGCGACTTGCCGCATTCTTGAAGCTGCCGAGTTCCACTATCCAGTGAAGTGCTTCTAGTTGCCTGTGGGAAATCATCTACGTGCCCGGTCTGAATCTAGGCAGATCGGTGTTCTTGTATCCGACGGCTAAAGGCGTTTCGAGCACGAACAGCGAAGCGACCTATTGGCGCCAGCATGGCAGCCATCCCTGGGGGGAGATCACTAGGCGTTGGTTGCATGAACGCTTCGTAACATGCAGCCACTGAAATGGACCCCGATTTTGGGACTAGGGTCGGGACTCAATTGAGCCACCAGACGACGGTCACGGCGAGGATGGCGCCTGCGAGGAAGTTTCTGGCGAGCTTGTCGTAACGCGTGGCGACACGGCGGAAGTCCTTGAGCCGCGAGAACATCCGCTCGATGCGATTGCGCCGCCGATAGGCGATGCGGTCGTAGGGGATCGGTCGCTTGCGGCTGGTGGTCGACGGGATCACGGCCTTGGCGCCGCCCTCGGCGAGCAGACGCCGCAGGCTGTTGGCGTCGTAAGCCTTGTCGGCGATGAGGCCCGTGATCGGCCCGACCCGGGCGATCAAGCTCGGCGCGAACGTGATGTCGGCGGCGTTGCCGGGAGACAGCAGCAGCACATGCGGCCGACCGCCGTGGTCGGTCAGGGCGTGGATTTTCGTCGTCCGTCCGCCGCGCGAGCGGCCGATCGCCTGACGGAAGGCCCCCCTTTTCCGCCCGCCGCCGAGCGGTGGGCCTTGATGTGGGTACTGTCGATCGCGACCGTCGCGATGATGCCTGTCGACCCCGTCAGCGCTTCGAAAATCTCGAACCAGACGCCTTGCCGGCTCCAGCGATTGAAGCGGTTGTAGATCGTCGTGTATGGCCCGTATTCCTTCGGGCAGTCGCGCCAGCGGGCACCGATCCGCAGCATGTGCACGATGCCGCTGATCACCCGCCGGTCGTCGACCCGGTGGGCCCCACGCCGTCCACGCGGCAGATGGGGCTCGATCCGCGCCCACTCGGAATCGCTCAGCCAGTAAAGCTGCTTGCTCATCAAGGGCTCCGTGCCCCCCGGAGCCCTTGAATCAGTCAACGCACCGCATCGCAAGCAAATTGAGTACGGACCCTAGGGTCGCCTTTACGCGTCTGATTGCGAACCCATGCGTATCGGCAGCATCGATATAAAAATGTGACCTAGAAGGATGACGTTTTTTCGCTTTTTCTATTTGCTCGGACCACTAAGCTAACAATTAAATGGATTAGCAGCGCGAGTTGCTGGAGACGAGTGATAAATGCCTCAAATGGATTTGTCCGCGGCGTCGCACAGATGCCGATACGTGTCTGTCACCGGTTGCGGCTCCGCGGTCGTCCGGACGACTGCCTCGTGGCGTAGCGCCGTATGATCACTTTCAGAACGCGTCTTTCAGCGGCCGCCGAAGCGTCCATCGTATTCCTCCTCAGAACGGATGTCCGATGTCGCTGCCATGCGGCGGCTGAACCGGGTTTGGCGCGGCCCCGTACGAATCGTACTTGGGCGACACATCGCACTCGGCCGTATGTTCCGCATATGTGCCGTTCAGGTACTAGTGAAGGGATCGTCTACACGCATAGGGCGAGCCGCAGAGCCTTTTCAGACATCGAATCGAGATCTGCACCACTGCTGCCCCTCTCCGCGGTCTCCACCTGGAAAGCTGACCGATGAGCGCCGATTCGATCGAGAGCCACCGGACTGCGTCTGGACGTCCAGTTCAGCGTCGCACGGTACCTATCCGACGCTGGCTGACCCTCGGACTGGTCTGGGCAGCATTTTTCATCAGTTTCGTCGACCGACTCACGTGGAGCAATGTTTCGGTGTCCGTCGGCTCTTCGTTAGGGCTGGAAGTCGCGGCACTCAACGTCTTCGTCACCGCGTTCTATACCGGCTATGTCCTGTCGAACGTGATTTCGGGGATAGCGACCGACTGGTTCGGCGGGCGCATGATGCTCACTCTGGCGCTTTTGCCGCTCGGAGCGGCCACCGCCACGTTCGGCTTCACGACCTCGGTCGCATTCGGCCTCGCAACGCAGGCCTTGATGGGCTTCGCGGCGGGAGCGGACAATGCCGCGGGCGTGAAGCTGATCACCGGCTGGTTCGGTAAGAAGGATCGTGGACGCGCAATGGGACTCTACTTCACGGCGCCGACGTTCGGAGTGATCATCACCAATGCGCTCGTTCCGGTGTGCATCCAGTGGCTAGCGTGGAGCACGATTTACCAACTGTTCGGGTTCGTGACGATAGCCATCGGTATCGCATGTTTCGTATTTCTGCGCGATGTCCCTCCGGCGCCCAACGGGGAGCCCGAACGAGTCCACGAGAAGCCGAAGCTCACGAGTCTGTTCCGCAACCGGGACTTGATCTTCCTCACCTTGGCGGGATTCGGCGCGATGTGGGGGAGCTGGGGCTTCACCTTCTGGGTGAATGCGCTGATGATCCGCGGTCACGGAATGTCGCCGATCGTCGCCGGAGGAATCGTCGCACTATTCGGAGTCGGGGCCATTTTCGGGAATCCCTTAATGGGCTTGCTCTCTGACCTTCTCGGGGGCGTCCGTAAGGTGCCTATCATGTTGTGCCTTTCGTGCTTCACCGTGCTTCTCTTGGTGTTCGGCGGTCTCCACACTGAGCAGCAGTTCCGACTGTTCGCCCCTGTCTTGGGTGTAGCGGCGTTCGTCTATATGCCGTTGCTGAGCACGATGGTGGCCGAGGTGGCCGGATTGGCGCTCGCTGGATCTGCCACCGGGATCACCAATGCGTGTTGGCAACTCGGGACGATTTTGGTCCCCGTTGTGGTGGGCATCGTGTTTCAGTCGACCGACTCGTTCTACAGTGCGTTCGTGACGCTGGCCGCGGGTCCAGTGTTCGCAATTGCCTGTATGACGCTCGTCCGCGAACCGCGACCCTCCAGGGCACAGAATTTCCCACGGGAATGAGATTGCGACGAGAGGAGGCTACAGGACTGCTCTGGCAACCTCCATCCGTCAGCGGTAACGTGCCGGAAAGAACTGAAATGGACCCCGAGCCGAGGACCACTGGCGGGGTGTTCTTAGTTGGAGGCTCGGCTGCTCCTATTCTTTGATATCATGCCGCCAAGCGTTTTGTTTGCGGCTGTGGGCTTGGGGGCAACGCGGCTGCGTTGTCCAGCATGTCCACAGCCTCGCTGGCGGCACCGGCGCGCCACACCGTCATCGGCGTGCGATAGCCGAGCGCCTGATGGAGCCGCCGCTCGTTGTAGAACGTGATCCACGCGGCGATGCCGGCCTTCGCCTCCCGGCCGTCGGTGTAGTGCTTCAGATAGACGTCCTCGTGTTTCAGTGAGCGCCACGACCGCTCGATGAACACGTTTGTCAATCGGCGAGCAATCTTGACCCCGGATCGGCGTCGAACTTTGACCCCCTGGTTTCGTGTTGAAGGTGGCCGGCTGTCTTTCAGGACGACGGTTGTTTCGGGTGTGTCGGCGGTGTCGTGTCGGAGGGAGGGCGGAGCCCGACCGGAGGCACGATACCGCCGACGGCGCCGATCTCAGGCCCGGTGTTTGAAGCGCCAGCTGTCGTTGCCGGTCTCGACGATGTCGCAGTGATGGGTGAGGCGGTCGAGCAGCGCGGTCGTCATCTTGGCGTCGCCGAACACCGTCGGCCATTCGCCGAAGGCGAGGTTGGTCGTGACCACGATCGAGGTGCGCTCGTAGAGCCGGCTGATCAGGTGGAACAGCAACTGACCGCCGGACTGGGCGAACGGAAGGTAGCCCAACTCGTCGAGGACGACGAAGTCGAGGCGGCAGAGCCAGTCGGCCATTCTTCCCTGGCGAACGGCAAGGCGTTCGTCAGCGGCAAGGCCGTTGATGGCACGCTC
>NZ_AKZI01000174.1 GCF_000293785.1 Rhodovulum sp. PH10 | reverse complement strand
CTGCGATGAGCCGGGGATCGTGGCCGAGAACGCGACAGCGTCGGTCGATGACAGCGTCGAGGTCGTCGATCGTCTTGAAGTGACGATTGACGATGGGTTCGTCGACCAGCGCCCAGAGATGTTCGGCCGGCTGTAGCTCCGGACTGTAGGGCGGGAGGTAGACGAGCCGGAGGCCGTCGGGGACGGCGAGGCCGGGGCTAGTGTGCCATCCGGCCCCGTCGAGGACCAGGACGACGATGCGGGTCGACCCGGCTCCGACGGTGCGGGCGAAGTTCGCCAGCATTTGTTCGAAGAACGGCTTGTCGATGCCGTTCGACAAATACCAGACGCTCTCGCCGCTGGTCGGCTGCACGAAGGCGGT
>NZ_AKZI01000173.1 GCF_000293785.1 Rhodovulum sp. PH10 | reverse complement strand
CGCGCATTACAAGTCGCGCGGATTCAAATATCCGCAACTGTAGTACTAGCAAACGCCGCAGGCAAGACGTTTGGCGGCATGATATCAGAGGAACGGAGCCGCCGAGATTCCAACGAAGCACGCCACGCCAGTGGTGCTCGGATCGGAGGCCATTTCAGAGCGACGGGCGGAACATACCCTCCTCGCGATCGTCGCGCGGTCGGCTCAACAAACCCCGCTCGAAAAAGGCGAATCCTCGCCACCAAGGGAATCGCCATCGCTCCGATCCGGCATCCGAATTTGCAAGGAATCCACGGTCCCGGCCCGCCCATCCTGCAAAAACGAAGACTTGCCGACCGGCGGTCACCCCGATCCGTCAACGACTTCCGAAAACTCCACGGACAACGTTACAGGCTCCAGCAGCACGCCGACCTCCTGCCCGAGCACGTCCGCTCCGAGCCCTCGTTCGACCCCACCACTCCAGCTCCAGCCCCAGCCCAAGCGCTGGGGACGGCCGCTCAAGAACGGAGACTCCGATCACCCCATCGGCTGATCACCACCCCGCAGAATGGGGAATTTTGCGCGCCCAAAGTGGGGGAATTCCATGTCCCGTTGACACGTCCTCTCGACCACCCATCGGCGCGGCAGGAGCCGGAAGCCTTTGACGCCGACTTTCGTTCATCCTCAGGGGCAGTTCACTCGCCTGCTCGTGGATCGGCTCCAGCACAATCTTCTCCTTCAGCCGTGCGTCTCGCCAGAGAACTCATTTTCTGTTCCGGAGGTCCCAGCGAGCGACGGCGCACGTTCGAGTCAACCCGGAAACAGATATTCGACGACTCTGTCGGCCAGGTTTTCCGGCCTGCCGGCGGTCGTATCGAGGTGCAACTCCGGATTCAAGGGGCGATCATATGGAGAATCGAGGCCGGTAAAGTTCTTTATGATGCCCGTGCGCGCCTTGGCGTAGAGCCCTTTGGGATCGCGCGCCACGCACACCTCCAGCGGAGCATCGACGAATACTTCGACGAATTCTCCTTCCCGCATCATTTCGCGGACCATTTGCCGCTCTTGGCGAAACGGCGAAATCAGGGCGCAGAGAACGATGAGACCGGCGTCGACCATGAGCCGGCCGACCTCTCCGACGCGACGGATGTTCTCGACGCGGTCGGCTTCCGTGAAGCCGAGATCTCGATTCAATCCGTGCCTAATATTATCGCCGTCGAGCATGTAGGTATGATGCCCGCGTGCGTAGAGCTTCTGTTCGACCAGCTTGGCGATCGTCGACTTCCCGGCACCGGACAGGCCCGTGAACCAGACGAGGCGCGGACGCTGGCGCATGAGCATAGCTCGTGCCGCCTTGTCGACGGCAAGAACTTCACGATGAATGTTGTCCGCCCGTCGCAACGAAAAATCCATCATGCCGGCGGCGACGGTCGCGTGATTGAAGCGATCCACCAAAATGAATGCGCCAGTGGCGCGGTTCTCAGAGTACGGATCGAACGGAAGAGGAACCTGCGTCACGATATTGCAAACTGCAATCTCGTTCGTCGTGAGCTGGCGAGCCGCGAGATGATCGAGCGTGCCGACGTCGATTTTGTATTTTATCGACGTGATCGATGCGGCCGTCCAGCGCGTTCCGATTCGCATCGAATACGAGCGTCCCGGTAACAGAGGCTCCTCTCCCATCCACAAGAGGTGGACTGCGAATTGATCGGCGATCGGCGCAGGCGCGTCGCAGGCGGAGATCAGATCGCCACGTGCGACGTCCAGATCTTCGGACAATACGAGCGTGACCGCTTCTCCGGCAGACGCTTCCCGGCAGTCGCCGTCGGCCGTCACGATCCGCGCGACCCGTGCGGCATGGCCAGACGGTTGGACCACGACGTCTTCTCCCACGATCACCCGACCCGAGGCGATCGTTCCCGAACAGCCTCGGAACTCGGAGTTTGGACGGTTGATCCACTGAACAGGGAATCGAAATGACTTTTCGACGGCGTCACTCTCCACGTCGATGTGCTCGAGATGCTCGAGTAAGGTCGGTCCGCAGTACCAGGGCATGCGGTTGCTTGCCCTCGTCACGTTGTCGCCGAAGCGAGCCGAAACTGGAATCGGTTCCAGCGTGGCGAACCCGAACGGCGATGCGAACTCGGCGTAATCGGATGCAACGCGTAAGAAAACGGCCTCTTGAAAACCGACGAGGTCGATCTTGTTGATCGCCAGCACGACATGGCGGATGCCGAACATGCTGCAAAGTATGGTGTGGCGCTTGGTCTGGTCGAGGAGCCCTTTTCGTGCATCGACCAGAAGCACGGCGAGGTCCGATGTCGACGCGGCCGTGGCCATGTTTCGCGTGTACTGCGGGTGCCCAGGAGCGTCGGCCACGACGAACGATCGGAAAGGCGTTCCAAAGTAGCGGTATGCAACGTCGATGGTGATGCCTTGTTCGCGTTCTGCTTCCAAACCGTCGAGCAACAAGGCCAAATCGACGTCGTCGCCCGTCGTTCCGTAGCGCCGGGAGTCACGCGCAAGAGCACTGAGATGATCGTCGAAGACGAGTTTCGAATCGTACAGAAGACGACCAATCAAGGTCGACTTTCCGTCGTCGACCGAGCCGCAGGTGAGAAACCGTAGTTGCCCCAAGGCGACCGCTTTCTCGGTCGCCGCTGGCGCATCACCACTTCGCTGCTCCATCAGAAGTAGCCCTCGCGCTTCTTGCGTTCCATGGAGGCGGTTTCGTCTTTGTCGATCAGGCGTCCCTGCCGCTCGGAGGTTCGCGTGGCTCGCATCTCGGCGATGATGTCGTCCAAAGTAGCCGCATCGGACTCGATCGCGGCGGTCAGCGGATAGCATCCGAGCGTGCGGAACCGAACGCGGCGCAGTTCGGGCACTTCTCCCGGAGCCAGCGGCAGTCGGTCGTCGTCGACCATTACCAGCATTCCATCGCGTCTTACGACCGGTCGTTCGGCTGCGAAGTAGAGCGGCACGACAGGAATACCTTCGGCACGGATGTACAGCCACACATCGAGTTCCGTCCAATTCGACAGCGGGAACACCCGCATCGACTCCTTTGGGCCGAGCTTGGTGTTGTACAAGTTCCACGGTTCGGGCCGTTGGTTTCGTGGCTCCCACGTATGGTTCGCAGAGCGAACCGAAAACACTCTCTCCTTGGCACGCGACTTCTCTTCGTCGCGGCGAGCGCCGCCGATCGCAGCATCGAAGCCGTGGGCGTCGAGAACCTGCTTCAATGCTTCGGTTTTCATAACCCGCGTATGAACGGCGGACCCGGAGCGAATGGGATTGATCCCGGCGCGCAAACCTTCCTCGTTGACGTGAACGATCAGGTCGAGGCCGAACTCGCGTGCCGTTCGGTCGCGAAACTCGATCATTTCGCGGAATTTCCACGTCGTGTCGACGTGCACGACGGGAAAGGGAAGACGGCCGGGGTAAAACGCCTTGCGGGCGAGATGGAGCACGACGCTGGAATCTTTGCCGATCGAATACAGCATTGCCGGCCGGCGGAACGCCGCGGCGACTTCCCGGATGATCCCGATCGCTTCACCCTCGAGTCGCCGCAGATGGTCCAAATGACCGCGTGCTCGCGAAAGCTCGTCCAATTCGACTTCTCCTGCACATCGCCGGCTCACGGTGACGCCAATTCACCCGGAAATGCGCTCACGGGGCGACTCGTCAGCAAAGCTCAGACCGGGTCCGGCTTCATCCTCCAGGACCTCACCGCTCCACCTGCCGAACTCCGATGATCTTCGGCAGGCGGCATTCTCGTTTCGGCACCGGAGGATCGTCGGTCAGTCACCATCCCTACGCTTCGCCCGCTTTCTTCTCATTCCGTCGATGACCCGCTGAATGCCTCGCTTTAAAGCTCTGTAGTTTCGCAAGAGCTTCTGTTCCGACCGGGAAAGACGGCATTGCTCCGGCGGTCTTTCGCTTGGAACTGGGGGCGGCGTGAGATTGCCAAGGGCGAAAATCCCCGGCATGAGACGCCTCGCCGCCATCATCGACGTCACTTCGGCTGCGCATCTGTCCCATGCCGTTCGATCTTCGAGAGTAACGGTGTTTCCGCTCGCTCTGATCGAAATTCCCGCGACCAACTTCTCCACAGTGTACTGAATACACTCGGGTCGATTGAGTGCGGACAACTGAATGGCGTAATCTTCAAAGAGTGTAAGGTCGTCCAACGGGACGTCCTCTATGGCGGATCGATGAAAAACGAACCCGCAGAAAGGAATGTGATTCGCCCCACCGAACCCGAGCGGCCAGTTCTTGGCCTCGAACCTTCTCGAAAGTCTGCCCACGTATCTGCCGCCAATCGGTGCGGCGTCTTCTTCAATTTCTTCGAGAAAGTGGGCAGAGTCCATGAACACGACGGCGGGTGGCTCACTGATGTTCAAGATGCTGGCGATTCTCTCTGCTTCATTCGGGAAAAGCCAGTCGTCGTCATCGACGAACCAGAAATAATCAGCATCGATAGTCTCGACGCTCGCGCGAACCAAAAGCGCCCTGGTATCCAGAAGCCCGTTCGTGCGAAATTTGCGGACAATGGCATATTCTTCCACCCAGGGCGGTGGAGTGAGGTCGTCGTGCGTCGCGACAGCGACCTCGAAGCGAACTGCCGGACCAGCCGCAATCACGAAAGATCGAACGGTCTCCAGCGCCCTTCTCAAAAGGGAAGGTCTATTGAACAAGCTTCGGACGACGATCGCCACCTTTTTCGTATTCCGCCCGATCGTGGCGTTACGAAGAGACTGCATCTCGAGGTCGATCTTGCCGCTCCCGAAGCTCGGATCGAAAGGCAAGCTTATACACCCGTTGATGGTGGCCAGCGCCTTGTTGGTAATCCTCTGCGAGAAGTACTCTTTCGCCCAGGTCGTTTCGGTAGCGGCATCGAACATCGCTTGGCTTCCACCGCTGTCGTGATGACAGGCCAGCGAGGGCGATATCAGAACGCAAAGTCCGGCCCTCAAAACCTCGACGGCCAATGAGAGGTCGTAAAGCTGAAATCCCGGGAAAGAAGGTACTACGACCGCGCGCTCTCTCAAGCGCCTTCGGTTCAATAAAATGACGTTACCATCGATCGACTGAGCGGGAAAAATAATGCCTTGGCAATTCACTCCGCCGTGCGGGTCGGAAATGTATCGGACGACCCTAGTGACGCTAGGGCCGACACCGTATGCAAGCATCCCACTATTGCCACATATTCCCCAGTTTGGCCAACGCCCCTCCAGGCAGCGAATCAACTGCTCCAACAGCGTGGCGAACTTTTTAGGAAAGAACAAGTCGTCGTGAACGATCAATGGAAAGTCGTCTTCGGCTTCTTCGACGACCCGGTTGATAACTTCGAAATACGATGTCTCGTTCAACAGGAAGGAACACTGCTCCGCAATGTGCGGATTCCTCTCGATGAAACGTTGTTTCGATGCCTCGGATCGAGCCACGACAAAGATCATTGCGCTCTAATCTCATGAAACTGATTGAGGCCGAGCACCTTGATCATGGGATGGTGAACGGCACCATCCGCTCGGAGCTTCAGGCGAGGCTTCAACTCCTGCTCGTACGAGCGGATGGCTTGGCGAACCAATGCCGGGTCACCGAACCGCTGCGCCAAGGTACGGGCACTCTCCTCACCGTGGGGCCCAAAGAACTTGCTGTTGATGCCGATGAAGTTGCGTAGTGAGTAGAATTCTTCTCTGCTCACCAAGTCACTCCGATAAAACGCGCCTCCACTGAAGTGGATGACGGCGGCACGTGGCTCGTAAACGACCTCGAAATCGTTCAGCCAAGCCTGCCAACTCAGATCCACATCTTCCGTGTAAAGGAAATAGGCTTCATCCATTCCCCCGACCCGTTCGTAGAAGGTGTCGTTGACGAGCACGAACGCCCCACTCGCCCAAGGCGTGCGACCACTTTCTGGATCGTACTCTTTGGGGTGTTCGAAAGGCCATTGCCGCCCTTCGACGAGGCCAGCAGAGGCACCGATCGCTCGGAAGCGGGCGGCCAGAACGTCGAGCGAGCCCTTCTGGGCGATGCAGTCCGGGTTCACCATGACAAAGAAGCCCGACCGAGGACGTTTTGCGAACAAAAGGTTGTGCGATTCCGCAAACCCACAGGTCCTGCCGGTGGTATTTGGAAGGGGGACAACATCGACGTGCCCGACTTGGCATTGCCGAACACAGTGTCCCGACCGCCCGTCATAGTTGATGCAGTAAAACGTGACCCCCTGAGTTGACGCGCGCACCAAGGAGGGAATCAGAACTCTTTCGAGATGAGGAACGTGCTCGTTCCCATACACACATTGCACATCGATTGGCATGGTAGTTTCGGCTCAAAGTTCGCATCCGACCGAAGATCGAACGAGAATTCGGCATTCGCCGTCCCGACATTTTCCGTCAGGCGGATCGGGCGGTGCAGTCGGAAGGAAGATGTGCCTCCCGAAGGACCCGCGGCCGAAACGCACGAGTGTAACGGGCGTTTATCCTTGAACTTGGCAGAGATCAAGCTGTCCTGCCGCCTGTCCAGGGCAATCGCTTGAGGCGGGGGCCGGTATCGGCGCGGATATTGCTGTGATTCAAGGGAGGCCCGAAACGGCGAGGGCCTCCCATGACCGACGACACTGCCAAGGACACCTCCGGTCGATCCCTGATCGACCATTTCTCGGCGCTCGGCGCCCCCCGGCAGGCTTGGAAGGTCGAATATCCGCTGCCGGAGATCATGCTT
>NZ_AKZI01000172.1 GCF_000293785.1 Rhodovulum sp. PH10 | reverse complement strand
CGCGCCGGGCATCTGCAGAAGACGAAGCTGCGCGGACGGCCCGCCGGCACCCGGCGCGGCGAGCCGCGCTCGGGCGGCGCCCGCCTCAACGTGGTCGAGACGCTGCGCGCCGCCGCCCCCTGGCAGCCGCTGCGCCGGCGCGAGCGCGAGCAGGCCGGCGGCCGCGAGAGCGCCGCGCGGGTCGAGGTGCGCAAGGACGATTTCCGCATCACCCGCTTCAAGCAGAAGACCGAGACCGCCACCATCTTCGTGGTCGATGCCTCGGGCTCGGCGGCGCTGCACCGGCTCGCGGAAGCCAAGGGCGCGATCGAGCTTCTGCTCGCCGAGTGCTACGTGCGGCGTGATCAGGTCGCGATGGTGTCGTTCCGCGGCAAGGCGGCCGAGCTGCTTCTTCCGCCGACACGGTCTCTGGTGCGGGCGAAGCGCAACCTCGCCGGGTTGCCCGGCGGTGGCGGCACGCCGCTCGCCTGCGGGCTCGATCTCGCGGTGGTGCTGGCCGACCAGATCCGCCGCAAGGGGCAGACGCCGTTCGTGATCGTGCTCACCGACGGCTCCGCCAACATCGCCCGCGACGGCTCGCCCGGCCGCCCCAAGGCGGAGGAGGACGCGCTGGCGTCCGCCCGTTCGGTGCGCGCCGAGGGCTTGACGGCGCTGCTGCTCGACACGGCGCCCCACCCCCGCCCGTTGGCGCGAAAGATCGCCGAGGAGATGGGGGCGATGTACCTGCCGCTGCCCTATGCCGACGCGGCGGCGATCTCGGGGGCGATCAAGGCGGTGACCCCGCCCCGCGAAACGCTCGCGGGGTGAGCGGAGACGCATCGCGACTGGCAGCCCTGCACCTCTCCCCGCAAGCGGGGAGAGGTCGGACCGCGAAGCGGTCCGGCCGAGGGGCAGATCGCGTGAACGACCCGCCCCGACCGGGGTCGTCACCGGCCGGTCCGCTCGCCCCCGATCAGCCGACCAGATTGGTCGGCTTGCCCGCGACGAAGTTCTCCACGTTGTCGATCAGCTGATCGGCGAGCGCTTGCTGCGCCTCGGTCGAGGCCCAGGCGACGTGCGGCGTGACGATCACGTTCTTGCGGGTCGCGAGACGCATCAGCACGCTGTCGGCCGCCGGCGGCTCGGGCAGCGTCACGTCGATGCCGGCAGCGGCGATCAGCCCCTCGTCGAGCGCCGTCTCGAGATCGGCCTCGACCACCAGCCCGCCGCGCGCGGTGTTGACCAGGATCGGCTTCTTCTTCATCCGCCGGAACTGATCCATGCCGATAAAGCCGCGCGTCTCCTCGGTGAGCGGGCAGTGCAAGGTGATCACGTCCGAGGTCTCGATCAGCTCGTCGAACGACACGAGATCCGTCGCGCCCGCCGGGGGCTTGGGATCGTACACGGCGATCGACATGCCGAAGGCGCGGCCGATCGCGGCGACCCGGCCGCCGAGCGACCCGCCGCCGACCACGCCCAGTTTCTTGCCCGAGAGCCCGAGAATGGGGTTCGAGAAGAAGCAGAACTGCGCCGCCTTCTGCCACTCGCCGGCGAGCACGTCGGCGCGATACGGCACGATCGAGCGGGCGAGCGACAGGATCAGCGCAAAGGTGTGCTCCGGCACGGTCGCGGTCGCGTAGCCGCGAATATTGGCGACGGCGACGCCGCGCGCCTTCGCCACCGCGACGTCGACGCAGTCGGTGCCGGTCGCCGCCACCGCCACCAGCTTCAGCTTCGGCAGCTTCTCGAGCGTGTCGGCGCGCAGGTTCACCTTGTTGATGATCACGATCTCGGCGTCCTGCGCCCGCGCCACCACGTCCTGCGGCGCGGTGCGGGGATACTCGGCCCAGTCGTGCGGGAAGGACGGGCGGCGGACATTCACTTGCGGCGCGATGGTGTCACGGTCGAGAAAGACGATACGTTGCATTCCAAGGGCACTCCGACGGTCGTTATTTGGTCACCGAATAGGTGACGGCACGCCGCATCTCCGGCAGGCCGGGCAGCGGATAGGACGGGACGAACACGATGGTGCCGGGCGCGATCGGCGGCCCGGGCAGCACGCGCGCCTCGGCGATGCGGGTCTTGAGCAGCATCAGCGAATGCTCGACCTCGACCGCCGCCGGCATCGGCGTGGCGATCACGAGGCGCTCGAGCGCATAGCCGTAGGAGGCCGCGCGGTTCACCAGCGACTGCTGCACCCAGCTCATGATCAGCGCGTTCTCGGCCATCCGCGCGCCGGCATTGCCGGCCTCGGCCGGCGTCAGCGCGGTCACGTGCGCGAGGCTCTTGCCGCGCTTCATGTCGAGATCGAGCACGCGGCGGGCGATCGCGGCATAGGCCGGGATGCGGACCACGTCGTTCCGGATGTCGTCGTTGAGGCGGGCGAAGCGGGCGGTGGCCGAGCGGAACGGCGTCGCCATCAGCACCTGCTCGTAGGCCGCGATGTTGAAGACGCACCACTCCTCGCGCACCCCACGGGTGACGCCGTACTCCTCGAGGATCTGCTCCCAGCGGCCGCGTTCGTAGGAGGGCTGGATCAGCGGAAAGGCGAGATCGCGCAGATGTCGCTCGTCGTCGGTCAAAGGATAGGCGGAGGCCGGCAGGCCGGCCTTGGCGGCGACCGCGGGGCCCATCCAGTCGTGCACGCCGTCCGACACCAGGCCGGGCTTCACCCGGCCGAAGTCGCCGTTCGTCTGGCAGCCGCCGAGGCCGAGCGCGAGCGCACCCACGAGCGCGAGAGCGAAGCGCCGGGCGCACGCGCCCGCCCCCCGCGAGACGCGGGACGCGCCGGGCGAACCCGACATCCCCACTCCGCTCACGCCGACACGGTCATTGCGGTGCCGAGCGGCGACGGCGCCTGCGCCGGCCGGTTCCGGTGCCGCCGTCGTCCAATTCATCACTGGGCTCCTCGTGGCGAGCGATTCGCACGACCGGGAGGATGATGATGCTCGCCGGCTCGCCGGGTGTGGTCCGGATCTGCCCGTGGCGCCAACTCTGACGGGCGTCGGGGAAAACGACGATGGTTCCCATGGGCCCCCTCCTTCGGATCGGGATGATCCGCAGCCTGCCCGCGCGATTAAGGATCGACTTCGGTTAATCATCCGTTAAACGAAAAGATCTTGCAGTCGAGGCGTGGACGTTGCGCAACACCCGCAAGTCGAAGCGGCCTTCTGCCATGCGAAAACGTCGGCACGGACGGTCGCGAGGCATGCGAACACCACCTCGCCACGGATCTGAACATTCGCTTCAATTCGATCGAATTCGTTAACGGGTCGTTGGGGTTAAGGCTCCGCTAACGATGCCCCGCTAGGCTCCCTGCCGGTCGTGAGACCACCTGGCGGGGGCTTTGTTCGCGTATGTCGTCCTTGTTTCCTGGTCTGGACAGCCTGGTGGGGCTGGCCCGGCACGGTGTCGACCCGAAGCCGACACTGTTGCGGGTCCTCACCGACCTCTACGTGCAGAAACCGATCCACAGCGACGACGAGGAGCGCCAATTCGTCGAGCTGTCGCTCCGGCTGATCGACGCGGTCGACCCGACGACGCGCGAGCTGGTCGCGCGGAAACTCGCCGCCTATCCGGGCGTGCCCGAGCTGGTGATGGCCCGCCTGCAGGGCAAGCGCGTCGGCGAGCTGCCGCCCGCCCCGCCGCCGCAAAACGGCCGCCGCCGCGCCGATGCCCGCGCCACCACCGCCGCCTTCTTCGCCGGCTCCGACAGCGAGCGGCGCGAGATGCTGCGCGCGCTCGACAGCGACGAGCCGCTCGCCCCGACCGGCTGGCCGGTTCCGGCCGAGGCGGTGTCGCGGCGGCTCGAGGAGAGCGTGCTGGCCGGCCGGCCGGGCGATTTCATCCGCGAGCTCGAACGGGCGCTGCAGGTGTCGCGCAGCCTCGCCGAGTGCGTCGTCAACGACCGCGGCGGCGAGGCGATGGTGGTGGCGGCGCGCGCGCTGGCGCTGCCGGTCGACGTGCTCCAGCGCATCCTCTTGTTCGTCAATCCGGCGATCGGGCATTCGGTGCGGCGGGTCTATGCCCTGACCGACCTCTATCACGAGATCAGCCTGGCCGCGGCGCTGCGGCTCACCGCCTGCTGGCGCGAGGCCGAGCCGATGGCGGGCTCCCGCAAGGCCGCGCCGGCGCCGGGCTCCGCCCCCCGCCCCGACTCGAA
>NZ_AKZI01000171.1 GCF_000293785.1 Rhodovulum sp. PH10 | reverse complement strand
AGACGTCGCCTTCGGCGACCCTCAGGATGAGGTCATAGTTTCCCGCCGCGGGTATAACTTTGATGAGGGGTCGCGTCGGCCGATCGTGACGACGTCGTGAAAAGACGGGCGCCGAGCCGTGCGCAAAGCGCCTCGGCCTGCGACCAAAGGCGAAGATTTTTGCGCGCGCAGGGGCTCGGGGTGATGTCGTCGGCAGGGCGTCGGTGTCTGGTCGGCGTCGCGTCGGGATTGCTTCGCTGTCGCGTCGGCCTGCGGCGCATTCACGACACGCTGGAGGGAAGCACCGACGGAGCGGGGCCGAAGTGGGGTCGAAGTCCCCCTCCCCCGGCATCCTCGCCGTCGCTCGGATGGCGACCTCACCCCGCGAGCGGGGAGAGGTCGGGAGCGACGCGAGCGGCCGAGGGGGCCGAGCGGCCGCCGGAGCGAGAGAAGGAGAAGACGCTCAGGCCAAATGATCGGCGAGCGCGGCCGGGCCGGCGGCGAGCGGGAAAACATCCCAGATCGCGAGAAAGCGGCTTTCGTTGCGGGTCAGCCCGTCCGGCTCGACCAGCGCGACATGGCCCTCGGCGGCCCGCTTGGTGATCTGGTGCGCGAAGATACGCAGCGTCTGCTCGTGGAAGCGGGCGCCGACGAAGGCGAAGGCGCGACCGTGGCGACGCTCCTGCACCACCGCGGGGATCGGCGTCTGGATGTCGATCTCGGTCAGAACCTCGACATAGTCGGAATCCGACACGAGGAAATTCTTGTCGGGAACGACCGAGCCGTGCGGCTTGTAGAGCACCGTGGTCCAGGCGGCGGCCTCGGCCGGGTCGACCTCGGTGCCGCTCGCGTCGTACGCCTTGGTCCAGATGTCGCGGGTCGCGTGGGCGCGGGTCGTGCCCTGCACCTCGCCCCAGTCGGTGCGGCCGCTCTCGGCGAGCGCGGTGCGCATCGCGCCGTCGTACCAGGTGTCGACGATCAGCGGCAGCGGCAGCTTTGCGAGCGCCCGATGCAGCGCGGTCGGCGGCACGGGCGTGCGAAAAATCTCGGCCATCAGCGCGGTCAGCGTCTTGCGATGGCGGCGGCTCTCGATGAATTGGGCGGTCTGCCACAGATTGTTGCGGATCCGCCCCGGCACCGCGACCTTGGCATTGAGCGCGGCGGCGAGATCCTCCGGCAGCAGCGGTACCAGCGGCATCGATGGCGCGGCGGCCTTCAGCACGTCGGGCCCGAGATAGGGAATCATCCGGCCGCTGCGCAGCGCCGCCGCGACCGTCTCCAGCGTCGCATGCGGCGGTCGCGCCGACGCGGCCTGCGGCGTCGGCCGGGAGGCGGGCTGCGAGCCGGCATTCCCGATCTGCTCGATGCTTTCGGTGCTCATGATCTCACGCTGGCTCGTTCCAGATGCGTCGATCGGCCTCGTGCCGCCGCCGCGCGCGTCCGGCGTCGCCGGACCGGGCGGCAACGGCGCGCGACCTACTCGTCGCCGACCTTCCTGGCCTCCACCGTCACCGGCAGGCGGGTTTCCGGCGGCATGTCGGGCAGCACCAGGGTCCAGCCGTTCTTCAGCTTCACCCAGCCGCCCCACATGGCGTCCTTCTCGAGCTCGACGATCGGCTGCTCCAAATCCTTCTTCGGAACGTAGGCCGACAAGCCCTTGTCGGTCTTTCGGATCATGATTTTCACGGGGACTGCTGCTCCGGTTGCGGCGCGGGCGCCGGCGGGATGGCATCGAGGCTGACGAGCTCCTTCGCCCGCATGCCGACGATCACGCCATCGTCGACGAACTCGACGGCGTAAATGTAAAACTGCTGAAGAAACGTGCCGATGTCGCGAACATAGCCGACATCGCCCTTGCGCACGAGGATATCGCCGATCTCGCGACGCGGAAAGGTGCCGTCGTTCTTGACGTACTTGGTGGCCCGCACCTTTTCGCCCGGCGTGAAACGCGGTGGGGAAAAGATCTCGACCTCCTGCTCACGCCCGAGACCCATTGCCGTCCTCCGTGTGTGTCTGCTCGGCCGAAGGCCCGGTCCGCAGCGCGGCGAGCCGCTGCTCGGCGCGTGCCCGCACCTCCGGGTCCGGATCGCGGCACAGCGCCGGCAGCGCCGCCGCCGCACCCCGCTCCGCCACCACGAAGCGCACCCGCAAATCGTCGTCGTCGACCAGCGCCACGAGCTGCGACGGCTCGAGCCGCTCGGCGACCGTGATCCGCACCAGCGGATCGGAATCCCACAGCATCGCCGGCAGCACGTCGGGTTTCACCCGGCGGGCGACCTCGCAGCGCACCTGCGGATCGGGGTCGTGCATCGCGCTCGGCAAAACGTCCGGCGGCACGTGCCGCACCGCGACCAGCCGCACCGCGTAATCGGGATCGCCCAGCATGGCGACCAGGGCGGCGCCTTCGAGGCGCTGCGCCATCACCATGCGGACCTTGCGGTCCGGGTCCTCGCGCAGATGGATGATGCGGGGGAGCGGCAGCCGCTGCGCCACCGCCGCCCGCACGTCGGGCTCCGGGTCGTCGACCAGCGGCGGCAGCAGGAAGATGCTGGCCCGCTTGGCGGCGAGCGCCCGGATCTCGAAATAGGGATGGGCGAGGTATTTTTCCGCCTCGCCCGGATTGCCGGCGAAGAAGCGATCGATCCGCCGGGCCCGGCGGTCGCGCACGCAGACGCGGCCGCGATCGCAGCGCCCCTCCGCCCGGATGTCGCCGTGCGGGCAGTCGACGCAGGAGACGGGATGCCCGAGCCAATCGGTCGGCTCCGGGGCCGCGGCGGCACTGCCCACGCTCGCCATGGCGACGCCCTCCATTGCCGGGGACCGGAATCGGTCAGGCGGGAACGCAGGTGTTCGGCACCGGGCACACCGCGGCGCATTTGGGGTCGTCGCCATCGCACTCGGTGCACTTGCCCGGGTCGATGACATAGACGTCCCGCTTCATCTTGATGGCCGCATTCGGGCACTCGAACTCGCAGGCCCCGCACACGGTGCATTGCGACGCGACGATCTTCAGAGCCATGGTGGTTCTCCTTCTGCTCTGCCTTGCGGTTTGCGCTGCCGGCCGTCCGATGTGACGGGTTTGGCCGGCACCGCTGCGCGGGGGGCCCCGGGCGGGGCGACGATCAGGCGATCATCGCCGTCGCGGGGCGTCCGTACTCGGCCGCGTACCAGGCCGAGACGGCGGTCTCGATATAGTCGTAGGCATAGGCGTCGGTGGCGACGATGCCGGCGGCGCTCAACTGCTCCTGCGGGCACTCGCCGATCTTTGCGCACAACACCACGCCCACGCCGTCGAGCGCGCGGATGGTGGAGTCGAGTGTCGCGTCCTCGCCGAAACCGTCCTGGCAGTAGGCGTTTTCGACCTTGCGATGACCGACGAAACGAACGCCGGCGGAGGACGCCTCGTAAACCTGGAACTCCTTGGCATGCCCGAAATGCTGGTTGACGCGGGCGCCGCCGCGCGTCGTCACCGCCACCAGCACCCGCGCGTCGCTCGCCGCCGCGTCGAGCGTGCGGCCGGCATCGGCCTTGGCGGCGACGTGATCGTCGCGCTCGGCCGCGATCACCTCGCGATATGCCGCGCGCTTGGCGGGGTCGTAGGTGACGGTCTCGGGCAGCTGGTCGAGGGTGAACTCCTGGCCGCGATCCTCACCGAGCAGGCCGACCGCGTCGGCGCGGCACTGGCGGCAGTGGCGCATCAGATTGACGCCGCCCGAGCAGGCGTCCTGCACCGCCATCAGCTCGGCATGCGTCGGCCCACGCTGGCCGGTGAGGCCGAAACAGGTGCCGTGCGCCGGATCGGAGATCAGCGGCATGATGTTGTGCAGGAAGGCGCCGCGCGCCTTCACCGCGGCGTTCACCTCGGCGAGGTGATGGTCGTTGATGCCCGGGATCAGCACCGAGTTGACCTTCACCAGGATGCCGCGCTCGGTCAGCATCTCGAGGCCGAGCATCTGGCGCTCGTGCAGGATCTGCGAGGCGACCAGGCCGGTATGGCGCCGGTTGCCGAAATAGATCCAGGGATAGATTTTTGCGCCGATCATCGGATCGACCATGTTGATGGTGATCGTCACGTGATCGACGTTCATCTCGACCAGCTCGTCGACGTGGTCGGGCAGCGCCAGGCCGTTGGTCGAGATGCACAGCTTGATGTCGGGAATCTCTTTCGCGACCGCCTGAAAGGTCGCCTTGGTCTTCCGCCAGTCGTAGCAGGCGTCGCCCGGCCCGGCGATGCCGAGCACCGAGAGCTGCGGCACCTCGTTGGCGACCGCGATCACCTTGCGCAGCGCCTGCTCGGGGGTCAGCTTCTCGGAGACCACGCCGGGGCGGCTCTCGTTGGCGCAGTCGTACTTGCGGTTACAGTAGTTGCACTGGATGTTGCAGGCCGGCGCGACGGCGACGTGCATGCGCGCGAAATAATGGTGCGCCTCTTCCGAGTAGCACGGATGGTCCTTGATCCGGTTCCACACCTCCGGCGGCAGGTCGCCGGGGCCGCCGCTGGCGCCGCACGAGGAGGATTTGCACCCCGAGGATTTCAGTGCCTCGCGCATCGCGTCCGCCGAGGTGGGGGCGGTGAGGGTTTCGAGCGACACGAAGCTGGCCATGGACCCGTCCTTTGCATGCGCGCAGGTGACGCAAATCCTTTATTCAAGCCCCGTGCCAGTCGTGATGACGTTGTTTCGTAACGTGATTTTCAGATACATCGGGAAAGGTGACATGTCGCGCCCGCGACATCCCGACGACGGCGGCTCGACATCGTGTCGCAACCCCGACAGCCGTGTCGGACGTTTGCGGTGGCGCGAGTGGCCCGAGCGGCTCGCATCGTTGCAGCGGTCGTCGTTCCCTCGCGCGGGCCGCAAGACCGCGCGCCGGTGCGCGGGTGACCGCGAACCGGTGATCACGAGCCGGAAATCCAAATCCACCGACACCGAACAGAGGGTCCGGGCTCGCCGCGTCGCAGCGCCCGGAACGCCCCCTGGAACGACCGAAAGAACTCGGACTCTCATACCAACGGCGACAGAGTCCGACCTCGTCCTGAGGAGCACTCCGCAGGTGTGCGTCTCGAAGGGCGAGGCCACGGTGCGGGCCTCATCCTTCGAGACGTCGCCGTCGGCGACCCTCAGGATGAGGTCATAGTCTTCCGCCGGTGGTATCAGAACCGCTTCAGCTCGATCCCGTGCTTCTTCAGCGCGTAGCCGATCTGGCGCGGGGTGAGGCCGAGCAGGCGGGCGGCCTTGGCCTGCACCCAGCCGGCCCGCTCCATCGCCGCCACCAGACGGTCGCGCTCGGAGCCGGTCAGCGGCCCCTGCCCGCCGTGCTCGATCGGGTCGAACTCGCCATGGCCGTCGAAACCCTCGCCGCCGGGAGCGGGTCCGATGCTGCCGCCCTCCACCTGCGGCGCCGCGCCGGTCCCGCCCGCGCCGGCCGGGGAGGCGGACGGGTGCGGCGGGTAGGTCGGCGGCGCGTGCGGGTGGGGAGCGGCGGGATGAGGCGGCATCGCCCCGTTCCCGGCGCCGGGCACGGCGTGCGGATAGGGGATCGCCGGCGACGACGGCACCGCGCCGGCCTGCGGATTGCGGCCCTTCCACAGGATCGCCGAGGCGCAGTGATCGTTGCGGCAGGCGAAATCGTCGGCGGCGAGCGTCGGCCCCTCGGCCAGCGTCGCGGCGCGCCGCACGCAGTTCTCGAGCTCGCGGACATTGCCGGGGAAGCAGCAGCCCTTCAGCACCTCGACGGCGTCCGGCGTGAGCGCCAGCGCCCGGCCGTTCTCGTCGTTGAAGCGGGCGAGGAACTCGCGGCTCAGCAGCGGGATGTCGCTCTTGCGGTCGCGCAGCGGCGGCAGGAAGACCGGCACCACGTTGATGCGGTAATAGAGGTCGGCGCGGAACTCGCCCTTCGCGACCGCCTCCTCGAGATTGCGGTTGGTGGCGGTGACGAGGCGGACCTGCACCTTGATCGTCTTGGTGCCGCCGACCCGCTCGAACTCGCCCTCCTGCAGCACGCGCAACAGCTTGGCCTGAAAGACCGGCGACATCTCGCCGATCTCGTCGAGAAACAGCGTGCCGCCGTGCGCGAGCTCGAAGCGGCCCTTGCGGGCGGCGACGGCGCCGGTGAAGGCGCCCTTCTCGTGGCCGAACAGCTCGGACTCGAGCACCGATTCCGGCAGCGCCGCGACATTGACCTTGACGAACGGCCCGGCGCTGCACGGCGACAGCTCGTGGATGGCGTGGGCGAACAGCTCCTTGCCGGTGCCCGACTCGCCGCGCAGCAGCACCGGCGAGCGCGAGCGGGCGACCACCGCGATCTTGTCGAGCAGCGTGCGGATCTGCGGGCTGTCGCCGACGATGCCGGCGATCGAGCGGGCGGACGGCGGCTTGTACTCGTCGAGCTCCTTCTGGAGGCGGTGCGCCTCGGTCATCATCCGCTCGCGGTCGAGCAGCAGCACGCGGTGGAGCTGGACGGTCTGGCCGATCAGATTGGCGATCATCACCAGGAAGCGGACGTCGAAGTCGAGCCGCAGCACCGACTGGGCGTCGCACACCCGGTCGATCGTCAGCGTGCCGACCACCTTCGAGCCGATCCGGATCGGCACGCCGATGAAGGAGACGGTCTCGTTCTCGCCGGCGGTCAGCTCGGCGATGTCGGCCGGCTGGAACAGCGGATGCTTGGCGACGTTCGGCACCACCAGCGGCATGCCGGTGGCGATCACGTGGCCGATCGGCTTCTGCGGCAGGCGCGCGTGGAATCGCTCGGCGGAGTCTTCCGACCAGCCGGCCCCGACCGCGATGTCGGGAATCCCGTCGTCGTCGAGCAGCGCGATCACCCCGTGCCGCATCTGCATGAACGAGGCGAGCAGGTTGACCACGTTCGACAACATGGTCTCGAGCCGGCTCGCCGACGTCAGGATCTTCGATATTTCGTAGACGCCCGTGAGGGCGATCTCGCTGCGTGCAGCCGACGGCGCCGACGACACCGCGATCGGCGAACGGTCAGATTCTGCATGACGCATCGGGCATGCTCCATCGGCCTCGGAAGCCTCGCCCCACTGCCTGCATTTCCCGTACGAGTATGCGCGGAACGCAGTGGGTTGTCGCGCCTATATTTTTCGCCCGACCTGCTCGAGAATCGGAGTCGGTGCGCATTTTTTGCCTTTCCCGGCGGGCCGCCGGTGCCGAATCCCGGCACGCACCATGGTCTTTGCGAGCAATCCACAGGTCTTTCGCGACGACGAGAAGCCGATCTTCATTTCATCCAACCGCAACAAATTCGACGATCATCGCAAGTGTCAGAGGTTCTGACCTCCGTTGATCTGAATTTCCTCGCCCGTCACGTAACTCGCGGCGTCCGAGCAGAGAAAGAACAGAACCTTCGCCACCTCGTCCGGCATGCCGACGCGACGCATCGGGATCAACGGTGCGAGGCGCTGTTCGGTTTCCGGCGACAGGATGTCGGTCTTGATCTCGCCCGGCGCGATCGCGTTGACGCGGATGCCGTGCGGGGCGAAGTCGTGCGCCATCTCGCGGGTCAGCGAGGCGAGCGCCGCCTTGGAGGTGGCGTAGGCCGTGCCGGCGAAGGGATGCACGCGCGAGCCGACGATCGAGGTGACGTTGACCACCGTGCCGTGGCCCGCCTTCAGCTCGTCGAACAGGCCGCGGGCGAGCAGGATCGGCGCCAGGAAGTTGACGTGGAAGACGTTCATCCAGGTCGCCACCGGCGTCGTCAGCGAGGAGAGCCGCGCGCCGTCGCCGGCCTTCGGCGAGATGCCGGCATTGTTGATCAGCGCATGCAGCGGGCGGCCGCCCAGGCGCGCCTTGATGTCGATGATGGCGAGCGACAGCGCCCGGTGGTCGGCGAGGTCGACCTGGACGTGATCGTCCGGCCCCTCCTCCCACGGGCAGCGGCCGCGATCGAACGGCTGTCGCGAGCAGGTGATGATCCGCCAGCCCGCCTCGGCGAACAGCTTTACGGTCGAATGGCCGATGCCGCGCGAGGCACCGGTCAAAACCATCGTCTTGGCCTCCCGCGGGCGGCGCTCGGCCAAGGCCTTGTCGGCATGGAACGGGCAGATCGCCTCGAGCACGGCCTGGTCCGGCTGGCCCGCCGCCGGGTCGCCGTGCTCAAGGCTCTGCGGGTGCCCCTGCGGGTGGCCCCCATGGGCGTAGGCCGCGTGCGGATGCTCGCCGGGAGCCGACCCCCCGGAGTGCGGGCAGCCGCCCTCGGCCGGCCCCCGGTCCGGCGCGCCGTGCGCCGGCAGCGATGGGTTCGGCGCGCCGTGATCCGGCAGCGATGGGTTCGGCGCGCCGTGATCCGGCAGCACTTGGTTCGGCGCGCCGTGATCCGGCAGCGCTTGGTTCGGCGCGCCGTGATCCGGCGCATGGCCGCCGTGTCCCACGCCGCCGCACCCCACGCCGTCGTGCTCCACACCGCCGTCCGCCGCGGAGCGGATGCCGGGGGTGCTGGTGTCGTCCGTGACCGTCATGGTCGTGCCCTGCCTCGTGCCATCCTCGCGTGTAATCGCCGCGTGCAATGGCCGCGTGTCCTGTCCGCCGGTGCGGCGCACCGGGACCACCCGGACGTGCCCATCGGCTCGATCGTGCAGGAACCGCGCCAGCCGAAACCGGTCCGGCCGAGGCGACCGAATGAATCATAAGATACCGCGAAGCCACCGCGCTTTATAGGCGGTCCGGGTCATGGATTCGGGGAGGCACGTCGCCGCGGAGACATTGTAGCAAACCCTACAAGGCGGCCGGCCGGCACCGCGTTTCGGCGCCGGAGAGGCGAAACCGTCGCCTCACTCACGGTTGCACGATTCGTGTTCTCTTGATTGCATCCTCCCTGTTGGCAATCTTTGCGTGCATCCGTACCCTGTTCGCGTCACCCCGGCCGGCGAGGAGCCCCATGACCTCTCCCATGACGACCTCTCCCACGACGACGACCACCGCGATCGACCCCCGCACCCGCACCGCGACCGACACCGGCCGCTTCGCCTTCCTGCGCCAGCTGGTGGCCGACGGCATCCCCTACGTGTTCGGCAATCCCGGCAGCTCGGAGGAGAGCCTTCTCGATGCGCTCGGCCGGCCCGAGTTCGCCAGCCTGCGCTACGTGCTGGCGCTGCAGGAGGCGCCAGCGGTGGCGATCGCCGACGCCTATGGCCGCGCCACCGGCCCGGTGAAGCGCGACGGCGACCTTATCGCCTGGAAGCGGCCGGCGGTGGTGCAGCTCCATTCCTATGCCGGCCTCGCGAACGGCCTCGGCATGATGTACTACGCCAAGCGCGGCTATACCCCGATGCTGGTGTTCGCCGGCGAGTCTGGCCTGCGCTACGACGCGCTCGACGGCCAGATGGCCGCCGACCTGCCGGCGATCGCGCGACCGTTCGTGAAGTCCGATCACAACGGCCCGTGCGCCTGGCGGGTCGTCGATCCGGGCTCGCTGCTGCGGCTCACCCGCCGCGCCATCAAGACCGCCTGCACGCCGCCGATGGGGCCGGTGTTTCTCACCCTTCCCATGGACGTGCTGGACGCGCAGGCGAGCGAGCCGGTGGTGCCCTCGCAGCCGGTCGACACCCGCGTCGCGCCACCCGACGACATCGTCGCCGCCGCCGCAAAGGTGCTCGCCGCCGCCGAGCGGCCGCTGATCCTGATGGGCGACGGCATCGTCGCGGCGGACGCGAACGACGCGCTGGTGGCGATCGCCGAGCTGTTGGGGGCCACCGTGTGGGGCGGCAACTGCTCGGAGGTGAGCATGCCCGCCTCGCATCCGCTGTTCGGCGGCTTTCTCGGCCACATGTTCGGCTCGGCGAGCCGGCCGATCACCTCGGCCGCCGATGTGGTGCTGGTGTGCGGCACGACGATCTTGCCGGAAGTGTTTCCCGAGCTCGAGGGCGTGTTCGCGCCGGATGCCAAGGTCGTGCAGTTCGATCTCGGCGTCTCCGAGATCGCCAAGAACTTTCCGGCTCACATCGGCGCGCTCGCCGATCCCAAGCTCGCGCTGGACAAGCTCGCGGCGGCGCTGCGCGAGACGATGACGGAGCCCCAGAAGAAGCGTGCGGCCGCCCGCTCCGACGCCCAGGCGAGGAAAAAGCAGCAGGCGACCGAGGCGGCCCTGGCCGCCGACGCGCGCGAGCGCGACGCCGTGCCGCTGCGCGCCTCGCGCTTCATGGCCGACCTCGCAGCCCGGCTGAAGACGGTGAGACAGCCGGTCGCGATCTTCGACGAAGCCTTGACCCACGGGCCGGAGCTGCTGCGCCATCTGCCGCCGGAAAAGGCCGGATCGTGGTTCCAGACCCGGGTCGGCATGCTCGGCACGGGGCTTCCCGGAACCGTGGGGCTAAAGCTCGCCAAGCCCGACCATCTGGTGATCGGCTTTGCCGGCGACGGCGGCGGCATCGCCACCGTGCAGGCGCTGGCGACCGCCGCCCGACACCGGATCGGCGCGAAATTCGTGGTGCTGAACAACGGAAAGTACCGCATCCTCGAATACAATCTGCAATCCTACCGGCGCGAGCGCGGCCTTCCCGAGACGGCGTTTCCCGACTGCTTCGACCTCGCGCCGCAAAAGCTGCGCTTCGATCTTCTGGCGCAAGGACTCGGCGTCCCGGCGGTGCGGGTGGAGAAAGCGGACGAGATCGCCCCGGCGCTCGACCGCGCGTTTTCCGACGACGCCCCGTTCCTGATCGAGGTGTTGGTCGACGGCACGCTGTGAAACCCCGGCATCACGCGCGGCTTGCGTTGGATCGGCTGCGCGGGCGATAGACGGCGGCTCGAGCCGCCGCTTTCGCCCGTGAGGCCCCGTGACACAGAGCGACACCCCCCGAACGACCCGGTTCCGCCTTCGTGATCTCGTGCTCGGCCTCGTCGCCGCCGCGGCGATCGCCGTCGCGCTGTGGCAGCTCGCGCTGACCACCCGAGGGCTCGACATCCGCAAGGCCACGGTCGGCACCACGCCGGTGACGGTCTTCCGGCCCGCCGACCAGAAAACCCCTGCCCCGGTCGTGGTGATCGCGCACGGCTTTGCCGGATCGCAGCAGCTGATGCAGCCGTTCGCGGTGACGCTGGCGCGCAACGGCTATGTCGCCGTGACGTTCGATTTCCTCGGCCACGGCCGCAATCCGACGCCGGCCGGCGGCGACATCAATCACGTCAGCGGCACGACGGTGCTTCTGGTGAAGCAGCTCGGCGAGGTGCTCGACTTCGCCAAAAATCTCCCCGGCACCAGCGGGCAGATCGCGCTGCTCGGCCATTCGATGGCCTCCGACATCGTGGTGCGCACCGCTCAACAGCATCCCGAGGTTTTTGCCGCCGTCACGGTGTCGATGTTCTCGCCCGCCGTCACCGCCGACAGCCCGAAAAACCTGCTGGTCGTGGTCGGCGACTGGGAGCCGGGGCTGAAGCGGGAGGCGCTGCGGGTGCTGCGGCTCGCGGCCGGACCCGACGCCCAGCCGGGCGTGATGTACGGCTCGTTCGACGACGGCACGGCGCGAAAGATCGTGTTCTCGCCGCATGTCGAGCACGTCGCGGTGTTGTACGGCCCGGCCGGGCTCGCCGCGGCGCGCGACTGGCTCGACGCCGCGTTCCACCATGCCGGCAGCGGTTATGTCGACGACCGCGGGCCGTGGATCGCGCTTCTTCTCCTCGGCATCGTCGCGCTGGCAAAGCCGCTCGCGGGATTGCTGCCGTGGCTGTCACCGACCCCGCTCGGCGCATCCTTGCGTTGGCGCACGCTGTTGCCGGTCGGCCTCGCCCCGGCGGTGCTGACGCCGCTCCTGCTGTGGAAGGCGCCGACCGATTTCCTGCCGATGCTGGTCGGGGATTATCTGGCGCTCCACTTCGCGCTCTACGGCCTTCTCACCGGCGTCGGCCTGTGGCTCGCGGGACGGCTCGGTGGCAGGCAAACGCTCGGCGGGCAAACGCTCGGCGACCCGCCGATCGGTCGACGCGGCGTCGCCCTGCTGCTCCTCTCGGCCGCGCTGGTCGCGCTCTACGGCATCGGCGTGTTCGGCCTCGCGCTCGACACCTACGTGACGTCGTTCGTGCCGGTGGCGCCGCGCCTGCCGATCCTCGCCGCGCTCGCCGCCGGCACGCTGCCTTACTTCCTCGCCGACGAATGGGCGACCCGCGGTGCGGGCGCGGCGCGCGGCGCCTACCCGGCGACCAAGCTCTTTTTCGTGCTGTCGCTCGCGGCGGCGATCGCGCTGAACCTGGAAAAGCTGTTCTTCCTGATCTTGATCGTGCCGGTGATCGTGCTGTTCTTCGTGATCTACGGCCTGTTCAGCCGTTTCGCCTACAGGCGCACGCACCATCCGCTGGTCGGCGCGATCGCCAATGCGCTGGCCTTCGCCTGGGCGATCGCCGTCACCTTCCCGTTGATCCCGCGCTGAAGGCGCGCGAGGAAGGCGGGCGAGCGGGTTTATACTGTTTCCGGCTGAACGGCTCGGGGTTTTACCCTCTCCCGTGGGGAGAGGGTCGGCGAGCGTAGCTCGCCGGGCCAAGGGGCGTATGCTTCGGTGATTTGCTCGAGGTCCCCCTTGGCCGGACCGCTCCGCGGTCCGACCTCTCCCCGGCGGGGCTACGGGATTCACGGAAGTGCTTCGCGTGTGGCGAGGAGGAAG
>NZ_AKZI01000170.1 GCF_000293785.1 Rhodovulum sp. PH10 | reverse complement strand
CCGCCTCGCCAGAGCCCGTCGATAAAGGACGAATTTCGAGTCAGGCTCTAAGGCAAAAGTGCTCAACAGCGAACGGGTGAGATTCGAGCCCGCGGGCGAAAATTATCGCTTGGTAGCCACCTTCGATTTCCGCCGGCAGATCGCGGTCGTGAAGTTCGTCGGCCCCCACGCGGAATGTGACCGCATCGACGCGATGACAGTGTCGCAGTTCTGAGAAGACGACGGATGGACATTCGGCCGATCCGCACCGACGAGGACCATCGCGCGGCGCTCGCCGAGATCGAAGCCTGTTGGGTGCGCGGGAGGGCACCGAGGTGGGCGACGAGCTCGATGTGCTGCTCGCGCTCGTCGACATCTACGAGAGGAAGCGACGGCCGATCGAAATCGGCGGGGATTTCGATCCGATCGACGTGCTCCGCTACGCCATCGACGAACTCGGTCACACCCAGTCGAGTTGGCGGAACTCCTGGGATCGCGCTCCCGGGCCTCGGAGGTTCTCGCACGCCGGCGCGCGCTCACGGTCGAGATGATCCACAAGATCGACGAGTGATGGAAAATCCCGGCCGACCTCCTTGTCCGTCCATACAAGATCGAGCGGGCGGCCTGAGCGGGAACGTGCCCGGCGCATCCGCGGCGTCACCGTCGTCGAACGGCGGTGCTGGTTCGTGCTGCTTGCATGGGGAAGCGGCGCCGGGACCTTCGGGCGAAGGCGTCAGGGATACATCACCAAACGCACACGGCCCATGCCGAGTGCGGCATGACTGCCGATATGCGTGTGTTCCGCCAGCACCAGGAACGGAGCCAGCGGCGAGAGGTCGCCCTCGATCCGACACTCGCCGAGCAGGCCGGTGACCGGAATACGTCGATCACGCTGGCGTTGCGAGAAGCGGACCGCGCGGTATGGCGACAGCCGGTCACGGACGACGCGGGCCTGCTCGCAGATACTCCGCAGCATGGCCCAATCGGCCGTCAGGGACACGTCGAGCCAGGGTGCCAGACGGCGCACCCGGGTCACCGCGGCGTAGAGAAGCGCTGGCGGGACCGTCAGGACGGCGGCGCCGGCGCGCACGGCGACGGGCGTGAGGCAGATCAGGCTCACCGCCCCGACCGATCGCGGCGGGAGATCGGCGCAGACGCGGCGCATCAGACAATCGAGCGGTTCGAGCGGACAGCGGTGCCGGCTTCCGGCCTTGATCGACACGCCGGCGGCGAGCGCCGCGACCAGCGCCACGCGGCATTGGTCGGCCCAGAAGGCTGCCGTGCCGAACAGCCGAAGGTCCACCTGGATCACGTCGCCGAGGACGTCGACGTCGATGACGAAGGGCCGTGTCGTCTCCTCGTCGGCACCGAACAAGGCCGGGAAGGGAGGCGGCCGGTCGAAGGGATCGTGGCGATGGGCGATCGGCGGCCCGGCGAGGGCGAGCACGCGACCGAGGGCGCCGCGGATGCGCATCGCGAGATCGGGATGGTCCTCGAGCTCCGGCGGGCGGGCGCAGACGACGCGAATCTCCTCCTGGACCCACATCAGGAGCAACTCGTCCGGCGTCGCCGCGATCTGCGTCATGATGGCTCGGAACGTCAGAACAGCAGGAAGGCGGACTTCTCGGCGATCGGCGCCATCCCGAACGAACGGCTCGCGTCGAGCCCCTGCGCCGTGATCGCGTAGACCCGCAACGAGTCCGTCGGCGCCAGCTCGCGCTCGATCTTCTCGGCGATCCGTCGGGCTGCCGCCGGCGTCATCCGGCCCTCGAACACCGATTTCTGCACGCGCACGAGATCGTTCTCCAGAAGCTTCGCCACCCGCGCCCGGGCGCGGTCCCGTTCGATGTCGTAGGCGAACACGTAGAGATGCGTGCCCCGGGACATGGTCAATAATCCATCTCGTACGGTCGATACGGCGTGCCTTGCTCGCAGGCCTCGGCATAGGCGTACGCCTGCTCGAGCATCAGGGCGCGCCACAGCACGTCGCGCCGCGAGCGTGGTGAGCGGACCGGCTGCGCGACCCAGCTTTCATAGGCGCGGATCACCGCCGCCCAGCCGGAGCGGGTGAGGCGTGTGCCGACATCGAGGACGAAACTGTCGGCGGTGAGGGCCTTGCGGTTGAACGACGCCGCCACGCAGGCTTCGGCGACCGGCGCCCGGAGCTCCTCCATCAGATCGTGCACGGCGGCATCGATCCCGTCGGCGGTCTCGTGCAGGACGCCGAAGCCGGGATGCAGCCCGGCCCGGATCACCACGGCGCGAACATCGCGGGCCAGCATGTTGCACACGACATTGACGGCGAGATTGGCGGCGTCGGGGGCCGGGCGCCGGCTCCGTCGGCCGAACCGAAACGGCTCCGGGAAGCATCGGCCGAACGCCGGCCAGAACGCCGCCGCACCGGCGCCCTCGTATCCCATCGCGGCATCGATGTCGGCCGCCGTGTCGAGCGAGCGGATCGTCCGGTTCAGAACCACACAAGCCTCGGCGATCTCGGCGTCCTTGCGGGTGCGGTTGAGGCGCCGGAGCAGGGCGCGCTGGTTGCGAAGCCGCGCGTCGACGATGGTGCGGGCGAGGGCGAGCCGCCGCGCCGGGTCGAGCACGGTCCGGGCCTGGGCGAGGTGCCGCCTCGCGCGCTCCGGCCCGACATCCTCGTAGCGGCCCGTCACCTCTCCGTGGCCGTTCACCCGGTCGATCTCGATGGCGTTGGCGGCGGCGAGCTCGAGCGCCTCCAGGGTCGCGTCGGTGCCCGGGCCGAGCTCGATGCGGTCGATCTGCCCGGGCGGCAGGTCGACGATGCGGCCGATGTCGTCGACGAGGCGCAGCCGCGCCCCTTTCGCCTCCAGCCGCCGGCCGGGCTCGATCACATAGACCGGGAACACCGGATCGGAGCGCTCGCGCGGCGGCGCGGCGGTGGCGTCGCTCCCCTCGGCGGGCCTCGTCGCCTCGGCTTCCGTGAGCAGACGCTCGGCGGCCGCGATGGCGTCCTCGTCCGGGATGTCCTCCTCCTGGACCTCGCGGACGATGAGCGAGCGGACGAACACGTGGCCGAGGAACCGGAACCCCTCCTCGAAGCTCACCAGCCGCGTCTTCTCCGGATGAATCTCGAGGCCCTCCTCCGCGAGCAGCCGGGTCATCTCCACGAGCGCCTTCTCGGCCGAGGCCGGCGTCTTGGCCAGCAGCACGAAATCGTCCGCGAAGCGCACGAGCCGCACGCCGGCGCGCTCGATCCGGTCGTCCACCGCGTCGAGATAGAGGTTGGCGAGCAGCGGCGAGATCGGCGCGCCTTGCGGCACGCCGCGGCCGGTGAGCGAGTAGGTCTCGAGCCACAGCCAGATCAGGTCGACCATCGCCTGGTCGTCGACATGCTGCTCCAGCTTGGTGATCAGCCGGTCGTGCGGAATGCGTTCGAAATACGCCCGGATGTCGCCGTCGACCACATGGGTGAAACCCTGCCGGCGCAGGCTGCCGATGCGGGCGACCGCCTGCGCGACCGAGCGGCCGCGGCGATAGGCGAAGCTCGAATCCGCGAATGCCTTGTCCAGCACCGGGTCGAGCACCAGCGTGGCGGCGCCCTGGACCACCCGGTCGTGCACGCACGGGATGTCGAGCGGCCGCAGGCCGCCGTCCTTCTTCGGAATGAAGGCGCGGCGGGCCGGTCCGGGCCGGTACTGGCCGCTGCGGAGCGCCCCGGCGAGTCGCTGGATCATCGATTCGGCGACCAGCGCGAACCGCGCGACCGTCATGCCGTCGCCACCGGCGGCGCCGTTGTTGGCCTTCACCTTCTCCCAGGCTCGGCGCAGGGTGTCGACAGCCGCCACGCGGTCGTAAAAGGGGCCGGAGCCAGTCTTGGATGCCGTCATGCGAACAATCCGCGATGTCGACACATTCGAGCAGATTTCCACTGATGGGTCAATTTCGGTCCATTTCCGCCGGAAAAACTGGAAGAACAGTGGAAACAGGTTTCCGAAATTCAGCATTGACAGCCGCCTGCGAACCCCCCAGTCTGACTGCATGCACCGCGCACCAGCGGAACGTAAAGTTACTGAAACGCGACTGCTGACCCGAGGTCGGTCTGACTGCATGCACCGCGCACCAGCGGAACGTAAACGACGGCCGCATCGCCTATGTGAAGGCGATCCGTCTGACTGCATGCACCGCGCACCAGCGGAACGTAAAGATCTCCGGGCCAGGCATGCTCGCCTGGGTCTGACTGCATGCACCGCGCACCAGCGGACCGAAACGTCGTCGCGGCCTGCGCTGCCGTCCCGGAACGCGCCCTCCCGCCCTTTCGGCGAGCCCTGTCGACACACCACAACCGCTCTCGACAGCGGTATTGCAGGGTGCTCTACTCGGCGCGTCACCTGTTCGTATGGGGGCCGGGAGACTCGTGCCGTCGCATATCGTTCGCGTCGCCGCGCAAAATCTGGCGTTTTCCGTCATCGATACCAACGACCTGTCGACCATCCGGGGCGGCGGCCTCGCGTTGCTCGCGGCGGTGGAGGCCGTCGACGCCCACCTGAAAGCGTCGCAGCCGTCCTACCGGCGCATTTCGCTGGGCGCGTCCGAGCTGCTCGCCGCCCTCGATGTCGCGGCCGGCGACGAGCCGTCGGTCGAGGCGGACATCCGGACCGTGCTGGCCGGACCGATCGGGTCGGCCGGCGCAGCCGGGCCTCGGGGGAGCGATTTCAGCTTCGCGGTGGCGGTCGAGCCGATCGCCCGCGGGGCCGACAAGAGCCTCGTGGGCGCTGTCGCGCGGGCCGAGGCGCGCCTGCGCGTCGGCCAGTACCGGACCTTGTCGTTCGTGCTGCCGGACCCCGAGCCCGGCAGCCCCGGCCGGCCCTGCGAGATCGACCGGGTGCGGCCGGCCGCCGTCGCGGAGGCCGGCGTCGAGGTCTCGCGGTTCGTGGCGGTGCGGCGGCGCTTCGGCCGCGCGGCGCGCCAGGGCTTCTACGATCGGGAGCTCGAACGGGACCCCGCCGGCGAGCCCGTACGGGCCGCGCTCGCCGAGCGCGCGCTCGCGTTCACCAACACCCTGTCGGATCTCACGGCCGACACCGCGGGTGGCTTCGCCCTGCCCCCGGCGCTCTCGGGCAAGATCGCCGTCGTCCATCTCGACGGCAACGGCTTTCAGCGGTTGCGCAACAAGCTGATGCGGGACGTCGACGCGGTCGCGGCGTTCAGCACATCGGTGCGGACCTGGCAGACCCGCCTGCTGGCGCGCCTGCTCGCCTGGGCGCTCGAACCGGACCGGAGCCACATGATCCGACAGCCGGTCCGTTCCCGGCAGGACGACGACGAGGTGGCGCGCCTGCGCTTCGAGACCCTGCTGTGGGGTGGCGACGAGATGGTGTTCGCGGTGCCGGTCTGGGCCGCCTGGAGCCTGGTGCTGGAGATCGAGGACGAGCTGCACGGCTGGGAGCTCCCGGGCGACGCTCTTTTCCGGCACCTGTCCCCACAGGAGCGACGGCTGACGCACGGGATCGGCCTCGCCTTCGTCAACCACAAGGCGCCGATCCGGCAGTCGCGAAGCCTGGCCGACGATCTCTGCTCGGACGCCAAGAGGGCCGACAAGAGCCGGACGATCGTCTCGGCCTTCGCGGCGGAGTCGGTCGAGCTGCCGCGCGGCGATCTCGACCGGACCCGCGAGCGGCTGCTGCTCGACGGCGCGAAGGCGACGGTACCGTTCGCCTTCGCCAAGCCGGCCGTGCAGCGCCCGTTCCAGAGCGCGACCACCTGGTTCCGGTGCTTGAAAGGAGCGCTCGACCGCAGCCAGGCCATGAAGCTCGCCCTGGAGGCCCGGCAGTGGCCCGGCGGGCTCGCGGCCGCCGATGCCGGGAGCGGTGACGCAGCTTGGTCGACCTGGGCCGCGGCCGAGCTGACGCGGGTGTTGCGCGAACGTTCAGGGACGATGCTATCGCCGACCTGGGCCTCGGCGACACGACGGAGCACCTTCCGTTCGCGGCGTCGCGGGCGGGTGCGACCCGCAACGCGGTGCTGCCGCTGATGACCGCCCTGCATCTGTGGGACTATGTCGAGCCATTCGGCCCAGACTGCCGCGACGGAGACGCGCCATGACCCTGCAGGCGATCGACATCCGCATCGAACTCGTGTCGCCCTTCATGACCGGCGGTGAAATCAACCCGCTGTTCGGCGTGGACGCTCGCCTGCCGCGCAAGGACGGCCGTCCCGTCATTCCCGGGACGCTGGTCCGCGGCGTGCTCCGCGACGCCCTGCTGGCGATCTGCCGTCGCTGTGGCGGCGCCATCCCGGGCCTGCCGGGAAGCGGCAACGCCTTCATCGGCGACGTGTTCGGACGGGCCTCGGGCCTCGGCCAGGACGACGACCCGAGCCAGGGGGCCGACGACCGCGGGGCCAGCAACGCACCGCAGCGCGGCGCCGTGACCTTCGAGGACTTCGAGGCGGAGCCGGTCGCTGCCGGCAGCGGCACGATCACCCGGATCCGGATCGACGAGGCGCTCGGCTCCGCCGAGGAAGGTCACCTCCAGGTGCTCGACCTGCCGTTTCCGATCGGCGCGACGGTGGCGTTTTGCGGCCGGGCGCTGGTGCGAACCTCGGGGGCCCTTCCCGTGGCGTCGGTCGTGTCGGCGTTCGAGCTGGCACTCGGCGTGGTGCCGGCGATCGGCGCCCACAAGTCGGCAGGCTTCGGCCGGGTCGCCGGCTTCGCGGTGACGCTCGCCCCGGCCGCCTCGCTCCCGGCCGCGATCGCCGTTCCGGCCGCGGTCCCCGCCGCGGCCGCTGCCGAGGCGATCACCTTCGCGCTCGATTTCGATGGGCCGTTCTTGGTCGGTGCCGAACGGATCGCGCCGAACGTCTTCGCGGGCGCGGTCGAGGTGTCGGGCGGTGCCATCAAGGGCGCGGTCGCCAACGTGCTCGGGCCGGACGGGCAGCTCCCGGGCGATCTGGACGCCTTCCTGTCGGACGCCGTGTTCCGGGCGGCCCGTCCCGCCGTCACCGCCCGCAACGAGGTCCGCGCCGGCAGTCTCGTATCTGCGCCGGAGTGTGCCCCGGCACCGGACGGCGGGAGCCGCCCGGTGGTCCCGCCCTTCTCGCTCTGTGTGTACGAGAAGGAAAACCCCGAACCCGGCAAGAAGCTGCGCTTCGACCTGCACGACGCCATTCTCGACGAGCAGCCGCGGATCGGCACCAACCCGACGTCGCCTCCGGTGCTCGCCGTCGACTGGAAATCGATCCACGCCAAGGCGATCGACAAGGCGCTGGTGGACGACAAGGCGCTGGCCAAGCGCTCGCTCGTGTCGATGCACCTGGTCGAGAGCGTCGTGGCGCGCTGCGTCCGGACCCGGACCGCGATCGACGATCGTCTCGGCACCGCTCGCTACGAGCCCGGCGCCGGCGGCGCCCTGTTCGTCTACGACATGGTGGAGCCGCGCCTCGCCGATGGCCCGGCGCTCCGCTGGGTTTTCGAGATCGGGGCTCCGGGCGGCGTCCCGGCCGATATCCTCGGTAAGCTTCACGGCTTGCGCATCCTGATCGGCAAAGGGCCGACCTCCGCCACCCTCTCGACCCTGGGGCCGGCGTCGCGGCCGCCCGTCGCGGCCACCCGGCGCGGGGCCCAGTGGCAGGCCGCCGTGGTGCTGCAGACCCCGGCGCTGCTGACCCCGATCGACCGGCTGCGCGCGAGCGGCGGCGACGTAGGGGCGGCGTATCACGAGCATTTCCGGCAGGTGTTCGCACCGGTGCCGGTCACGCTAGTGGTCTCTGCCTAACAGAAGAGTCCTTGGTCGGATTCCCTTTTTCGGGCT